>CAZBIP010000438.1:0-2938 GCA_964491885.1 uncultured Vicinamibacterales bacterium
CCGCGTAGGCGGGGAAATTCACACCAAATCGCGCCCGCGATGTGCGGAATGTAGGATGCGAGGGTGTCTGATTTCTGCTAAAGGGCGTGAAACCAAGGCGGACGAGAGGGGTTGCGCTGGCGCTCGCGCCGGCGCATGCACACTGGAAGATCGTAGACGAGCCAGAGTCGAGGGTGGCTCTGATGCTTGAGTCGGTAACGAATGAGTGCCCCTGAGTCTCCGTCTGTGAGGCCCTGAAGAGCGTGCTTGGACGATTTTCTTACTTCATCGGATGCGGCCGCCAGCAAGGGGCTTTGGCGCAACTGGTAGTCGAACACGGTTTGCGTGGCGGGTTCCGCTGAGGGGTTCCGTGAGTTGCGTATCGATTGGGCTTTTTCGACGCCCCTGGTTGGCAGTTCAGTCGTGGGGCCGAGACGGAGCGGGCGGTGTTGCCTCTGCCGGATGACGCTCCGCCGGTCCGCCAGTCAGTATCCATCGGCTCAAGAGGAAGGTTACCGGGATCGAGACTGCAACGGCCGCAACCGGGCCGAGCGAGGCGGGGACGCCGAGGCCGTCTACGACGGCGACCACGACGGCGACCCCCAGGATGTACTGTGCTCCGTACACCAACGGGAAGCGACGGAGCTTGGACCACGATCCGCGCTCCCGGAAGACGAACCGCAGCCCGATCCAGTAGGCGAGCAGGATACCCGATGCATAGGCTGCGGTATATGCGAGCCGGTAGTCGAGGATTGTCAGAAGGGCAAGGTAGAGCGCGTACGTCGCAAGGGTGTTGCCAACACCCCCGACCAGGAATCGCGCGAATTGCGCCCCCATCGTCGGCGGCTCAGCGTGGGCCCCCGAGCTCTGCCAGCCAGGTATCGTAGTCGCGGACGTAGTCTGCCGCATCGTAGGGGTGCGAGGCGTAGACCAGCAGGGCGGCATCCGGCGTGTATTTGTACTGGATGCCCCACACCATCGGCGGCAGGTAGAGTCCAAGTTCTGGTGAGTCCAGTAGGAACTCCTGCCGGCGCTGTCCGTCATCGGCGACGACAGCGCATGAGCCCCGGACTGCGATCAGAAACTGGTGGCAGGTGCGGTGGGCGTGCGCGCCGCGGGTCTTGGTGCTCGGGACGTCGTAGACGATGAACCAGCGATGCGGCTGAAAAGGAAGGTCGCGATCGATCTCCCCGACCGTGATGCTGCCGCGGAGATCGGTGACGGCTTTGAGCCGGTGCAGCGTAACTCCGCGCACGGCGGTTGGGATCGTTGCCAAACCGGCAGGTTGCGAGGGCTGAGGCTCCGCGTCCCGGTACTTGTCCCCGTCGACGTAAGCGATGATCCGGGCAGGGTTGCCCACGACGACGGCGTTCGGCGGTACGTCGTGGGTGACTACGGCGCCAGCGCCGACCATCGCCCGCCGGCCGATTGTCACGCCCGGGAGGATCGTGGCATTGGCTCCGATGGACGCACCCTTGCAGACGCGCGACTCTCCAAAGCGCTCGGGGTACCGTTTGCTCCGTGGAAAGGGGTCGTTGGTGAAGGTGGCGTTCGGGCCCACGAAGACGTCGTCCTCAAGCCTCACGCCGTCCCAGAGTTGGACGCCGGACTTGACTGTGACCCGGTCGCCTACCAGCACGTCGTTCTCGACGAAGACGTGGTCGCAGAGGTTGCAGTCGGCACCGATGCGAGCGCCTGGAAGCACGTGGGCAAAGGCCCAGATCCGTGTGCCTTCCCCAACATGCTCAGACTCGCATATCCCTTGCGCGTGCACGAAGTGGGTCATGCGTTAATCTCCTCTGACCGTGCGGGCATCGCTCGCTGCCCGCGCATAGGTGGTCGTCCTCATCACGATGGCGTTGGGACGCGCCTTCGAGTTCTCGTACGTCCGCCAGACATAGGACCCGACAAGCCCGTTGGCGAGGAGTCCCAGTGCCCCGAAGAAAAGGACCAGGATGGCCGTGGCTGCGTAACCGGGCACCCCGATGCCACCCGTCAGGCGCGCCGCCACTACCAGGAGGCCCAGCACCATGCTTAGCCCCACCCCGAGCGCACCGATGCCGGTCAGCACCCGAAGCGGGAGGTCAGTGAACGCGAAGACACTGTCCAGCAGGTATCGGAACTTGCGCCGGAACGTCCACGCCGAGCTTCCGTGCCGGCGCGCCAGCCGCCGGTAGGGGACCACGGTGCGCCGGAAGCCGAGCCAGAAGAGGAGGCCGACGAGCGAGGTGTGGGTCTCCTCGAGGCGCAGCAGCTCATTGCGGAACGCGAGGTTGCAGCCGAACACGTCGACGCCGCCGGGGGGCATGTCCGGTAGCACGAGCTTGCGGTAGAGGCCCCAGAACACGCCGGCCGCGATGCGGCTCAGAAATGGGTCATCGCGACCCTCGCGCGTCCCGATAACGACGTCTGCCTCCCCCTTCGAGAGGATCCGAAAGAACTCCTCGGCAAGCTCAGGCGGCTCCTGTAGATCGGCGGCCATGACCGCGAAGAGTGGCCCTTCCGCCGCCGCAAGCCCTGCGCGAATGGCGGGGAAGGAGCCGAAGTTCCTGGAGAGCGCGAGGAGTTGGGCGCGGACGCCAGACTCCTTCAGCGCGGCCTCAAGGAGCGCATAGCTCCGGTCCGGACTCCCATCAACGACGAAGACAACCTCCAACTCATAGGTGAGGCGGGCATTCAGTCGGGCGACGGCGTCGAGGAGCTCCGAAATGGAACCCTCGTTCTTGTAGACTGGGATGATCAGGGAGTACACGGGGGCTCCCACCGGTTGACGGCCTCGGCCACGGTGTCGACCTCCTTATCGGACATCTCCGGGAAACAGGGCAGGGAGAGGACCTCCCGGCAGGCCGCCTCGGTTGCGGGGAGCTCTTCAGAGGGTGCGCGTCCGGCGAGGGCCGACTGGCGGTAGTCTGGCACCGGGTAATGTACCTCGGAGGCGATTCGGGCCGCGGAGAGGTGG
>CAZBIP010000439.1:0-2928 GCA_964491885.1 uncultured Vicinamibacterales bacterium
ACGGAACGGCCCGACCGCGCCGCGAGCGCGTCCGCGAAGCGTTCCGCGACGTACCCGTAGTGCGTGCAGCACAGGCCCAGGTACAGCATCCCTCCCGGCGCGGCAGCGGTGGCGGTCCGGTCCGCGCACTCGGCCAGCAGTTCGGCGGCACGCGGCCCGTCCACGTCGCGCTCGATGGCGGCCGCCAGGCCGTGGCACGGGACGGCGGCGATGCGTGCCGCGTCGATCCCGCGCGAGACGAGCCCATCCAGGTGGACGCCTGACTCGATGGTGGTCTTCGTGCCGACGAGCACGATGGAGGAGCCGGCGTCCGCGAGCACGCGCTCCGCGAACCACGCGACGCCGGCCTCGACGATGCCGCGCACGGGCACCGCGGCGCCGCGGCTGAACGACGTGTGCGGGTAGAGCACCGACAGCGTGTTGCAGGCGATGACGATGCGATCGGGCTGCAGCGCCCGGATGCGCGCGAGCGCGGCGTCGAACACGCGCGCCCGGGCGGGCACGTCGGCGAGATCGTTGTAGCCGCGATCGTCGAACGGCCATGCGTTGAAGTACGTCAGCCGGACGGGCTCCGACCGGCCGGGCCGGCGCAGGCCCCGCTCGAGGGCGGCGCAGACGGCGAGGCCGCCGAGGCCGGAGTCCGTGACGACGGTGTGCGCGGCAAGCGCCATGACGCCGAGTATAGCGCCCGGACCCGGACTACAATGCCGGTATGGGCAACAGTCGCGGCCGCCTCCTCCCGCCGGCGCGCGGGTGCGCCGCCGTGCTCGCCGCCGTCGTGGCCGCGACGCTTGCGGGCGGGCCGTGCCGGCCTTCCGCGCAACAGGCGCCGCCCCAGGACCCGCGGCCGGCGTCGGCGGCCCAGCAGCCCACTGCAGCCCAGCAGCCCACCGCGGCCCAACAGCCTGCCACAACGCCGCAGCCCGTCGCGGGCCAGCAGCAGCCCGCGGCTGGCCAGCAGCCGGCCGGCGCGCAGCAGGCGCCGCCCCAGGACACGGCCCAGCAGCGCCCGCCCGTGTTCAGGGCCGCGGTGCGCGTGGTCCGCGTGGACGTGACGGTCACCGGCAAGGGCGACCAGCCGGTCTCGGATCTGACGCCCGCCGACTTCGAGGTGACCGAGGACGGGGTGCCGCAGACGGTCGATCAGCTGCAGTTCATCAAGCTGGACGGCCAGCGGCCGGTCGGCGACGAGACCTCCCTGGAAATCCGGTCGCAGGAGCAGGCCGAGGCAGAGGCCGCCCGCGAGGACGTCCGCGTCTTCGCGCTCTTCCTCGACGACTACCACATCGACCGCGCGCCGCAGATCACCATGCCGCTCAGGAAGGGCCTCACGCTCTTCGTCGAGCAGTTGTGGCCGACGGATCTCGTCGCCATCATGGAGCCGCTGACGACGCTGGACTCGCTCCGTTTCACGCGGTCGAAGTCCGAGCTGCAGCGCGCGATCAACGCGTTCGAAGGGCGCCAGGGCGAGATCTTCCCGATCAAGAGCCCGATGGAGGAAGCCCAGCTGATGCGGAGCGACATCCGGCGCGTGCGCGCCCAGGTGACGCTGTCGGCGCTGGCCGCCCTGACCGTGAAGCTGGGCGGCATCAAGGAGGGCCGGAAGGCCATCATCTTCGTCAGCCAGGGCCCCCCGACGTTCTTCGCCACGCGCGAGGCCGACCTCCAGGACCAGATGCGCGAGGTCATCGACGCCGCGAACCGCGGCAACGTCACGATCTATCCCCTCGACCCCGTCGGCCTGACGCTGGAACGCCGGCTCGGCGACAAGAACACGCTCTACCAGCTCGCGGCGGAAACCGGCGGGCGCCCGATCATCAACACCAACAACTTCGCGGGCGGCCTCGAGCGGGTCTTCGACGACAGCACCGCGTACTACATCCTCGGCTACACGCCGACTCGAACCGAGGACGACGGCAAGTACCACAAGATCAGCGTGAAGGTGAAGCGATCCGGCACCCACGTGATCGCGCGACAGGGCTACTTCGCGCCGAGCGCGAAGGAACTGGAGCGGGCCGCCGAGGCGTCCTCGCGCGTGATCGAGCCCCAGGTCGCCGGCGCGCTGCAGACCCTCGCCCGGCAGGAGCAGAGCCGGCGCCCGGTGGATCTCTGGACGGGCGTGTCGCGGATCCCCGGCAACAGAACCAGGGTCGTGGCCGTCTGGGACCCCGTCGAGCCTCCGCCGAAGGTCCCGGTCGCGAGTCTGGACGTCGAGTTCCTGGCGGCGGGCGACACCCCCGCTTCGCCGGTCCAGTCGCTGCCGGCGCCGGTGACCGGGAAGACGCCACGGAAGGCCGCCGTCTTCGAGGCCGGCGCCGGGACCTTCTCGCTGCGCTTCGCCGCGCGCGCCGCGGACGGATCGGAGATCGACCGGTGGGTGACCCCGCTGACCGCGCCCGACTGGGGCGCGTCACCCGTGTCGATGTCTTCGCCGCGCCTCTACCGGTCGCGGTCGCTGCCGGAGTGGCGCGCCATCCAGTCGGCGGCCGACCCGGTTCCGACGGCGGTCCGCCAGTTCGGACAGGGCGATCGGGTGCTCGTCGCCGTCGAGTGCTACGGCGAGAGCCCGGGATTCACGTTGGAACTCGTCGCGCACGTGCTCACCCGGGAAGGCAAGGAACTGACGGCGCTCCCGGTGCCCGCGCCGGAGCAGGGCATCGCCAGGTTCGAGCTGCCCGTCGGCAGCCTGGGCCAGGGGACCTACCTGCTGCGCGTCCGCGCGAAGCTCGGCCCGGAACAGGTCCAGGAACTGGTCCCCATCCGCATTACGCGATAGGGCGCGTAGCGGCGCCGGCGACCGCGCGGCTCACGTTCGCTGCACGAGCCCGCGCACGGTTTCCGTGAGCGTGCGGAAGTCGATCTTCCCGCTCGACATCTTCGGGATCTCCGGCACGACGACGAACTGCTTCGGCAGCGCGAAGTTGGGCA
>CAZBIP010000440.1:0-2923 GCA_964491885.1 uncultured Vicinamibacterales bacterium
GCTGCACATCGCGTCGGTCTCGCTGTTCCTGGCGGCCGCGCTGGCGCACGCCTGGCACAACTGGAACGCGATCGCGGCGGCCGTGTCCGCGCGGCTGCCTCGCGCGCCGCGCCGGCATCTCCGCCTGCGCCCGGAGTTCGTGGCGGCCCTCGTTGCCGTCGGGTTCGTCACGGCCGGTTCGCTGGCGAACTGGCAGCCTTTCACCGCGCTGAACGACCTGCGCTCCGCCGTCAAGGAAGGACGGTTCGCCGTCGCCGCGCCTCCTCCCGCCTCCAACGCCGACCGGATGAGCGTCAGGGAACTGTGCGCGCGGATCCCGCTCGATCCCGCCGAGGCGGCAGCCAATGCGCGTGGGCGCGGCCTGACAATCACCGACGCGTCGAAGACGCTCGGCGAAGCGGCTGCCGAGTTGGGCGTGTCGCCCGAGGCGCTTTACGACGCGATGTGCCGGCCGGTCAGGCCCTAGCAGCCCGGCCTCCGCTCAGTTCCACTCGAAGAGCAGCACGGGCGGAATCAGCAGCAGGAAGCTCAGCACCACCAGGATCAGCATCAGCGGCAGGAACCAGCGCGCCCACCGCTCCCACGGGATCTTCGCCGCGCCCAGC
This sequence comes from uncultured Vicinamibacterales bacterium, assembly GCA_964491885.1. GTDB lineage: Bacteria > Acidobacteriota > Vicinamibacteria > Vicinamibacterales > JAKQTR01 > JAKQTR01. The sequence continues at coordinate 606 of CAZBIP010000440.1, forward strand.
ACGCCCATCGTCACCGCGCTCGTCGGGAGGATGGGGTTGATGAACTCGCAGAGCTGGAAGGCGTAGACGGCCGTCTGGCGCGTGAGGCCGACGAGGTCCGCCAGCGGCGCCATGATGGGCATCGTCAGCGCGGCCTGCGCGGTCCCGGAATGGATGAAGAAGTTGATCACGCACTGGATGAGGAACATCAGCTGCGCGATGACGCCCAGGGGCAGCGCCGACAGGGTCTCGGACGCGCCGTAGAGGATCGTGTCCATGATCCGCGCGTCCTGCGCGATGACGAGCAGGGCGCGGGCGCAGGCGATGATGAAGACCACGCCCACCATGTCCTTGGCGCCGGTCACGAACGTCTTCGCGATGCGGCTGGGCCCCAGCCCGCCCACGAGCCCCAGGACGATGCCGATGCCCAGGAAGAGCGCTGCGATCTCGTCGATGAACCACTGCCAGGCCAGCACGCCGACGACGAGCAGGACCATCGAGGCGGCGAACGCGGCGAGCGTGACCGCGTGGCGGACGTTCCAGCCTTCCTCGCCGGCGGCGCCGCCGGGTTGGTGCGACTCCCGTTCGAGGTCGATGTCGCGGACCGGGCTGATCTCGGGGTTGGCCTTGACCCTGGCGGCGTAGCGCATCACGAACGCGATGATGACGGCCGTGCCGATGGCCCACGTCACCAGGCGGTAGCCCATGCCCGAATACAGCGGCACGTCGGCGATGCTCTGGGCGATGCCGACGGTGAACGGGTTCAGGACGGCCGCGGCGAACCCGGAGGCCGCGCCAAGGAACGGAATGGCCGCGCCGACGATCGAGTCGTAGCCCAGGCCCCGCGCCAGGGGAATGAAGATGAGCACGAAGGGAATCGTCTCTTCGGCCATGCCGAACACCGACCCAGCCAGCGAGAAGACGAGCATCAGCGCGGGGATCATCAACTTCTCGAGACGCGGGTGCCGCGAGAACGACGCGGTCATGCGCCTGATCCCGAATTCCACCGCGCCGGTTTCCTGCAGGACGCCGAAGCTGCCGCCGATCACGAGCAGGAAGCCGATCAGCAGCGCCCCGTCGAGGAAGCCCTTGATCGGCGCCATCAGGACCATTTCCGGGCCCAGGTAGACCTTCTCCACCTGCCTGTAGGTGCCCGACACGGTGACGGAGCGCTCGCCCGCGCTCGTCTGGACCTTCACGCGCTCGTACTCGCCGGAGGGGACGACCCACGAGAGCACGAGCACGAAGAGGACCAGCGCCATCACCACCACGAGGGTGTGCGGCATGTGGAGTCGCTTCAGCAGGGGTGTCTTCGCGGTCGGCACGGGAGTCCTCGCGTGGTGGTGGTGGACGGGGCGGCGGGGCGGGCCGGACTCCAGCGCTGCCGGGCCGCGCGCCGCGGCGCACAGTGTAGTCCGGCGCCGTCCCGCGCGCCTAGCGCGCCTCGGACAGGGGGCACGACGCGGAACGTCCGGCTCGCCGTTCGCCTCGCTCCGCCCGGAGTATACTGTAGTGTATTCGTGACTTCTCCCGGAGGAACACATGGCGACTGCCGAACGATCCGTCGTGTTGACGCTGCGCGTGCCGCCAGGTCTCGATCGACGGATCGAGCAGCAGGCGCGCCGGGCACGGAAGACCAAGAGCCGCGTGCTGCGCGAAGCGCTGGAACGGACGTTCGCCGACGGCGCGCCGCCCGAGGACCCGGCGCGGGAGGCCCGTCGGCAGTCGTTGCTCGTGAGCCGCCGCCGCTCGGAGCGGGACGCCCTCGAGTTCACCCAGCACGCCGCCGACACCAGAGGCTGGAAGTGAAGCGCGGCGCGATCGTCGTCGTCGCCGCGCGCGGGGCGTACACCGGAAAGCCGCGGCCGGCGCTCGTCGTGCAGGCCGACCTGTTCAACCCGACCCACAGCAGCGTGACGGTGTGCCCCATCACCTCCGAGTGCGTCGACGCGCCCCTCTTCCGGCTCACCCTGCCCCCCGGGCCCCGTACGGGGCTGCGGAGCGTCTCTCAGGTGATGATCGACAAGATCGTGAGTGTCCCCCGGACCGCCGTGACCAGCGAGATCGGAGAATGCGACGCGCAGGAACTCGAGCGCGTCGATGACGGCTTGCGCCGCTGGCTCGGAATCCCCTGATCGCCCTGGCGCGACGACGCACGGCGTGAAGGGGAGCCGGCCCGCGTCGTCCGGCCTGCCGGCGTCAGCGGCGCGGGCGCACGCCGCACCTCAGACGACGGCGGTGGCTTCTTCGACCAGCCGCCCGTCGAAGAGGTGGATGGTGCGCTCGGCGCAGTCTGCGTAGCGCGGGTCGTGCGTGACCATGCAGATGGTCGCGCCCTC
>CAZBIP010000441.1:0-2919 GCA_964491885.1 uncultured Vicinamibacterales bacterium
GCTCACGGATCGACCTATCAAAGCACACCTTGAGGGACAATACGCTGTCGGCGTCTTGGGCGCGGCCTATCCGCTTTACGGTGTGTTGGACATAGACGACAGGGACCCGGCCGAGGTCGCGGATATTCGCGGGGCTCTTGACCTGGGCTCCGGAAATTCTATGCTCTTCACAAGCGAAAGTCCGGGCTCTTATCACGTACTTTTCCGTCCGGAGTATAACGGGCGTCCTCCGAGCGTCGGGCTCTTAGGGACGATCTTTCGAGACTTCGCGCGCGCTAACCGGATTGAGGTATATCCACAATGGCGGCACGCGGTCCGGCTTCCCTTCGGCCCGAATCAAGTCCCGGCCGATGAGGACTGCCGAGGGATCGCGTCTTGGGAAAGCGCGATCCATTTCTTCGGGAAGCTCGATCCTCTGGACATTCGGACGGTCCGCGGAGCTCAACTCGCGCTTGAAATTCCGGTGATAGGAAAGCCCGCGGTCCCGCGCGTCGCGGCGGCCGCGGAGCTCTTCGAGCATGGCCTTCAAGCTCCCGGCACGCGCTCCGAGGCTCAATTCCAAATTCTCATGGCCTTGTGGCGCGGGAACGTCCCGCAAGAATCCGCGGAGGCGATAACCTGGGCCTGGATCACGCGGCGGCACAACGGCTTTTCAAAGGACATCACGCGAAGCCCGCGGGCCGTCCGGCTGCACATCACGCGACAGGCGACGGCAATTTGGGGACGCTATGACTTTGGGCGCGTCCTTCCGGATCGCCCCGCGCTCGCACATGAAGGCTATATCACGAAGCCCGACCTTTTAGAAATCATCCAGGCGACGAAAGGAAACCTTCCGCGCTCCCGGTTCCTTCACAAGCTCATAATGTTTATGAATCCTCGAAGGGAGCGGATCTCCGTTGGCTTGCCCTGGAATCGGCTTGCGGCCTGGAGCTCATGGAGGACATATAACCGCTATCTCATGGAGCTTCGGGTCCTGGGGATTGTCCGGCGCGGGCGGCCGTATCAGGTCGGGAAATTCTCAAAGTCGATCAAGGTAACCTGGCCTTGGACGCGGCGCGAAGGCGCGGTCCTTCGCGATGGCCGATCCGTTGAGGACTTTGACGCGGCGATCCGGAACGTCCTCCGGCCCGATGAGTTTAGACAAGCCCTGGACGCTCAGGGGGGGAAACGGACGACGGCGATTGAAGCCGTCAAAACCGTGTTCGACAAACGCGAAACCGCTCCCGGCAAAGAAGGACCCCCCATTTCGGAGAACTCCCCTTGAAGAGTTACTATTGTCTCACCATTTTTGACACCTTTAGACCGGAAAGACAGGCTAAAAGCCCGGAAAACACTCCTGTATCAATGATACAGAAGTGAAAGGGCTATCTCGTCAGCTCATGGCCCGCGATTCGGCGGCTTGGATATATCTAAAGGGGCTTGCCTTTTGAGCGTTCCACCAGGGGAAGGGCCGAAAATGACCGCGGACTTTACCATTCGGCGCGGAAGATCGTCGCTCTACGGGCTTCCTACGCGGTTTTGGCCTATACGGGCGCGGGGGACAGCATGAGAAATCCATATCCGGTGAAGGTGAAGCCGAAGCGGGGCCGTCCGGCTATCGGGCCGCGTCCGGCGAAGGCTGAGCTTGTCCGGCTTTACGTGCGCGGGCGGCTGTCCCTTCGCGACGCGGCGGCGGCCCTGGGATGCTCTAAGGACATAGCGCGGGCGGCCTTGATCGACTACGGGATCAAGCCGCGGCCCAGGACGACGAAGCGCGGATCATTATCGGACATTCCCTTGGAGCTTTTAGAGGCGAATATCAAGGCCGAAGGGCTGAGGGCTCACGCGCGGACCCTGGGCGTTTCCGCGGCGGCTTTGCTGAAACATATCCGGCGCATGAATGGCGACACATAGGCAGTTTCCCTTGTGTCGTATAATAGTGTTTATGTCAACTAGATATGACTCGTAAACTGTTTATATATAGCATTTTCCACAAACGGGAAAATTATCTAGGCATTATTTAGGCCCATTGTCCCTTATTTGGGACACAAGGGGCCGTTATCCATCCCAAAAAGCACTTAAAAACGGGCCTTTAATCCCGTTTTGTGCTCAAAAAGGGCGGTTTTCGCCCATTCGCCTTTAGGGGGTCAAATTGAAGCTCACCATCGAAAAGCGGCTTGAGGCTATCGAAAAGCGGCTTGATCCGGAGCCGAAAGGCTCGATGAAAGTAATAGTCCTTCGCGACGGCGATCCTGAGCCCGAGGGCGCGCGAGATTCGCTTGTCATTCGAGTTATCGACCTTCGCGGGACCGATGGTACGGCGAAGGGGCGGCCGGAGCCTGAGCCGGAGCCTTCGGACGCTGAGCTTGAAGCCGAAATCGCGCGCCTTGAAGCGGAGCTCGCGGCGGCGAAGGTGAAGCCGTGAACGCGCTTCGGCGTTTCCTTTGGGCCGTGAAGGGCGTTCACGTGATCCCGGCCAAGGACCCCGACGACGCGGAGCCCTTCGAGGGCTCAGGTATCGGCCGTGGAACCTTTGCGGAGGACGCGGCCGTGATGCGGGCCGAAGCCGAAAGCCGCTTTCACGCCGATATTATTGCAGTCCCTAAAAGGGAAGCTCGAAAGCGGAACATCATCACCACTTCACGCGGCGCGGAGGGGCCGACAATTCACGCGATAGACGAGCCCAGGCCGGAACCTGAGCCCGAAAAGCTGTCCCTTCGCGAGCGGTGGCGGCGGCTTAAAGCGGCGGCCGATGAACTCAAAAAGGCGAAGCCGTGAACGCTCCGAAACGTCCGAAGGTGTCCAGGCTCACGGCGGCGCGCCGGACGGCGGCGGTCCTGGCATTGATCGCGGAGCCGACGATTGAAGGCGCGGCCCAGGCTTCCGGCGTCGGGCGTTCTACGCTTTTCGCATGGATGAATGATCCGGCCTTCGCGGACG
>CAZBIP010000442.1:0-2915 GCA_964491885.1 uncultured Vicinamibacterales bacterium
AGCGAGAAGAGCGTCTCGACGCCGCCGACCGAGACGATGCCGGTCAGGTCGCGGACGTCCTCGCGGACGAGCTGGCTGTGGTAGGAGGCGGACCAGCGCCGGTAGAACCGCGCGGCGCCGCGAACGTATGGCTCGGGGAAGCCGGAGCACTGCGCGAGCCTGCGCCAGATCCGTTCGGCGTCCCCGTCGTGGTCCGGGACGACCGCCTGGGGGGCATGCCAGAACGCCTCCAGGGTTGTCCGCCGGTTCGCGAGCTCCGCGAGGGTGAACGGCCAGAGGTGGAAGAGGGCGTAGCGGCCCGCGAGCGAGTCGCCGCCTCGCCGGTAGACGTCGAGGCGGCCGCTGCCGGTCACGAGGAAGTCGAACTGATCGTGGAAGGCGTCGTAGGCGCCCTTGAGGTAGGCTTTCCAGCCGCGGAACTTGTGGATCTCGTCGAGGACGACGATTGGCCTGGAGGCGTCGCGCCGATCGACGGCCTGGAAGAAGTACGGATCACGGAGCAGCCTGGCGCGGTCGGTGACGACGTCCCAGTTGGCGAAGACGCGATTGGCGTAGCCGTCGGCGATGGCCCGGGCCAGGGTGGTCTTGCCCGCCTGGCGCGGGCCCGCCAGGAAGACCATCGCTTTCCCGTCGGCCAGTTCCTGCCAGGCGTCGGCGTACAGCGAACGGGAGATCATGCCGGCCATGGTAGCGCGCGGTGAAAAACAGTCAAGTCCAATTTTCAGTCGACTAACAAAAAGACACCCGCGCGCGCCTTGCCCCTCGCCCCTCGTCCCTTGCCCCTACTTCGCCGGCACCTTCTCCTTCACCATCTCCGCGAACCCCGGCATGAGGCTGATGTGCGTGACGGGCGGGGCAGGGGGAACCGGAACGGCCTGGGTCGTGTAGAAGAGTTGCCCGTCGGGCGAGACGTCGTAGCATCGCGCGGGGGTGCAATACAGCCGCAGGTCAACGGGATCGAACTCGAAGAGTGCGTGCGGGGTGCCAATACGCGGCGGCGACCCTGCCGCGAACTCGACGGCATGCATCTTCCGGCGGCCATCAGGAGTCGGCAGGCTGAGGAAGAACAGTTCCCTGCCGTTCGAGTGCCACGCCGGGCTCACACCGCCGTCGATGGAGACCTGCTCCGCCGGCCCCGGGCCAGGGTAGGGCCGGACATACACCTCGACGCGTCCGGACTTGTCGGATCCGTAGGCCAGCCAGCGCCCGTCCGGCGAGAACTCGGGCCATTGCTCCTCTTCCGGCGTCTCGAGGAACGGGCGCACGGTGGCCGTGTCTCCCTCGAGGCCCACGATCTGGATGTCTCCCGAGCGCAGGGAGGCCAGACGCGTCCCGTCGGGCGTCCAGGAAGACGGGGTCACGGCGCCCGCCACAAGCGTCCGGACCGGGGACGAGCCGTCGGCCGGCTGCGACGCGAGCGACCAGCGGCCGTCGTCGAGCCACAGAAACGCGAGACGGTGGCCGTCGGGCGACCAGTTCGGCCAATCGGCCTCTCCGCTCCCAGACAGCAGCGTGAGCGTGCCGCGGCCAAGCTCGTACAGCCAGAGGCCGCGCTCGCTGAGGCTGATGACGTTCACCGCGAGGCGTCGCCCGTCGGGAGAGAGGCGAACGGCTGGGCCGAACGACCGCGCGGGCGCCGGCAGGGCCGCGACCTGTCCGCGACGATCCACGGTCACGAGCGCGGCGTCCCGGAACGGCGCGAGGGGACCGCGAATCCAGGCCAGCGTGCCGTTTGGCGCCACCGCAAGGTGGCCGGCGCCCGTGTTGTCCGTGGCGGTCCCGCCCGTCACTGCCTGCCTCACCTGGTCCAGCACCGCCACCGGCGGGCCGGTCACCGCGAGCTGCTGCTCGTCGAACCGCACTGCGTACATCGTGCCGCGCCGCAGGAAGACAAGGTGCCCGCTGGTCAGGTGGCGTGCATCGGCCGCATCCTGCAGCAGGACTTTGCGTTCGCCGCTCTCGATGACGAGCGCGACGACATCCTCGTCGCCCCACGACCACACGCGCTTTCGGGCCGTGTAGAGCACGGCCGCACCTCCGGGGAGGGGACAGGGCAAGGTGTGCGACACCTCTCCGTCGCCCACCGTCGTCAGCGCCCGGGGCGCGCCGTCGGGCGGAATCCGCCAGATCCCCTCAACGTCTCTTCCAGCAAACACCGACCCGCCGTCGTCCCACGCGAGGCCCACTGGTGAGGCGACGCTCGCCTGCAGATCCACGACAGGGCCGCCGGCCACCGGGACCTTCTTGATGGCGCCGGACGCCCAGAACGCCACGCACTGGCCGTCGGGCGATACCGCGGGCGCTTGCGCGCCTTCGGTGCCGGCGAGCGGGTGCGCCTCGGCGCCGTCGAGGCGACGCACGTAGAGCTGCTGGACTCCCTCGTGGCGGCCGACGAAGACGAGGGCCTGCCCGTCCGGCGTCCAGTCGAACGCCCGGCGGGAGCCGGGGACCGGGACGAACGTGGACGAGACGCCGCCGGCGTTGAGTTCGTCGGCCGGCAGGACGTCCAGGCTCGGGTGCGCGATGGGCACGGCGAGCGAAGGCTGCGGACGCACCAACCACGTCAGGCCGGCGCCGGCGGCGAAGATGGCGAGCGCGCCGGCTGCGAGGGCGGCGGCTCTCGTAACGCGGCGTCGGGGGCGCCTCGTCGCCGTGCTGGACGCCGCGTTGCTCACCTGCGCGATCCACCGCAGTTCGTCCGCGACGTCGTGCGCGGTGTCCCAGCGGTTGTCGGGATGCTTGGCGAGGCACTTGGTGACCACGCGCTCGAGGGATGGCGGCGTGAGCGGCTGGAGCGTGGCGAGCGCGGCGGGCTCCGCGTTCATGATGTTGCCGATGAGGCTGACGTGGCTCTCGCCGGCGAACGCCCGCCGCCCCGTCACCATCTCGTAGAGGATCGCGCCGAGCGCCCAGAG
>CAZBIP010000443.1:0-2898 GCA_964491885.1 uncultured Vicinamibacterales bacterium
TTCACTGGGGAGGCAACACCGGCTGCCTGATGGCCTGGTGCGCCCCTGAGAAGAAGCTCAGCGGCCGCGACTGGCTGGAACGAACAGCCTGGGGGATCGCGGGCGCCGCGGCCGTGTATGCGGCGGTCCGGTTCGTGCCGCAGGCGTTCCTCCCCTACTACGGCGAGGGCATTTATGACGACCTGGCCAACCGGACGTGCACGCGTGCCGTCACCTCCATCCGGAACATCGCCCCCCACCTCGGCCTGGTCCTGGGCTTCCTCGGCTACGAGATGCGCCGCCGCGATCGGCGCGCCGTCGCCCTCATCCTGACGATGGCGCTGGGGTTCGCGCTGCCGTTCGCCGCCGGCGGATGGTGGCACACCATGTCCGGCTCGAGCCTGCAGATCGACTGGTGGAAGAACTGGGAGATGACGATCGGGCTCTTCGGAGGCCTGACGTTCGGCGCGACCTTCTGGCGGTTCAACCGCCCGGGCGGGCCTCGTTCCGCGGCGCTGGGCCCGATCGGGCGGGCACTGGACCGCTCCGGGCTGCACCTGTCGCGCCCGTCGTTCGTTCTCCTGGGCGGCGCCTATGATGGGTGGTGCCGCCTACGATCGCTGGAGGCGACTCGGACGGGACACCTCTGGATCTTCCTCCTCAGCGTCTGCCTCCCCCTGGCGATCCAGCTGTGGAAGGCACGCAATCGCCGCGAAGCTTCGGCCGGAGCTGCCTGCGGGGCGTCTCTCGAGACATCGCTCGCCCTCGTCGGCCTGATCGTGGCTGCGGGTTACGCCGTGAGCGTCCCGCCGCGTTGGCAGCTGGCGAACGTCGTGCTGGTGACGCTGTATACCATCTTCGTCGGCGCGAGTATCCTGCTCGCGATCGGACTGTGGCGCCGCAGCCCCGCAAAACAGGCTTCATGATGATGACGCAACCGCTCTCCGGCATCGTGCCCCCGCTGATCACCCCGCTCCGCGATCGGGACACCCTGGACGAGCCGGGACTCGAGCGGCTGATCGAGCACGTCCTCGGGGCGCGCGTCAGCGGCCTGTTCATCCTCGGCACGACCGGCGAGGGGCCGAGCCTCGGATACCGGCTGCGCCGCGAACTCATCGAGCGGACGTGCCGGCAGGTTCACGGACGTGTCCCGGTTCTGGTCGGCATCACCGACACGGCCGTCGTCGAGGCGCTCAATCTCGCCCACTACGCCGCCGACACCGGTGCTGCCGCGCTGGTCGCCGCTCCGCCCTACTACCTCCCGGGCGGCCAGCCCGAGCTGCGCGAGTACCTCGGACATCTCGTGCGCGAGCTGCCGCTGCCCCTGTTCCTCTACAACATGCCGGCGCTCACGAAAGTGCCCTTCGACCTCGACACGGTCCGCTTCGCCATGGACGACCCGCGCATCGTCGGGCTGAAGGACAGCTCCGGCGACATGGCCTACTTCCAGGGCGCGGTCGCGCTGCTGCCGCGCCGCCCGGATTGGACCCTGCTCATCGGCCCCGAGGAACGCCTCCTCGATGCGGTGCTGGCCGGGGGGCACGGCGGAGTCAGCGGCGGCGCCAACCTGTTCCCGGCACTCTACGTCGCCCTGTTCGAGGCTTGCAGGGCCGGCGACGCCGCCCGCGCGTTCCGCCTGCACGCCCAGGTGCTGAGAGTCAGTTCGTCGCTCTACCGGATCGGGCGGCACGCCTCGGCCGTGATCAAGGGCATCAAGTGCGCCCTCGCTTGCGAGGGTGTCTGCGACGATTTCATGGCCGAGCCGTTCCACCGCTTTCGTGCGAGCGAGCGGGCCGTGGTCGAACAGCGGCTGCCTGAGCTCCAAGCCGAACTACGCGCGCTGGGCGTCTGACGCGCAGGCTGGCGGTCGGGCCGGCCGAGGCGGTTCCCGCAACCCTCCTGTCACCATCCGGACATCGCCTGCATCGTTGAGGAGAGAGTCTTCCGCGGTCCGATCCGCGGGGTTCGCCGCCATGGGAAAAGCCAATCGAGTCAGGACGCAGCCGGAGCCACCGCGCGAGCCCCAGCGAGCCGGCTTTCTGCAGAAGGCCTGGAGCCGGCGCGAGCCGGTGATGTGGGCCGCGCTCTTTGCCCTCGTGCTGACCCTCCAGTGGCCGACGCTGAAGGGCTGGTACTTCCGCGCGGCCGGCACGCCGGCGCCGGCATCCGCCATCGCCTGGCATGCGGACCTGGACGCCGCGCTCGCCGAGGCCCGGTCGTCCGGGAAGAAGGGCGTGGTGGTTGACTTCTACGCGTCCTGGTGCCCGCCCTGCATCGCGATGAAGCACGAGGTCTGGCCCGATCCGGCCGTCGTTCGTGCCATCGATGCGGGCTTCCTGGCCGTGCAGATCGATGCGGACCGGGATCAGGTGTACGCGCCGCGTTACCGCGTCGAGACCCTTCCGACCGTCCTGCTGCTGGACCCCGGGGGGGCCGTCCTGAAGCGCACGACTGGCTTCCTGTCTCAGTCCGGCGTGATCGACATGCTCGCCTCCGCCGGACGCTGACGCCATCGGTGCCCGGCACGTCCACATGGGCCGCTTCCTCAACCGCGTGGCCAGGATGAATGCCGGCCAGGTCGAGTGCGTCGCGGTCTCGGACCAGGCAGTACTTGGCAGGCTCCGGCCTCGACATGGACACCGCAGTGAGGGTCGTCGCCATCTCCGAGGCCGCGTACGAATCCGCGCGGAACGATGGCCGGCCACAGGCCATCCGGCCGGCTGTCCCTCGATAGGCGGACGACGCATGGACGGGATCTTGCCCCGCGCCCGTGATGGGATCCTGGCGCGCACGAATCGCGTCTCAAAACCTTGGTGTCCATCCATCGTCCTCTCGACCGCAGGCCGGGAGCCGCCCGGGGCCGTGCGTCACGCGTGCCTCGGGTGGCGTCCGGACGACGCGTGAGACGGAGTGGGAACG
>CAZBIP010000444.1:0-2892 GCA_964491885.1 uncultured Vicinamibacterales bacterium
CGATAGAATCGCCCCTGCCCCGCGCCGGCGGGACGGTATCGCGGAGGACCCGGATGAGCGCACTCGACATCGTCGTCTTCGTGGCCTTTATCGTGACCGTGGTCGGCGTGGGCCTGTACAAGAGCCGGGGCGAGGCGACGCGCAGCGAGCACGGGGCGAGCGATTACTTCCTCGCGGGCCGGGGCCTGTCCTGGTGGCTCATCGGGTTCTCGCTCATCGCCGCGAACATCTCGACCGAGCAGTTCGTCGGGATGAGCGGCCAGGCCGCGAACTGGCTGGGCATCGCCATCGCCAGCTACGAGTGGATGGCGGCCATCACCCTGGTCGTGGTCGCGTTCGTCTTCCTGCCGACGTTCCTGAAGAGCGGCATCTACACGATGCCTGAGTTCCTGGAGTACCGCTTCAACACCTTCGCGCGGACGATCATGGCCGTCAGCACGATGGTCATCCTGGTGGGCGTGCCCACGGCGTCGGTGATCTACTCGGGCGCCAAGGTCATCAGCGTGTATTTCGCCGGGCTGTCGCTCTTCGGCCTCGATCTCGGCAACATCGCGGTGGGCTGCTGGATGATCGGCATCCTGTCGGCCGTCTACGTCTTCGCCGGCGGCCTGAAGGCGTGCGCGTGGGCGGACCTGCTGCAGGGCACGGCGCTGGTGGCCGGAGGCGCGATCGTGATGGTGCTGGCGCTCAGGGCGCTGGGCGTGGCCGACCCGGCGGCGCTCGTCCAGACGGCGGTGACCCCGGGCCTCGACCCGGCCCAGCTCGCGCAGGCCGGGCCCTGGGAGCGGATCGAACTGCTGAACGGCGGGCCGCTGCCCGCGGGCAAGCTGCACATGGTGCGGCCCGCGACCGACGCATCGATTCCGTGGACGGCGCTCGTCGTCGGCCTCTGGATTCCGAATTTCTTCTACTGGGGCCTCAACCAGTACATCACCCAGCGCACGCTGGGGGCGCGGACGCTGAACGAGGGCCAGCGCGGCGTCGTGTTCGCGGCCTTCCTCAAGCTCCTGATCCCCTTCATCGTCGTCTTCCCGGGGATCATGGCGTTCAACCTGTTCAACGCGGACATGCGGCAGCTCGGCGCGGACAAGAACCGGCCGGTCCTCGAGGCGTTCGCCAGGGGCGAGGCGCAGGTCTACGCGTTCGACGAGCACTTCGCGGCCATCAACCCGGACACGGCCCGGTCGATGCTCGCGGCCAACGCGAAGGCGATGGGCGCGACGGCCGGGGCCGCCGCGGAGCCGGCCGCGATCGCGGCGGCGAACGACGCGCTGGTGACGGCCGCCCAGTCGGCCGGGCGCACGGTCTCGTCGCGGCTCATCGGCTACGACTACGACGCGGCGTTCCCGCTGCTGCTGAAGCTGCTGCCGCGGAACGGCCTGCTCGGGTTCGTGCTGGTCGCGCTGTTCGGCGCCGTGGTCAGCTCCCTGGCGGCCATGCTGAACGCGGCGTCGACGATCGCGTCGATGGACATCTACCGTCAGGTCCGGAAGCAGGCGACGCAGTACGAGCTCGTCACCGCGGGCCGCGTCTTCATCGTGATCTTCGCGCTCACCGCCATCCTGATCGCCCCGCAACTCGGGCGGCCGGAATTCGGCGGCATCTTCACGTTCATCCAGGAATTCCAGGGGTTCATCTCGCCAGGCATCCTGGCGATCTTCCTGTTCGGGCTGCTCGTGCACCGCGCCCCGCGCATGTGCGGGACCGTCGGCCTCCTGCTCAACCCGGTGCTCTACGGCACGCTCAAGTTCGCCGCGCCGCAGATCGCATTCCTCGACCGCATGGCCATTTGCTTCGCGGCGGTGCTCGCGGTCCTCGCGGTCATCACGCTCGTGAGGCCCATGCCGAAGCCGGTCGAACTGCCCGTGAACACGTCCATGGACATGCGGGTGGACCGGAGCACCAAGATCCTCGGCGGCATGGTCGTCGTTCTGACGCTCGTGCTCTACGTCGTGTTCTGGTAAGGGGCGGCGGCGCCAGGCGGCACCGCCGGTTCGCAGGGGCGTCAGTTGCGGGCCGCCGGCCCCGCTCCTTCCCGGGATCCCCCCGACCAATTCGGTCGTCTTAAAGACAAGTCGGGAATTCCATGCCTTTGAGGACCTTCGAACGCGCGGCCATGCTGTGTTTTGCCGCCGCGGCAGCCGCGGGCGCCGCCGATCCGGCCGCGGCCCAGGCGCCCGCCCCTGGCGCCAGGACCGGTCAGGGTCCCCACGTGCGGATCGAGCTGATTGCCGATCGGGCAGCCCCCGGCCCGGGCATGCGGCTCGGATTGAGGTTCGACCTCGACCCCGGCTGGCACATCTACTGGCTCAACCCGGGAGATTCGGGGGGCCCGCCCGAGGCCAGATGGACCTTGCCTCCGGGCATGATGGCGACCGGCATCGAGTGGCCCGTGCCGGAACGGATCGACGTCGGCGGGCTGATCAACTACGGGTATCACGGCAGCGTCGTGCTTCCCGTGCCCGTGTCGGTCGCGGCCGGCGCGAGGATCCCGCCCAGCTTCGCCGTCAAGGCTTCCGTGCGGTGGATGGTCTGCGCCGACATGTGCGTGCCGGGCCGGGCAGATGTCTCGCTCTCGTACCCGCTCGGCGTGCAGGAGCAAGGGCAGGTTGCCGGCTGGAAGGCCGCGATCGACGCCGCCCGGGGCCGCGTCCCGGCGCGTGCCCCGGCCGCGTGGAAGGTTTCGGCCCGATCCGCCGGCGACACCTTCGTCATCGACGTCACGACGGGCGCTCGCGAGGCGCAGGCGGTGTTCTTCCCGCTCGAGCTGAGCCAGGTGAACGACTCCGCTCCCCAGACCGTCACGCCGCTCGCGTCCGGGGTCCGCGTCACCCTGCGCAAGTCGAGCCAGCTCGTGAAGGACCCGGCCGTGCTCAGGGGCGTGCTGGCGCT
>CAZBIP010000445.1:0-2871 GCA_964491885.1 uncultured Vicinamibacterales bacterium
ATCGGGTGCTCGCCGCGGCGGTGCTGCTGGCGGCTGCCGGACTGAATGCCCGGAGCGCGGCCGGCCAGACCTCAGCGGACCTGTTCAACGATCAGGTCCTCCAGCGGATCGATCTCTACGTGAACACGAGGGACTGGCACCACCTGCGCGCGAGGTACCTGGAGAACGAGTACTACCCGGCGAACCTGAAATGGAACGGCACGACGGTGACCAACGTGGCCATCCGCTCCCGGGGCACCGGGTCGCGCTCGCCCGTGAAGCCCGCGCTGCGCATCGACTTCAACCGGTATGCCACGGGCCGGACCTTCCTGGGGCTCACGGCGGTCGACCTGAACAACGCGGCCCAGGATCCGTCGAACCTCCGCGAGGCGCTGGCCATGAAGTTCTATCGCGCGATGGGCATCCCGGCGCCCCGCGCCGCGCCGGCCGCCCTGTACGTCAACAACACGTTCTTCGGCCTCTATCTGCTCGTGGAAGAGATAGACGAGACGGCGATCGCGCGCCTGTTCGGCGAGAGCGGCGGCTACCTCTTCGAGTACAAGTGGACGTTCGCCTGGCAGTTCGAGTACCTCGGCAACGACCTGGGTGCGTACGCGGCGCTGTACGAGCCGCAGACCCGGGTGACGGAATCCGCCGGGGCGTTGTACCTGCCGGTGGAAGCCATGGTCCGCACGATCACGGACGCCCCAGGCGATCGATTCATCGAGGCGATGTCCGAGTACCTCGAGCTCGGCGCCTTCATCCGGCTCGTCGCCGCGCAGGCGTTCATCGGCGAGGCCGACGGCCTGATCGGCAACTGGGGCGTGAACAACCACTACCTGTACCGGGCCAGCCAGGGGAACCTGCACCGCTTCGTCGTGTGGGACGCCTCGAGTTCGTTCCACCTGAGCGACTACCCGCTGGACGGTGGGCACGCCGGGAGCGTGCTCATGCGCCGGGCGATGTCGTTGCCCGACATGAAGGCGTCCTACCACGACACGCTGATCGAGGCCGCGGCGCTGGCCGACCAGGTCGAGGGCCCCGGGACGCCGGACGCGCCAGCGCGGGGGTGGCTGGAGCGCGAGGCGGTGCGCCTGCTTGATCTGGTCCGCGACACGGCCTACGCGGACCGGGTGAAGCCCTTCACGAACGCCGAGTTCGACGAGGCCGCCTCGATGATCCTCGCCTTCGCGCGGTCGCGCGGCGACGTGGCCCGCCGAACCGCCCCGCGCTTCGCCCCGGCGGGAGGGCTGCAGGCTCCATGAGCGTCGCCGCTATCGACATCGGCACGATCTTTCTGCGCATGGTCCTCGTCCGCATCGGGGCCGACAGGGCCTTCGAGGTGGTCCGCCGCGGGACGGAGTTGGTGCGCCTCTGCGCGGGTGGCGCGGTCTCCACGGAGCCCTGCAGCCTGCGGACGACGAGGACGGCAGGCCGCGGGACTCGCCGCGCCCCGGGAACTTGCTGGCCGGCGGCCTCCGTGCGATCCTACCGCTGCCGTCCGTGGCAGCCTGACGCCGATGGCCCTGCAGCGTGACGCACGTGGATGACCGCCCATGCCACAAGGCCAACTCGCGTTCGTCTGGGACTACGACATCGACGAGGCGACGTTCCGCTCGCTTCTGGCCGGCGCGGCGCCCGTCGGCCGGTTGGATCGGGATTGGGCGGCGATACGCTTGCTCGACTACGCGTCGTACGAACAGATCCGCCAGTTCCTGAGCTTTGGCGAACTCGTCCGCGGCTGGCCGCTCTGGCGCACCCGGGTTCGGTCGGCCAGCCGGCGGCGCGGACTCGATTTCCTCGTTGAGTGGGTCCAAGAGCACCGGCCGGACCTGGTCTAGGTGATTCGTGGACAGGACGTACTTCTTCGAGCGGCTCTACCCTTTTCAGGACGCGGTGCTTCGCGAGATGGCCGCGGTCGACACAGGGTTCTACCTGACCGGCGGCACTGCGGCCTCCCGCGGCTATCTCGGCCACCGGTTCTCCGACGACCTCGATTTCTTCGTCAACGACGAGCCGCTGTTCGCGCTTTGGAGCGACCGCGTCACGGCGAGCCTGGCCGCCCGCGCCGACTGGACGACCCGCGTCCTGCTCCGGGAGTCCAGATTCGTCCGGCTCGAAGTCGTCGCATCCGACGTGGGGCTCAAGCTCGAGTTCGTCAACGATGTGCCCTCGCGAGTCGGGGAGGTGTTTCACCATCCGATCCTCGGCCGGCTTGACTCCGCCGAGAACATCCTCGCGAACAAGCTCACGGCGCTCGCCGATCGGAACGAGCCGAAAGACATCGCCGACATCTGGGGCTTCTGCTGCCGGAAGAGCATGCCGATCGGGCCTGCGCTGACGTCGGCCTCGAGCAAGGCGGCCGGGCTGTTCCCTCCCGACCTCGCGCGGCGGCTTTTGACGGCATCCGAAGCCGACTGGCGGGTGATCAGATGGATCGATCCTCCTGAGGTGTTGTCGTTCCTCGGCGACCTTCAGCGGCTGGGCGAGGCGCTGCTCCTGCTTCCTCCGCCAGAGTAGGTCCAGTCGCGACAGAGCAGGCAGCAGGTCCGGACTAGCCGTCGCCGCGTCCAACTCGCGCTCGGCGCAGCCCCCGATCCCAACCCCCAACCCCCAACCCCCAACCCCCAACCCCCAACCCCCTTGCGTTTCCGTGCCTGTGCTAGAGTCGATCAGCCCCGCGTCACCAAGGAGCCTGTCACATGTCGAAAGCCATCGAAGGGTTGAAGCCGGCCGGAGTGTGGAAGGCGTTCGCCGAACTCTCGTTGATCCCCCGCCCGTCCAAGCACGAGGCCGCGGCCGCGGCGTTCGTGATCGACACGGCGAAGAAGCTCGGCCTCGAATGGGCCCAGGACGCCGCCGGCAGCGTCGTCGTCCGGAAGCCCGCCGCGA
>CAZBIP010000446.1:0-2867 GCA_964491885.1 uncultured Vicinamibacterales bacterium
GTGCGTCAGCTCTCTCCGAAAATCACGTCACGAGTCACCCCCCCTGCAGCTCCTCGACCCCGACGAACGCACACAGCGAGGAACGCAACTCCTTGGGCCAGCTCGAGACAGCGTCCTTCCGCAGCAGCTCGAACACCACATCCTGAAGGCGATCGACCGAGATCTCGACCCCCAGAACCTCGGTGAGCGCGAGCAGGTCCACCGTGCGGCGCGCCGCTCGCTCGTCCGGATCGACCTGGAGCTGCTCGGCGGCCTGGAGCAACAGCCCCTTCAAGCGACGCGCGGCGCGTAGGCAACGCAAGCCCATGTGCCGTCGGAGCCGTCGCATCACGAACCTCCAAGGCGTCAGTCGCGCTCGCTGCAAGGCATCCTTCCAAGCGTTTTGCCCTCCAGACACGATCCACGCGCACACCTCGGCATTGCGCCACGCGCCGTCGCGCGCACGCCGCTCCCCCATCCCACCTTTGCTGTCATCACGTCAGCCGTCAGGCGCGGGAGCATCGATGCAGTCCCAGTCGTTCGGCGGGGCGCGCTCGACTGCATCTGGAGGCAGCGGGTCGACGCCGACCACCCAGTCCGGCAGGGGCTCGCCCGTGACGTCGATGGCCACGGTGTCGGGGTGCGCCAGCCCGGCGGGCACGGCAGGCATCGACAGGTGCTGCAGGATTCGCGCGATTACGTCGTACCGCCGGATCACGGCAATGGGCTCCAAGCGCCCGTGGCACCTGGGGCACTCGAGCACATCAATATCGAAGCAATGCCGCAGCAACTCCGCCCACGGCACGTAGGATGTGCTGGGTCGCCAGGACGGCTCGCTCGAGCTCGGTGCTGTTGGCTCGTGCGGCGCCTGCAGCAGCGACGGGTCGCCGCTGGGCTTGCGCGGCCCGTTGTCCTTGCGCTCAGGTACCGGCATGTTGGCGCTGGCCGTGTGCGAGCATCCACCTTCCTCGCGTTCGGTTGCGGCGGGCACGATGTCCTTGCGCCACGGCGCGCCCGGAGCCAGCACGCCGTGATAGCGCCACAGCGGGAAGCGCGGTGGTGGAACGATGGCGGCCAACCTGGCCATCAGTTCCATGGGCTGCATCACCCGATGCGACTTGCCGCGAGTGGGGTACTTGCAGAAATAGGCAATCGAGCCGTCCTTCAAGACGGACAAGCGCTCGTTGGCAATCGCGGGCCGCAAGCAGTAGCGCACCAACTGCTCGCGCCCCTTGCGATCGAGCGCGCCAAAGTGCACGCCGGCTTCCACGGAGTAGCCGTCGACCTCGCCCACAAGCGCACTCTTACTGCGGCGCACCGGTTGCCGCTGGTCGGGGAACAACTCCTGCTGCGAGCGCCCACGGGCATCGATGCGCTCGAAGCGTCCACGGCCGTGCCCGACATTCCGGCATGCCTCCAGAGCGTCGTCGACCGTCGGCGTCTCGTTCGAGTCGTGCGACGGCTCGTGCACCAAGCCCTTTCGACGGAGCATGCGGCCTACGCGCGTGGCGACGATGGCCGCGACGTGCTGCACCTCGTCGCGCGTCGGCGGCGCGGTGAAGTGGAAGCGCGGCTTGTTCGTGGTCGCATCCAGCGAGAACACCCCGTCCACCCAGGCTGCGTGTATGTGGCAATGAGCGTTCAAGCTGCCGCCGAAGCGTTGTTGGAAGGACAATGCCCCCGTCTTCGCCCCCTCGATGCCCTCGGCTCGTGCACGCTCGATGTAGAAGCGTTCGACGACGCGAGCAAACAGCTTGACGACGGCGCCGAAGAGCTTGGCGTCTGCCGCCAACAACCGGCGCACGGCAAACGGCACCGAAAGCACCCACTGCCTGACCGGACAGTCGGGCAGCACCTTGCGGACGATGTGCAGCGCAGTGGCCGCCATGCGTCGTCCCCCGCAGCTCGGACAGATGCCGCGGCCCTTGCACGAGTGGGCCACGAGCATGTCCTTGCCGCACCGTCGGCATCGAAGCCTCGACAGGCCCCATCGCAACACGCCGCAACGGACGAAGCGCCGCAGCTCCAGCTCGACGTACCGGGGCAGCGGCCTTCGGTAGTTGTCTCGCGCGAAGCGCAGGAAGGACTCGAGGTGCGCGCTGACGACTTGATGTAGGACCGTCTTCTCGGGCTCTCTGCGCGCATACGTCGCCCGTGCCCCTGCCTTGCCAGGGGCCGAAGGAGCACTGCGCGCTGCGCACGACGCCATCGCCCCGGGCCAAGAGCGAGCGCCGTGCCGTCGCAGTCATGCTTGAAATCGTGGGTTTTGCGCGCTTCATCGAGGGGCGGCCCGCCACGGCTCGACACCGCTTCGCTCCGCCGGCGGAGCGCCGCATCTCGGCAGAACAAGGCCTTCGTAGGCACAGTGGCGGCCGCCAGCCCCCACGTGGCGGCCGCCACCGGTGTCAGGCCCGTAGGAAAGGTAGTCTCGCTCGAGGTCGGCGGCGCGCCCTATGCACTCACCACCCATGGCGCCGGCGCGGTGGGGCTCGACGGTCAGACGGAGACGATGGCGGTGGTGTCGGTGGCGAGCCTCGCGCAGGCCCAGCAGGGCTAGAGATCGACGACGAGCTGCTTCAGCTGCTGGTGGACTTCGAGCTGCTCGAGGGCTGCGGGATGAGCCCTCGGTCACGTGCGAACCAGCGCCGCGACCAGGACTTCGACACGGCTGACGGCTTCCTGAGTGCCGCTGCGCAAGCGGCCCGACTGCGACGCCGCCGGGGAATGAGCTCCGCCAGGGGGGCGACGTCGCAGCTCCAAGGGCGACGTCGCAGCTCCAAGGGCGACGTCGCAGCTCCAGGGGCGACGGTGCCGTGCCCCACCAGTTGAGAACCGTTCGACGACGCGAGCAAACAGCTTGACGACGGCGCCGAAGAGCTTGGCGTCTG
>CAZBIP010000447.1:0-2852 GCA_964491885.1 uncultured Vicinamibacterales bacterium
AGCCTGATCTTCAGGGCTGACCCTCTCGGCCGTCTGGGGCGTGCTGAGACTGATGTCGGTAATGGCGCCTGAATCTCTTTCCATCGCCGAGGCGCGCCGGCTGGCGCTGGCGGCCCAGGGCTTCGCGACGCGGCGGCCGGGCCGCGTGACCGCGCGCCGGATGGCCGCGCTCATCCGCCGGCTTGGCCTCATTCAGCTCGACTTCGTGAACGTGCTGGTGCCGTCGCATTACCTCGTGGCGTACTCACGCCTGGGCCCGTACGACAGGCGGCTCCTCGACGCATTGGCGTACTCGAGCCGCCGGTTTACGGAGCAGTGGGCGCACGAAGCATCCATCATCCCGGTGGAGACGTGGCCGCTCCTGCGCCACCGCCGCGACACCCATGTCGCGCGCCCGTGGGGCTTCGACCGCATCATGGCGGAGCATCACGAGTACGTGGACACCGCCATCAGCGCGATCACGGCACGCGGCCCCCTGGGATCGGCCGACCTGCCGGATCCTGTGCACGCCGGCCGGAGACTGCCGGGATCCTGGTACGGCAGCGTTCCTCGCGCCGTGCTGGAGGCGTGCTTCGGGCGCGGCCAGCTCGCCGTCACGGGGCGCCGCAGCGACTTCTCGCGCGTCTTCGATCTGGCCGAGCGCGTCATCCCGGCCGAGCACTTCGGCCGGCGCGTCGATCCGCGCGAATCGCAGCGCCTGCTGCTGCTTGGCGCGGCGCGGGCGTGCGGAATCGGCACGGCCGGCGACCTGGCCGATTACTTCCGGATGAAGACCGGCGAGGCGCGGCCCCGGATCGCGGAGTTGGTTGCCGCCGGCGAGTTGCGCGAGATCAGGGTCGAGGGCTGGCGGGAGCCGGCGTACCGAGCGGGCGACGCGGAGCCCGCAGGCTCGGTTGACGCCTGCGCCCTGCTCTCGCCGTTCGACCCGCTGATCTGGTTCCGGCCGCGCGCGAGGCGCCTGTTCGGCTTCGACTACCGGTTCGAGATCTTCGTGCCCGCCGCCGCGCGGAAGTGGGGCAGTTACGTGCTGCCGTTCCTCCTGGGCGACCGCCTGGCGGCGCGCGTCGACGTGAAGGCCGACCGGCCGCGCGGGCGCCTCCTGGTGCCCGGGGCCTTCCTGGAGCCGGCGGCCGACGCCGAGACAGTTGCCGCGGCGCTCGCCGCCGAACTGCGCACCCTGGCGGCCTGGCTGGGGCTGGACGGAGTCCGCGTTGGCCGCAGGGGCAACCTGGCCAGCCGGCTCTCGCGCGCCCTCTGACCAGCTACCCCCACAGCCGGGATCCTGCGCGAAGCCGTTCCCCCAGCCGCGCGTTCTCTGGCATGATCCACCCGTGGAGTTCCTCAACTTCGTCCTGATCTTCACGGCCGGCTGCGTGATGCTGCGGCGGCCCGAGCGCGAGCGGCTGGCCTTCGGCCTGCTCGTGACGAGTTTCCTGCTCACGGCCACGCTCTTCCTGATCGGCGCCAGGGGATCGATCCTTCCGGGGATGAACTACTGATGGCTGCATTGGCCCCGGGGGACCAGTCATGAGGCGCGAGACCCTTTACACGATACTCACGACCGCGGTGCTGGCGCTCGTCGTCGGGCCGATCGGCATCGCGGCGTTCGTTCTGGGCTTCGGCTACGGCGACTCGCCGTGCGTGCTCTGCTGGGCGCAGCGCACGGCCATGATCCTGGTCGCGCTGACGGGCCTGCTCATCGTCCGCTACGGGCCCCGGCCCCGTTACGTCGGCATGGGCGTGCTCATCGCGGCGTTCGGCGTCTACATGGGCCTGCGCCACTCGTCGCTCCACCTCGCGCGCGACGTGGGCCAGGGGTTCAGCGCCGAGATTCTCGGCGCCCACACCTACACGTGGTCGATGTTCATCTTCTGGGTGTGCCTCGCCATGATGGGCGCCCTGCTGCTGATGCTGAGGGACGGCGAGGCGGCAGGCACGGGCCCGCGGCCGATGCGGCCGCTCGAGCGGGTGACGCTGTGGCTGTTCCTCGTGGCCGTGGCCGGCAACATCGTCCAGGCGTTCGCGAGCACCGGCCCGCCGCCGTTCATGGGCCAGGGCGACCCGGTCCGCTTCTCGTTCAATCCCCGGAACTGGGTCTGGTCCACCGAGGAGTGGCGCCCGTCGCCGGTCTCGCTCCGCGGCCGGTGGGCGATCGAGAAGCCGGACGTCGCGCTGGCGAACCCGGATCCCGCAGGCAGCCCGCTGAAGGAGGTGCCCGAGCTGGCGGTCTCGCGGCGTGCGAGGCTGACGCTTCCGCAGAGCGGTCCGGTGACGGGGCTCGCCTACGACGCAGAGACCGACCGGTTCCTGGTGACCACGCGCAACGGGATCTACCTGACGGACGGCAGCTTCGGACGCGTGCTTCGCTACACCGTCGTCGACGTCGGGTACTCGGTGGATCTGGCGCGCTTCACGGCCGCGGCGTTTCTCGACAGCCGGACCGTGCTCGCGATGGCCGAGAACAAGAGCTACGTCGTCCTGCGCGAGAGCGACAAGGCCGATGCCGCGGCGAACTACCGCTACTTCCTCGAGTCGTTCGACGCGTTCGAGGAGGTCGGCCGGTCGCGCCTGACGACGGTGCGCGCGAAGATGATGTACGTGATGGCGGCGGCCTTCGACCCCGCGACGGCGTCGCTCTACACCGTCACCGTTCCGAACGCGAAGACGAAGCGGTTCGTCGTCTCGCGGTTCGACCGGCGGGACATGACGCTGGCGGAGGAATTCACGCCCGCGCTCGCGGAAGGAGCCGGCCTGGCGTTTCGTGACGAGAAGGGCTCGCTCGACTCGTTCTATGCCACGGGAGCCGCGTTCCACGACGGGCGGCTCTACGTGCTGAGCGCCGCCCACAGCAC
>CAZBIP010000448.1:0-2840 GCA_964491885.1 uncultured Vicinamibacterales bacterium
GCCAGCCTCCACCACAGCCGCGCGCTGCCGGCCCCGAGCATCGTCGCCGCCAGCAACAGCCCGGATTGCATCCATCCGTCCGGCAGTTCGGGTCTGAGTCTGGCACGCTCGGGCCGGCCCGGCGGGTAGACCACCTGCACGTTCGATCCCGTCGGGTAGACCTGCGCCGGCGCACGCAACTCCGACACGACATCGAACATCCGCCCGCCGTCTCCGAACTGCACGACGGCGCGGTAGCGCCTGGAGGCCGACGCGAGATCGATTCCCGCGATCTCCGCGCCAACCGGGGCGGGCGCTCCGCCCTTCCAGTCGGCGGAGAACTCCTCGATCTGCCTCGTGACGACGCCGGTCACCTCGGTGCCGTTGAGCGAGAACCACAGATTCCCGACCGCGCCGTAGCCGGTCCAGACCGCCAGCAGGAGCCCCGCGATCACGATCGTGCGCGATCCCACCAGGTGCATCGCCGACAGGAGCAGGCGGGTCGCGCGCGACAGCAGGGTCCGGCTCACGCGGACGATTGTATCCGCTTCACGGTACACTTGAGCCGAGGCATCAGCGGATGACGAGACGGTTTCGCGGCGACGCTGCGCGAGCGCGCATTCTGGCGGCCCTCCTGCTCGCAGGGGCGTCGATGCCGGCGCTCGCCAAGCCGCCCGCGCCTCCCGACCAGGCGCCGGCATCGTCTCCCGGCAACCCGCCGGCGATCCCGAGCCAGCCGCCCGCGCCCAGCGCGCCCCAACCGAGGCCTCGGCTCGGGCTGGCGCTCGGGGGCGGCGGCGCCCGCGGCTTCGCCCACCTCGGCATCCTCGCCTGGCTCGACGAGCATCGCATCCCGGTCGATGTCATCGGGGGCACCAGCATGGGGGCCTTGATCGGAGGGGCGTTCGCCACGGGCATGACGCCGGCCGAGATTCGCGCGCTGGTGGACGCCATCGACTGGGCGGCCGTGCTGGCCCCGGAAACGCCGTACCCGTCCAAGACGTTCCGGCGCAAGCAGGACACCCGCGCCTACCCGTCGCAGCTGCGTTTCGGTGTGAGGGATGGCGTCAAGCTCCCAACCGGCCTCAGCCCCGCGCAGCCGATCGAGCTGCTGTTCGCCCGCGTGGCGGCGCCGTTCACCGACGACGCGGATTTCGACGCGTTCCCGACGCCGTTCCGCTGCGTCTCGACCGATGTGAACAACGCCGAGGCCGTGATCTTCGACGGCGGGTCCCTCGCCACCGCGCTGCGCGCGACGATGGCGATGCCGGGACTGTTCCCGCCCGTCGAGATCGGCGGCCGCCGCTTGGTGGACGGAGGCCTGCTCAACAACCTGCCGGCCGACGTCGTCCGGGCGACCGGGTTCGCCGATCGCATCGTGGCCGTTGACGTCGGCGCCGACCTCGCGATCGAGCGCAGCGGCGACACCATGTTCTCCGTGCTCGGACAGGCGCTCGACAGCGTCATGCGGAACGGAGCCCGGCGCGCCCTCGCCCAGGCGAAGCCGGACCTTGTTTTGGTCCCTGATCTGAGGGGCATCCAGACCTCCGAGTTCGGCCGTGCGCCCGAACTCATCCGCCGAGGCTACGACACGGCGGAGGCGCAGGCCGAGGCGCTCCTCCGATACGCCGTCAGCGCCGCCGACTTCGCCTCGTGGCGGGCGGCCAGGCAATCGCGCCGCCCCGCGAGGGCCTTGACGCCGACGCGGCTCACCGTCGAGCGGGTCCACCCCGCCGAGGCCGCCCGGATCGCCCGCCTGCTCGTCCCGCGCCACCTGAACCGTCCGATCGACGCCGCGCGCCTCGACGCCGACCTGCTCGACCTGACGGGCAACGGCCGATACGAAACGGCCTTCTACCGGATCGACGAAAGCCGCGGCCCCACCGAGCTCGTCGTCTCCGTCAGGCCGCCGAGGAACGGCCCGCCCTTCCTGTCCGTCGCGCTCGACATCGAGAACACGCGCACCGCGAACGTCGGGGCCGCCATC
Organism: uncultured Vicinamibacterales bacterium; assembly: GCA_964491885.1. Taxonomy (GTDB): domain Bacteria; phylum Acidobacteriota; class Vicinamibacteria; order Vicinamibacterales; family JAKQTR01; genus JAKQTR01. The sequence goes on from CAZBIP010000448.1 coordinate 1,967, forward strand.
CGCGGGCGCCTCCTGGCGTTCGACGTCCTCGGCGCCGGCTCGGAGGCCCGGCTCGAGCTGGGCGTGGGCAATACCACGGCAGCCAGCGCCGAGCTGCTGCAGCCGGTGGGCCGGGGCGGCTGGTTCGTCGCGCCGCGCGGGTACGCGTCCCGGCGCGACAGGCCGGTTTTCCAGGGTGAGGACTATGCGGCGGAATACCGCGAGTACGACGCCGGCGCGGCCATCGACGCGGGCTACTCCACCACCCGGCGCTTCGAGGCGCGCCTCGGCTACACGGTGGAGCGGCTCCGGAAGGACGTCCGGGTCGGCGACCCGACGCTCCCGAGCGTCCGCGGCACGCAGCACTTCGCGTCCTTCCGCGCCGTGTTCGACGACCAGAGCGGCCCGACGCTGCCGGAGCGCGGCGTCTATCTGAAGACCGAACTCCGGAGGTTCTTCGACGTGCCGGACATCCGGGACGCCCGCGGCGTGACGCCGGCGGACCCGGATCATCTCTGGTCCGCCCGGGGGGACGCGTCGGTCTTCAGGCCGGTTGGACGGCACGGAAAGCTGTTCGCGCGAGGGGCCGGCGGCTGGTCCTTCGGCGACACGGCCGTCGTCAACGCCTTCAGCCTGGGAGGCCCCTTCGAGCTCGGGGCCCACTACCCCCACGAACTTCGAGGGAGCAACTTCGCCGTCGCGAACCTGGGCTACTTCCGCGAGGTGGGCCGGATCGTCGAAGGGGCGATCGGCCGGCTCCACGCGGGCGGGTGGATTGAGCACGGCGCCGTGTTCGAGCGCTTCGATTCCGCGAGGTTCCGGACGAACATCTCGGCCGGCCTGCTGCTCGAGTCGCCCATCGGGCCGATCTTCGCCGGAGCCAGCGTGGGCGAGA
>CAZBIP010000449.1:0-2814 GCA_964491885.1 uncultured Vicinamibacterales bacterium
TGCTCGGTGAGACCGGCGGACGGCTTCAGCGGGCCGAGGCGTCCCTTGTGCATGACCGCCACGCGGTCGCACACGCCCAGCAGCTCCGGCAGGTAGCTCGTCACGATGAGCACGGCCTTGCCCGCCAGCGCGAGCCGGTCGATGAGCGCGTAGATCTCGGCCTTGCTGCCCACGTCGATGCCGCGCGTCGGCTCGTCCAGCAGGAAGACGTCGACATCGTGGTGGAGCAGCCTTGCCAGCGCGACCTTCTGCTGGTTACCGCCGGAGAGCTCGCCGGCCGCCTGCCGGCTGCCGCGGCACCGGATGCCGAGCCGTTCAATCCAGCGCGAGGCCGCGGCGTGCTGGCGCGACGGCTGAACGAAGCCGGGCGGACCCAGGCCGTCGAGACGCGAGAGCGTCGCGTTGTCGGCCAGTGACATGCGAAGCGCCAGTCCCTCGCCCTTGCGATCCTCGCTGAGCAGGCCGACTCCCTGCGCGAGGCGCCGGTGCGGCGGCGCCCAGCCCGTCCAGGCGGCGACGCGGATCGAGCCGCGGCGCACGGGATCGAGGCCGAACACGGCGCGCAGCAGTTCCGTGCGGCCCGCGCCCACCAGCCCGCCGACGCCGACCACCTCGCCCCGGCGGAGCCCGAGAGAGGCCGACTCGGGCTTCACCGCGCCGCCGACGCCGTCCAGTTCGAGGACGACGTCACCAGGCGTGTGGGCGGAGCGGGGAAACAACTCGTCGACCCGGCGGCCCGCCATCATACGGACGATCTCCTCGCGCGTGGCGGCGCCCGCCTCGCCGCCACCGACGGTCCGGCCGTCGCGCAGCACGGTGACGCGGTCGGCGATTTCCTGCACCTCTTCGAGCACGTGCGAGATGTACAGCACGCTCGTCCCGCGCGCCTTCAGCGCGCGGATGGCCGCGAACAGCCCGCGGACGTCGTCTTCGGCGAGGCTGCTGGTCGGTTCGTCCAGGATGAGGACGCGCGCATCGGACCGGGCCAGCGCGCGCGCGATCTCGACGATCTGCTGCGCGGCGACGGGCAAGGCGTTCACTCGCGCGTCGAGGTCGATCCCGCGGGGGCCGAGCCGGGCGATCGCGGCCCCGGCGGCCGCGCGCGCCTTCCCGCGGTCGACGACGCCCGCTCGCGACGGTTCGATGCCGAGGACGATGTTCTCGGTCACCGTGAGGTGCGGCGCGAGCGACAGTTCCTGGTACACCATCGCGACGCCGCGCGTGAGCGCGTCCAGCGGGTCGCGCGGGCGGTGCGGCGCGCCGTCGAGGCTCATCGCGCCCGAGTCGGGCCGCTCGGCGCCCGACAAGATCTTCATGAGCGTGCTCTTGCCCGCGCCGTTCTCTCCGACGATCGCGTGCACCTCCCCCCGGGCCACCGTGAGGCTCACCTCGTCCAGGGCGATGGTCGGGCCGAAGCGCTTGGACACGCGCGCGACGTCGAGGCGCGGTCCGGGACTCGTCATCGCGGCCGATCCTATCGCATCTCCGTCCCGGCACCTGGCTGGAGAGCGAGACGAGGCATCTCTCAGGGCGGCGCACTGCGCCCGGGCACCGCGCCCGTATAATGCGTTCCCGAGGCCCGGTGAACGAGAAGAGCATGGCGTGCGTCCGGCTCACGCGTTGGCGGCGAGCCCTCGTGTGCCTGGGCGCGGGCCTCGTTCTGGCGGCTGCACCGCCTGGCGCCGCGGCGGCCGCGCAGCCGCCATCCGGCGAGCTCCGATGGGGAGGCGACCCCGAGGGCGGCTACCCGTACGTCGAGGCCGACCCGTCCGATCCGTCCCACGTCGTCGGGTTCGACGTGGAGGTGGCGGGCCTCATCGCGGCGAAGCTCGGCCTCCGGCCCCGGTTCGTGGCCGTGCAGTTCACGTCGATCGACGCGTCGGTCAGGCGGGGCGATTTCGTCATCGGGCTCGGCGGCGTCGAAGACACGCCGGCACGGCGCGCCACGCTGGCCGTCACCGTGCCCTACTACGAGTTCCGCGAAGTGCTCACCGTCCGTGAGGCCGATGCCGGCCGGCTGAAGACCCTCGCGGACTTCCGCGGCAGGCGCGTCGGGACGCTGGGCGGGACGATCGCCTACGAGATCCTCCTGAGAGCCCGTGCGGATCTCGGCCTGCAGGCCGTGTCCTACGACGATGACGTGCACCCGTACGAGGACCTGGCGCTGGGCCGGCTCGACGGCGTGCTGCTGGATCACGTGCTGGCCGAGAAGGCGATGCGGCGCGCCCCCGGGTTCGCGACCCAGCCGGCCACGGTGGCGGTGGGCTACTACGTCGGCGTGCTCGACCGGTCGAACGAGGCGCTGCGCGCCCGGATCGACGCGATCCTGCTGGATGCCATGCGCGACGGCACGCTCGAGGGCATCTTCCGCCGCTTCGAGATCTGGAACGACGACCAGCCGCGGCATTTCGCGCGCGTGCTGGCCGATGCCGATGCGGCGGCTGCGTCGCCGCGGCAGGACGCCTCTGGCGCCTTGCCGGGTTCGGCGTCGCCGGGCGCCGCCGCGACTCCGGCGTCATCCGCGAGCCGTCGCATCGACACCCGGTCGGCCGCCGTCCGATACCTGCCCGCGCTCTTCAAGGCCGCCCTGGTGACGATCGTGCTGTCCTGCCTGGCGATGGCGCTTGCCGTCGTCCTGGGCGTGCTCGTGGCGAGCGGGCGGGTGTACGGCGGCCGGCTCCTGCGCGGGGTGCTGACCGCGTACGTCGAGGTGACGCGCGGCACGCCCGTGCTGCTGCAACTGTTCGTGCTCTATTACGGGCTCGCCGAGGTCGTCCGCCTGCCAGCCTTCGTGGCGGCGATTCTCGGGCTCGG
>CAZBIP010000450.1:0-2810 GCA_964491885.1 uncultured Vicinamibacterales bacterium
CGACGAAGAGCCGCCGCCCCAGCCGCAGCACGTCCCCGCCGTCGATCGTGCCCGGAGGCTCGATGAACACCAGCGGGCGGTATCCGGCCAGCACGTGCGCGATGGCGTCGGTCTCGCGCCGGCGCGACTCCGCGCCCGGCCGCGTGATGACGGCCACCTCGTCCAGCACGATCGCGGCATCCTCCACGAACACCGAGTCGGCCAGATCGTCGAGGGCCGGAAGCGACTCGACGCGGCACCCGAGCCCCGCGAGCGTCTCCTCGTACGCCCGGTGCTGCGCCCGCGCGAGCGCGACGTCGATCGGCTGCCGCTCGAGATGCGTGAGTTCGCACGCGCCGATCCGAGCGCTCACGCCGCGGGTGATCGCGATCAACACAGATGTCTCCTGGCCGATTCATCGGCGGGGCTGAAGCCCCGCCCTCCATCCGCTCAGCCGCCTTCGGCGCGGCTCCCCCGCCTCTGCCAAGCGGCCACGCGGCCGGCTTCGGCGGGCAAGCTCCGCCCTCGCTACGCGGCGCCCACGGTGTCAGCCCGCCTTCCGCGGGTGGCCGGGGCGCTTTCCATGTGCCCGTCCTTCGACAGGCTCAGGACGCCCTGAGCTTCGTCGAAGAGCGCAGGCTCGTCACCGTCAGTTCTGCCGAGGACACATGGAAACGTCCCGGACAGGGCCCGCTACCGGGCGGGCGAACCGCCAGCCCCCTTCGCCACACAGCGTGCTGGCAGACTTCAGCTAGCGAGCCGAATCCCGAGTCCCGAATCCCGACCCCCGAACCCCGCCTTTCTACCCGTGCGTGTGCCGGTGCTCCTCGATCAGCCGCTGCACCACCTCCGGCTCGGCGAGCGTCGACGTGTCTCCGAGCCCATCGTACTCGGAGGCGGCGATCTTCCGAAGGATGCGCCGCATGATCTTGCCGCTCCGCGTCTTCGGCAGGCCCGACGCCACGTGGATGACGTCCGGCGTCGCGAACGCGCCGATCGCGTTCCGCACCTGCTGCTTCAGCGCGCCCGCCAGTTGCTCGGAGTCGCCCTCCGCGAAGTCGCTGTGGAGCACCACGTAGCAGTAGATGCCGGTCCCCTTGATGTCGTGCGGGTACCCCACGACCGCCGCCTCGGCGACCGCGTCGTGCGCCACCAGCGCGCTCTCGATCTCCGCCGTCCCGATCCGGTGCCCCGACACGTTCAGCACGTCGTCGATCCGGCCCGTGATCCAGTAGTAGCCGTCCTCGTCACGGGTGGCGCCGTCACCCGTGAAGTAGTAGCCGGGGTACGACGTGAAGTACGTGTCGCGGAAGAGCTTGTGGTTGCCCCAGACCGTGCGCGCCTGGCCGGGCCACGGCGACGCGAGGCACAGCGCCCCGGACACGCCGTTGCCCTCGAGCGGCTTCGACGTGTTGATGTCGAAGATCATCGGCTTCACGCCGAAGAACGGCAGCGTGGCCGAACCGGGCTTCGTCGGCGTCACGCCCGGCAGCGGCGTGATCAGCACGCCGCCCGTCTCGGTCTGCCACCACGTGTCCACGACCGCGCACCGCCCATCGCCGCACACATCGTGATACCAGCGCCACACGTCGGGGTTGATGGGCTCGCCGACGGTCCCGAGGATCCGCAGCGAGGACCGCTTGTAGCGCTTCACCCAATGGTCCCCCGCCTGCGCGAGCGACCGCAGCGCGGTCGGCGCGGTGTAGAGGACGTTCACGCCCAGATCGTCCACGATGCGCCAGTACCGGCCCGGGTCCGGATAGAGCGGCGTCGATTCGAACACCACCGTCGTCGCGCCGTTCGCCAGCGGGCCGTAGACGATGTAGCTGTGGCCCGTCACCCAGCCGATGTCGGCCGCGCAGAAGTACACGTCCCCCGGGTGGTAGTCGAAGACCATCTTGTGCGTGAACGACGTGTAGACCAGGTAGCCGCCGGTCGTGTGCATCAGCCCCTTGGGCTTGCCGGTGCTGCCCGACGTGTAGAGCACGAACAGCGGATCCTCCGCGCCCATCCACTCGTTCGTCGTCGTCGATCGCTGGCGGTGGCACTCGTCGTCCAGCCAGTAGTCGCGGCCCGGCTGCATCTCGACGTCCGTCTCCGTGCGCCGCGCCACGAGCACCGCGTCGATGGCGGCCATGCCCTCGACCGCCCGGTCCACGGTCTTCTTGAGCGGCACCTTGCGCCCGCCGCGCATCCCCTCGTTCGCCGTCACCACCACCTTGCACTTCGCGTCCACGATGCGGTCGCGCAGCGCTTCGGCCGAGAACCCGCCGAAGACCACTGAGTGCACCGCGCCGATCCGCGCGCACGCCAGCATCGTGTAGATGAGCGCCGGGATCATCGTCATGTAAAGGCAGACCCGGTCGCCCTTGCGGACGCCGTGGCTGAGCAGCACGTTGGCCACGCGGCAGACGTTGTGCTTCAGCTCGCGATAGCTGATGTGCTTGTAAACGCCGGGCTCGTCTTCGACCCAGATGATGGCCGTGCGCTCGCCGGCTTCGGCGAGGTGCCGGTCGATGCAGTTGAACGACGCGTTGAGGCGCCCGCCCGAGTACCAGGCGAAGTCCACCTCCTCGTAGTCCGCGTCGAGAACCGTCTGCCACGGGTGGAACCACGAGAGGGCCTTGGCCTGCTCGCCCCAGAACCACTCCGGGTTGTCGAGCGACAGGCGGTAGAGGCGCTGGTACTCCTCCATCGTGCGGATGTAGGCGCGCTCGGCGATGTGCGGCTTCACGGGATAGACGTCCTGTGGCACGGGCAATCCTCCTGGTCGCGGGATGTCGTGGCGTGAGCGGCTGTTGAAGGCGAGACTACGGCACGGCCGCGGGCGC
>CAZBIP010000451.1:0-2807 GCA_964491885.1 uncultured Vicinamibacterales bacterium
GCCAGAATCCTGACAGGTGCCGGAAGCCGGCGTCGCGGTTACTGCTCCGCACGCCGCCGCTCGTGCGGCCCCACCGCAGCGAGACAGCGCGACTGACTAGCCCCCAGCGCCTAGCCCCCAGCGCCTGGGTAGTACACTGTCCCGATGATCCGCCTCGTCGCCATCGACATCGACGGCACGCTGCTCGACTCCCGGTGGCGGCTTCCCGATCGCAACCGCGACGCCATTGCCGCGGCCATCGGCCAGGGCGTCGAGGTCGCCCTCGTCACCGGCCGCGCGTACGGATTCGCGCGCCCGGTCATCGATCTCCTGCCCTCCCCCGTCACGGCCATCGTGAGCAACGGGGCGCTCGTGCGCCTGTCCACGGAAGCCACCGCGCTGCGGTTTCCGCTCCCCCGTCCGGTGGCGCGGACGGTACTCGCCGCGGGCGCGGCGTATCGCCGGAACGTCGCGCTGACCTTCGACCGGCCCCACGACGGGCAGATGGTGTTCGAGCGCGTCGACCGGTCCGACCCGATCAGGCTCGCCTACGCGGAACGCAACAGCGCCTTGATCACCGAGGTGGAGCCGCTCGAATCGGCGCTGACCGAGGACCCGCTCGTCGTCATGTTCAACGGGCCCGTCACGGCCATGCGTGAGCTGGCCGCGCTGCTGCTCAGGCTGCCCGAGGCGCCGGCGTTCTCGGTGAACCTGACGGAGTACGAGCCGCGCGACATGTCCTTCGTCGACGTGCTGACGGCCGGCTGCACGAAGGGGGCCACGCTGGCAGAGTGGGCCGATCGGCAGGGCTACACGCGCAGCGAGGTGATGGCGATAGGCGACAACCTCAACGACGCCGGCATGCTCGAAGCGGCCGGGCTGCCCGTGGTCATGGGCAACGCGGTGGACGCGCTCAAGAGCCGCGGCTGGCCCGTCACCGCGTCGAACGACGACGCCGGCGTGGCGGACGCGATCGAACGATACGTGCTGACAGACTCGCGGCCGGGCTGAAGCTCACGCGCCGGCGCACGCGTGCCGCCGGGCGGCGACGACGCACCTGCGCGTGGATTTTCGTGCGCGATCGCGCTATGGTATCCGCGCCGTCTCGCCCTCGTTTCCCCGAGTGAGGATGCCTCGATGACTACACGGCGACTGCCCGCCCTCCTCCTCTGCGTCGTGATCGCGGCCTTCGTCGGCGCGGCGCCCGCGCTCGACGCCCAGGCCCCCGTCGCGCCGCCGCAGTTCACCGCGCACGGCAAGACCTACACCGTCGGCGACGACTACTTCCTGGCCAACTACACCCAGCTCCGCGAGTACTTCGCCACGCTGGCGCGGCAGTCCGACCGCTTCAAGGTGGTCGAGATCGGGACGTCGGCCGAGGGGCGGCCGATGATCATGGCGATCATCACGTCGCCCGACAACCACAAGCGCCTCGACCGCCTCAAGGAGATCGCCGGAACCCTTGCGCGCGCCGAGGTGGACGAGGCGGCGGCCCGGAAGCTGGCGGCCGAGGGCAAGGCGGTCGTCTGGATCGACGGCGGCCTCCACGCCACCGAGTGCATCAACACGCAGGGCCTCTTCACGTTCGCGCACCAGATGGCGACGCGCAACGATCCGGAGACGCTGCGCATCCTGAACGACGTCATCACGCTCCTCGTGCCCGTCAACCCGGACGGCATGGACCTGGTCTCCGACTGGTACATGCGCGAGCCCGACGAGAAGCGCCGCTCGACGAGCGGCCTCCCGGTGCTCTACGAGAAGTACGCGGGCCACGACAACAATCGCGACTCCTACGCCGTCAACCTCCCGGAAACCGAGGCGGTCAACCGCCAGCTCTACATCGAGTGGTACCCGCAGATCATGTACAACCAGCACCAGACCGGGCCGGCCGGCACGGTGCTGTTCGTGCCGCCGTTCCGCGACCCCTTCAATTACAACGTGGACCCGCTGGTCCCGATGGGCATCGACCTCGTGTCGGCTGCCATCCACAACCGGTTCGTCACCGAGGGCAAGCCCGGCGCGACGATGAGGTCGGGGGCGTCGTACTCGACGTGGTACAACGGCGGCACCCGGACCACGACCGGGTTCCACAACATGATCGGGATCCTCACGGAGATCATCGGGAACCCGACGCCGGGCACGGTCAGCCTGGTCCTCGACAACCAGCTGCCCCGGCAGGACCTGCCGCTGCCCATTCCCCCGCAGGCGGTGTGGCACCAGCGCCAGTCGATCGACTACATCATGTCGGTGAACCGCGCGATCCTCGACGCGGCCTCGAAGCACCGCGAGGACTTCCTGTACCGCATCTGGCGGATGGGCCGGAACTCGATCGAGCGCGGCAGCCGCGATACGTGGACGATCCAGCCCGACTGGATCGACGATGCGAAGGCCCAGGCGGCCCGCGATGCGGCTGGCGCCGCGGTGCCGGCTGGGAGAGGCGGCGGCCGCGGAGGCATCGACCCGCGCTACTACTCGGCCATGTTGACGCCGGAACGCCGCGATCCGCGGGGCTACATCCTCCCGTCAGACCAGGCCGACTTCAACACGGCCACGCGCTTCGTCAACGCGCTCATCAAGAACGGCATCGTCGTCCACCGGGCGGCGTCGGCGTTCTCCGTGGCGGGCAGGGACTACCCGGCACGATCGTACGTCATCAAGGCCGACCAGGCGTTCAGGCCGCACTTGCGCGACATGCTGGAGCCGCAGGACCACCCGAACGACTTCCTCTATCCGGGCGGCCCGCCGCGGCCGCCGTACGACGTGACCGGGTGGACGCTCGCTTTCCAGATGGGCGTGCAGTTCGATCGGATCCTCGACGCCTTCGACGG
>CAZBIP010000452.1:0-2800 GCA_964491885.1 uncultured Vicinamibacterales bacterium
CCCGCAAGGGCAGCCCGTCGGGACTCACGCCAACTGGGCGCCCCAGTTCGGCGGCGCTCGCCACGCTGAGGGAGGCGACGGCATGAGCGACGAACTCACCTACGTCGACCGGATGCCCGCGGTCGTCTGCCACGCCTGCGGATGGTGGCGCTACGACGTCCCCGCCGACAGCCCACGGGGAGGCAGTCGGACCCCGGTCCATTGCCCCGAGTGCACCAAGCACCACGGCACCCACCGCGCGCCCACTCCCGTGTGGGTCCGGTTCGAGGAGAGGGCGACGGCATGACCGCCGCCCAAGCCCTCGCCCAAGCCCTGGTAGCCCACCAGCCGCGCTACTACGGCACCCCCGGCTACTGGGCCACAGCGGTCGGCGAGATGGCCCCAGGCATCATCGCCAGCCTTCGTGCTGCCGGGTGGGTGCTCGTGCCGCTGGTCGACTTCCCGAGCCAATCGTGCGATGCGTGCGGGCTCGAGCATCCGGGCTCCGACTGCCAGCAACCCGACCTGTTCGAGGAGTCCGCATGACCACCCACGCTTCAGCCCGCGCCAGACGCATGGACGAGGCCCGCCGATCGCTCAAGGCCGCCATGGTCACCATCAGCAACGCCCAGACCGCCGCACTGGCCGTGGCCGCGACCCCCTATCGCGTGGAGGCGGTCAACCACGCAGCCGAGCACGCCATGGCCGCGATCCGTGGCATGGACAAGGCGCTCCGGGCCGACTGGATGGAGGCGAGTTAGTAATGCCCAGTACGTTTCCCGCTGTCAGCGCGGGAATGCCGCGCGAAGTTGACGCGACCGGGCTGGTATGCTGGGGGGCACAAATGAAGAGCGGCCCGGCAGGTGGTGGAACACCTGTTGACCCGGGCCTAACCGCTGAAAGGAGCGGTCTAATGCATGATCATACCCACTTCCCGAGCTCTAGGGGAGGCGGAAACCAGCACCCGCACGGCATGGGCGACGTGCCCCGCTACGCCCGAACCGAACGCGAGGAGCGCACCAGCCTGCCCGGACACCTCTGGTGGGGCATCGTCCACCGCGACGACTTCACCTGCCAGTGGTGCCACCACGTCAGCGCGAACCCTGAGGGACTCGAGGTCGACCACATCACGCCATACTCGGCCGGGGGCTTCGACAACTCACCGAACCTCCGCACACTCTGCGTCCGCTGCAACCAGACGCGCTCCAACTTCGAGACGTGGGAATGGTGCAGACCGCGCGCCGTGGTGGCGACGTGCGGTGGGGTCGCCGGAGAGTCTGCGCCCGAGCGGGTGACGGTCTACTGCCTCGCGCACCGCCGCATTGAGAGCCTCCCCGACTACTACGCGCAAGCGCACGAACTCGCCTACACGCTCGGACGCCCGACGCCCCGCAGGCCAGCCGACCCCATCACGCCGCACGCGGGGGCGTTCGCGCTCGACCTGCCGGAGCTGCCATGAGCGACGAGCAGGACGCCCGCCCCTGGCTCAAGCTGGATCAGGCGTTCCCCGACAACCCGAAGGTCATGCCGCTGACCGACGCTGCGTTCCGGCTCTACATCACCGCGCTCTGCTGGACGGCCCGCAACAACCAGAACGGCGAACTCCCCAGGGGCGTCCTCCGCGCGCTCGGAACCCCCGCGCGGGTTCGGGAGCTCGTGTCGTCGGGACTGCTGGACGAGACCGAAGGCGCGTTCCAGATTCACGACTACCTGAAGCACCAGATGAGCGCCGCCGAGGTGACCGCCTACAAGAAGGCGAGACGCGAGGACGGCTCATTCGGCGCCCACGTCCGCCACCACGTCCGGGACAAGAAACCCAACGCCCGCTGCCCCCACTGCATCGGAGAGGGGCTGATCCCTCGTGACGCAGCCTAGCCCCCCCTATAGCCCCCCCTATGGGGTAGGCCATGGGGACCCCTCTAGGGGTTCGTTAGCAGATGTAGATGTAGTAGGTACCTACGTACCGCTGCCGCGGGCGCTTCGCGCCCTTGCCCCCGAAACCCCGTACCCGACCGACGACGTGGCCAAGAACCAACCCAAGCCTGCAAGTCGACCACAGACCGCGCGCGCCTCTGCCGCGGGTCGAGTCGTGAGGACGAAGCCATGAGCAATCCAACCTACTGCGAGCACGGCCGCCCCTCCGGCAGCCACTGCCCCGACTGCACCCAACCCGTCGAGCGCCCCACCCCCGAGCGGATCGCCGCCATCCGTCGGGCAGCGAGGGCCCCGGCGAGTGCAGTGCCCTGCATGACCACGCCGACCGACCCAACCCAGAAGGAGATTGACCATGCCGAAGTTCCGCAAGAAGCCCGTCGTCATCGAAGCGATGCAGTTCGACGGCGGCAACGCAGCAGAAGTCGCCGCGTGGTGCGGCGGCAAGGTCGAGTCCGCCACTTGCCACGGCGACGGCCCGCCCTATCTGGTCATGATCGACACCCTCGAAGGTCGCATGGCGGCCGGGCGGGATGACTTCGTGATCCGCGGCGTTCAGGGCGAGTTCTACCCCTGCAAACCGGACATCTTCGCCGCCACCTACGAGCCCGCCGAAGGAGACCCCCATGCCTGACCTGCGCGCCCTGCTGGGCGGCCGATACGACGCGGTGATCGAGCGGGCGCTCGATGCGGTCGACACTCCAGACCACGGCTACCAAGTGATGCGCGGCAACGTGGACGAGCGCGACGTGAGCACCGCCCTGGCCGCCGTCCTGCCCGACCTGCTGGCCGCCGCGTGGGACGAGGGGCACGAGGCCGGACACGAGGACGCCCGTGCCGTGCAGTCGACCTACCCCGAGCCGACCCCCAACCCCTACCGCACAGAGGA
>CAZBIP010000453.1:0-2799 GCA_964491885.1 uncultured Vicinamibacterales bacterium
CGCCGGCGGCGGCGACGCCGGAGGAACGGCTGGCGCGGGCGTTCCAGCCGGGCCGCCGGGAAACGGCGCTGGCCGTTCGCTTCGCTACGTGCAACATGGCCCCCGATGCCGCCGGAGTGCCGCGGGTGATGGTCAGCGCGGACATCGGCGCCGGAGCGACGGGCGGCGCCGAGATCTGGACCGCGCTGGCGGCCGTGGATGCGTCGGGCCGGACGAAGACGCCGGACGGCCGGAGGCTGCTGCTGTTTCCGCGCGCCGGCAGCCCCACGGGCGCGCTGGCCTTCGCCATGCCGATCACGATTGCGCCGGGCCGGCACACGCTGAGGTTCGTGGCCGTGGACGAAGCCGGGCGCGCCGGCAGCGTCGATCACGCGTTCACGGCGGGCCTGACGCAGGCCGGCAGCGTCGCGATTGGAGACCTCCTGCTCGTCGAGCCGGCGGCGGGAGCCGACGGGCCGTTCGACGTCGTGACCGACGGCCGCTTCCGCGGCGCGTCCATCGATGCCTACCTCGACGTCGTTCCCTCGGACCCGGGTGCCTCGGACGTCGCGGTCAGCTTCGGCATCTCGGAGAGTCCGGATGGGGAGTTGCTCGCCGAAGCCGAGGGGCTCGTGAGCCGGACCTCCGGGTCATCGTCCCGGTCGTACGCCGCCAAGCTGGATATCGGCGACCTCGCGCCCGGCGACTACGTGGTCATCGCGACGGTCTTCGTGGACGATCGAGAGACAGGCAGGAAGATCCGCACGCTTCACATCGAGCCGCCGGCCAGGTAACCCGGCCGAGCCCGCACCGTCGCGTTCCGGTTCTTCACGCGCACCGCGATCTGGTGCCAGCCTTCTGCGGACACGCCTCGGGGCGAGTAGCTGAGCAGGTACCGCTGCCGGAACTCGTCGAGCACCTGCTGGAACACGGTGCTCAGGCTCGCCGTCGATCCCACCTCGAACACGCGCCCGCCGGTCTGCTCGGTCACGTTCCGCAGGAAGGCGTCCGCCGCCCGCTGGCCGGCCGAGACGGCGTACACGACGGCGTCCGATTGCTGCGCGACTTTCAGGACGGCCTTCGGCTCGAGCCAGCTCGCCGTGTCGCGGCCGTCGCTGAACACCATGACGAGACTGCGGCCCACGTCCGACTCGGCCAGCATCATGCCGGCGAAGGTGGCATCGACGAGCGACGTGCTGCCCGTCGGCTCGAGCCAGTCGATGGACGACTTCACGAGCCGCATGTCGCCCGTCAGCCCGCGGCCCACCGACACCGCCGAGTTGAACACGACGAGGGCCGCCTGATCGTCCTTGCGCAGGCCGTCGAGCATTGCGTGGCTGGCGTCGCGCAAGTGGTCGAGCCTGCCTCCGGCGACGCTGCGGCTCAGGTCGAACGTCAGGACGACGTTCAGGGGGAGTTGCTCGAAGCTCACCAGATCGACGGACTGGAGCACCCCGTTGTCGAGGACTTCGAAGTCGCCCGCACCCAGGCCGCGGACCGGCTGGCCGCCCTCGGCGACGAGCACGTCCACGCGGACCGCCTCGACCTTCGAGGAGAACGTGGGCGTTTGCGTCCCGACGTTCGCGGGGGAACCACCCGGCCAGGACGGCATTGCGGCGAGCGCGATCGCGACGAGCGGGCCGACGCCGCGGATCATCGCGTGCCCTCCTCGAGGAACGGGGCGCGAAGCCTGGCGAGGCGCCGCCCGACGGGCTCGTCCTGCACGCGGTTGTACGTCCACCACGGGTCTGCCTGATCGCCGCGCCTGACGGGCAGCGCGAGCACCTTCCGCATCGCCTCCTGCGCGCCAGGCCGGTCGCCGGCCCGCCGGGAGAGGAACGCGAGCGCCAGCAGCGGCGACTGGGCCTGTGGATAGAGCGCCGACGCCCGCTCGTCGCGATCGCGGGCCGCCGCGCGGTTGCCAAGCGCCTCCTCGGCCCGGCCGAGGAACAGCTCGCAGAAGTACCGCAGCCTGGGACCCATCTCGAGGCTGGACGCGAGGCGGAGTTCCTCGGCGGCATCACGATCGCGGCCGAGGAGCGAGAGGACGCGGCCGCGATGCACACGCGCTTCGGCGAATCCCGGATTCTCGCGGACGGCCCTCCTGTAGGACGCTTCGGCGTCCTCGAGGTGCGCGCCGTCGCCACGCTGGTCGGACCCCGATTCGGCGGCCGCGACCTGGACGGACGGCGCCGCAAGCGCCTCGTGATGGAACCCGTGCACGAACAGGACGGCGGGATCCGACGGGAAGAGCGCGGTGCCGCGCTCGAGCTGCGGTTCCGCGTCGGCGTAGTCGCCCGCCTCGAGCAGGTAGCTGGTGGTGGCCAAATACCAGAGCCGGACGAAGGAGTCGTCAGCCGGGCCGGGCCGGACGCCGTCGAGGAGGAGCCGGGCCTGGCTCCAGTGGAAGTTGACGCATCCCGCGCCAACCGCGTTTCCGTCAAGCACGAGCAGCGACGACTCGGAGATGCAGCCGTGCCATCCGGGGAGGAGCGGCGTGACCAGCATGGCGACGTCGGCATGGAGCAGCGCCGCGCGACGCAGCGTCGCGGACACGTCCCCGCTGGCGGCATCGCTGCCGGTCAGGCCCAGGATCGCCCGCAGGTCGGCGAGCGCGATCCGGGTATCCTTGTGGATGATCCGCACGTCCGGCGGCGGCGGCGCGCGCCGGTTGACCTGCCTCCGGTAGAGCGTGACGAGGCGGAAGAAATCGGTCCGCGCCTCGTCGAGATCCCGCTCCGTCCAGAGCGCGATGCGGCGCGCGCTCACGTCGGCGGTGCCCGGCGCGTGTCCGCGCACCGCCTCGAGGTAGGAGCGGAG
>CAZBIP010000454.1:0-2792 GCA_964491885.1 uncultured Vicinamibacterales bacterium
CGTTCGAGATCTGCTTCTACGGCTGGAAGGAAGGCGCGGGCCACAACTACTACGGGCCGAACAACGCGACCGACCTGTGGCACGTGAAGAAGGTCAACCCGCAGGCGATGGTCCACCTGACCGAGAAGCCCGTCGAGTTGGCGGTGCGGTCGATCCAGTACTCGTCGCTGCCGGGGCAGAACGTGCTCGACCTCTTCGGCGGCAGCGGCTCGACGCTCATCGGCTGCGAGCAGACCGGGCGGCATGCGTTCCTGATGGAACTCGACCAGGCCTACTGCGACGTGATCGTGCAGCGCTGGGAGCAGTTCACGGGGCGGAAGGCGGAGCGGATTCCGGGGGATGCCCGGACTGAGACAACCCCGACCGAGGCCGGGGCTGTCGCGGAGGTGCAGGCATGAATGTGCGTCTACTTCTGGCGGGCGGCTTTCGCGGCCTGCTCGCGGATGTACTGGCTGTCCTTGAGGGCGAACTTGCCGCGTTCGGTCTTCACGAACCGGCAGGCGTCGCCCTTGGTGGTGATCTCGCGCAGGATCGAGGAGTAGAGCGTGCTGGCGGGCGTCTTGCCCTTGCCGGGCGTCCAGAGCTCGCGCTTCACCACCAGGTCGACGATGTCCTTGCAACGCATCGGGTCGCCGGTGCCCAGCGAGAGGATGTGGACGGCGGCGTCTATCAAGCTCATGGCCTTGCCGGTCGCGGCGGCGTCGCCGCCCGGTTGGCCCCCCGTCGCGCCACGTTCGCCCGTGTCGCGTCCGGGTTCGGCCTTGGCGTCCTTGGTCGCCTCCTTCGCCTTCGTGGCGACGGGGGCCGCGTCGCCCAGGCGTTTCCGCAGGCGCTGGGCGCTCTTGATGCGAATGGTCTTGCCGGTCTTTTCGCTCGCGCCCTCCCACCCGCCACTGGGATGTTCGCGGGTGAGCTTCACCGGGACGAGGTTGTCGGCGACCTTCACCAGGTACGTCGCGCCCATCTGTACGTCGCTGCTTTTCATGGCAGATTCTCCTTTGGCCGTGTTCGGGCTGGCCAGGCCCATGCTTGGTTCTTACAAGCCGAGTTCTTCCGCCAGACGGCTCTGCTGGTCCCATCCGCCAAGGGCCTGGGCCAGTTGCTCGCTGAACCAGCGAATCTCGCGGATGACCTTCGGGTCGTTGGTGCTGGCAGGCTGCAGCCAGGACGCGATGGCGGCGACGGCCTCGGGCGAGAGGTTTTCGCGCAGGGCGTCGACCAAGGCGGCGCTTCCGGCGGTGGCGCTGCTCCGACCTGCGTCGTAGGCGGCCTGCAGGGCGCTCTTGGCCTCCCAGACCGCGACGGTGTGGAAGTCGAGGGCGTCGTGCTTGCGGGTTTCGAGCGTCTCGATCTGCATCTGCTCCTTGGCGATCTGGGCGAGGGTGTTGTCGATGGTCGTCATGGCACTTCTCCTCAGTTTGGGTTGTTGTTTTCAGGCCCGGCAGGTGACCTTGCTGCCCGCGCCCACGCGGACGCGGTAGCTCTCGATGCGGGTGTCAATGACCAGCTTCACCAGGATGGTGTCGCGGGCGACCGAGTAGGCGTCGAAGACCTCGTACCAGCCGGTGGCGAAGAAGATCACGTCGCCGGGCTTCAGGTCGTGCCAGTCGCGCTGGTTGGTGGTCGTTTCCTCGTGGTTGTTGTCGCTCTTCCGCATGGCCTATCTCCTTGTGGTTGCTGGCGTTACGTGCGTTTCAACACCCACATTCAGCCATGCTTTCGCGGGAACATCAAGGCGATTAACCCGCTGTCGGAACAGAACTTACAGATTCTCGTAAGCGTGCCCCCGGGCTAGAGATATGACCGACCAGATGCCCAGAATGACGGCTCTGACGCCGGCCCAGGCGGCGAAAATCCTCGCCGCCGCCGGGAACCGGCGGATCACCGAGGCGATGGTGCGCGCCGACATCGACGCCGGCGCGCCCACCAACGCTGATGGCACCCTCAACCTGGTCCACTACGCCGCCTGGCTGGCGCGGGAGGCGGCGCATGGCGATTGATGTGCGGCAACTGCGGCCGTCGATGTTGACGCGGATGTTCAACTCCACGCCGCTGGGCGAGGTGCTCAGCGAGCGGCAGCTGCGCCGGCAACGCAACCGGGCCGGCTACCGCATCGGCGACGAGAAGCACGTCGATCTGCTGCGCTACGCGGCGTGGCTGGTGTGGTCGCGCCATAATCCCGAGCCGAAGAAACCGCCCCTCGATTACGAAGCGATGAAAGAGGCGGCCCGCGCCCGCAACGCGGAGATTTCCGCCAGCGGCCGCGACATCGGCGAGCTGCCGGCGGTGGTCGATCCGCAGCGCAAGGCGCGGGCCGCGCGAGACTTTCGGTTGTTCTGCGAGGCGTACTTCCCCGAGACCTTCAGCCTGCCGTGGTCGGAGGACCACCTGAAGGTGATCACCAAGATCGAGACCGCCGTGTTACGCGGCGGGCTGTTTGCGATGGCCATGCCGCGCGGAAGCGGCAAGACCACGCTGGCCGAGACGGCTTGCATCTGGGCGATGCTCACCGGGGCGCGGGAGTTTGTCTGCCTGATCGGTTCGGACGCCGGGCACGCCCGCAGCATGCTCGAGAGCATCAAGGTGGAGTTTGAGACCAACGACCACCTGCTGGAGGATTACCCGGAGGTCGTGTATCCGATTCACGCCCTGGAGCGCATCCACAACCGTGCCAAGGGACAGCTCTATGGCGGCAAGGCGACGCGGATCGTGTGGACGGCCGACGAGATCGTGCTGCCGACCATCGAGGGCAGCCGCGCCTCCGGCGCGATCATCCGCGTGGCGGGCATCGA
>CAZBIP010000455.1:0-2784 GCA_964491885.1 uncultured Vicinamibacterales bacterium
GGTTCGGCTATGACGACCGCGCCCTCTACCTGGCCTTCCGCATGGCGCAGGCCAATGTCCAGCATCCACACTTGCCGCTCGCCCAGCAGGTGAACGGCGTGATGACCGCGCGCGACGGCTCGTTTTCCAGGGAAGACTCGATCGAAGTCCTGCTCAACCCGGCGGATGACCCGGCAACCCGGCATCTTTATTACCGGTTTGCCGTCAATACGCTCGGCGTCCAGGCGGACAGTTTCGGCCGGGATACGCGCTGGGACGCGCACTGGGACGCGGCGATCGGGCACGGCGTCGGCTTCTGGACGGTCGAGCTCGCCTTGCCGCTCTCGGCCCTGGCCCGCCACGCGGGCCGCACGGCGCCCGCCTGGCGCATGAACCTCTGCCGGATCAATGCGGGGAAAAAGGAGTATTCTGCCTGGTCGCCCGCGTTCCAGATGCAATTCGGCGTGCATGACCGCTTCGCCGTCGTCGAGGCGCCCGCGGTCTCGCTCGAACGCTATACGCAGTTCAGCGTGCCGCACCTGACGTTCCACGACTACGATCCCGGGCAGGGTGCCCTCGAGGCCCGGTTCGCCGTCCTGAATCAAACCGACCAGCCGCGCGACGCGCTCGTCGTCCTGACCCTTACGCCGGAAGTCGGCGACGCGCGCTCCGTCGAACGCCCGGTCTCCATTCCGGCGCGCGAGGCCGTGACGCTCCGCGAGCCGGTCCGCCTGCTTGCGGGCGTCGCGTCGCGCGCCGACGTGCTCGTGCGCGATCCGGCGACCGGCGAGCTGCTCGCCTACGCGCAACCGGTCCCGTTCGACGCGCCGGACGCGCTGTCGGTCACGATGACGCGCAGCTACTACACGCGCGAGCCCCAGGCCGAGCTGATCGTGAGCGCGGCGCTCGATCCGGCGGCGCTGCAGGGAGCGGAATTCGTCCTGGCATTGCGGGACGGCGACACGGAGCGGTGGTCCGCCCGGACGCCCGCGCAGCCGGCGACGCGCGCCGCCGCGCCGATCGCCGACCTGCCGGCCGGCCGCTACACGATGGACGTCCGCCTGACGCGCGGCGACGCCGTGCTTGGGCGCGTCGAACGCGAGCTGGTGAAGTTGCCGGGCTCGACGAACGAGGTCAAGTTCAACGAACATCTGGGCGCGCTGGTGGACGGCGAGCTCTTTTTCCCGTTCGGCATCACGCACGTGCCCCGGCCGGCGCTCGAGGAAGTGGCCAACCTGGGCTTCAACTGCGTGCTCGTCCAGGAAAGCGCGCCGGAACGCGCGTCGGGCTGGGAAAACGGCGGGAAGATGAAGCAGTGGCGCGAGTTCCTGGACACGGCCCACGCGCATGGACTCAAGGTCGTTCTTGGCCTGTTCCATGCCGGACACGGGTTCGACAAGGAATTCGAGACCTACTTCCCGAAATACATGGCGCCCGAGGGGTTGCCGACCCTGGCCGGCCACCCGGCGCTCCTGGCCTGGTACTCGGCCGGCGAGCCCAATCCGCACGAACGCGAGCAGGTAGTCCAGATGTACAACGGCTTGCAGGCCATGGATCCCTATCACCCGGTCTTCCCCATCTTCTGCATCCGAATCAAGTTCGAGGACGGCTGGGATGTCGGCTGCGTGGACGCCTACTGGACGCACCATAGCGGGGACCCGACCCACGTGTCCAAGCTCACCGACGCCGCGCGCCGGATCACGATGCCCAGGCAGAAGCCGTTCTGGGTCGTGCCCCTGGCGTCGGTCGGAGGGAACTCCGATCGCGAGCTGTCGCCCGCCGAACAGCGCTGCCAGACCTACCTTGCGCTGATCCACCAGGCCCACGGCATCATCTATTTCCGCTACAAACCCTACTACGAGGGGCTTTGGCAGGAGATGGGCGCGCTGGCCCGCGAGGTGAAACAGCTCACCCCTTTCCTCCTCGATGCCGAGACGCGGAGCGGGGTCGTGGTCCAGCCGCTCGATGTGCCCACCTGCGCCATCCATACGCTCTACCGCGAACGGGACGGGCGCCGGGTCCTGCTCGCGGTCAATGCCGAAAACCGGACGGCGACCGTGCGGTTCGATCTGCCCGCGCCCGGCGCCCCGGCCGGCGCGTCCGACTTCTTCACCGGCGCGCCGATCCCGCTCAAGGACGGCCGGCTCGAAGACCGTTTCGAAGGCTACGCTTCGCGGGTCTACGAGATCAAGGGGCCGCCAGAGTAGGAGTCAGAAGTCAGGATTCA
Organism: uncultured Vicinamibacterales bacterium; assembly: GCA_964491885.1. Lineage (GTDB taxonomy): Bacteria > Acidobacteriota > Vicinamibacteria > Vicinamibacterales > JAKQTR01 > JAKQTR01. Next base: position 2,207 of record CAZBIP010000455.1, read on the forward strand.
GGAGTCAGAATACGCAGAGGCACCACGAAAGACACGACGTACACGAAGGGATGACACGGACGCAAGCAATGTGCCGAAGGCCAATCCGCTGCCATTCTGTATTCTGACTTCTGACTCCAGCGGGATTCGACCCCGTACCCGACCTCGATTGTCACTCTGCGCCGACTGTTTGCCGCCGGGGTGGCGTCACCCCGGCTCCTGAGCGGGCGCCCTCGTCCCCCGATCTCGTCGCGCGTAATCGGCAACCGTCTGTTCTGCTGTCGGTGGACGAAAGCGGGCGATGATAGCGGGCGACGATGCCCTGCGGTCGTGTCGTTCGCTCCTGCGGGCTGGCGCCATACGGATGGTCCCCCTCGGGGTCGGTATCGGTATCGGGGTCGCTCTTGCTTCTCCCCGTACTCGTATGCGTACTCGATCTTCCCTTCGCTGCGGAGCCGGCTTTCCCTCGGGCGGGCAGCGGCCGTGTAAGGTCACACGCCACGACCCAAAGACGCCAAGGGAAGAAGGGATTCGATCCCGACCCCGACCCCGATGGTCACTTTGCGCTGATGGTTCGCCGCCGGGGTGGGGTCACCCCG
>CAZBIP010000456.1:0-2778 GCA_964491885.1 uncultured Vicinamibacterales bacterium
AAGGCCGTGAAGGTCGTCATGACGATGACCGTCAACTTCACGCTGCAGTAGGGGCAAGGGGCTAGGGGCTAGTCGGTCACGCCACTGGGGGGCCGCGGGGCGGCCCCCGTTCTTTCTGGCAGCGGTCGCTGACAAATGCGGCCCACGGGCCCAGCCACTGGGGTCAGACCCCTCCGCCACCGGGGTCAGACCTCTCCGGCGATGGGGCTGACCCCGCCGCAATTGGCGACTTGACAAACGTGCTGACTGTATCTATTGTATATAAACAGTAGATATGGTCATCACATGCGAATTTTGATCGCTAACTCCTCCCCGGACCCGATCTACGAGCAGATCGTCCGCCAGATCAAGGCGCAGATCATCGCCGGCGAGCTGGGGGAGGGCGCCCCCCTCCCTTCGATACGCAAGCTCGCGCAGGACCTTCAGATCAGCGTCATCACCTCCAAGCGGGCCTACGACGAGCTCGAAGCCGAAGGCTTCATCGACACGGTGGCGGGCAAGGGCACCTTCGTGGCGGCCCAGAACGCCGAGTTCCTGCGCGAGAAGCGCATGAAGGCGGTCGAGGAGCAGCTCGCGGCGGCCGTCGACGACGCCCAACTGGCGGGCATGAGCCTCGAACAGTTCGGCGAGATGCTGCGCCTGCTGTGGGAGGAGAGAGCATGACACCCGAGCACGCGCTCGAATTGCGTGGCGTCTGCAAGAAGTACCCGGGTTTCAACCTGACGGATGTCTCCTTCACCCTGCCTCGCGGCGCCATCGGCGGGCTCATCGGCCCGAACGGCGCGGGCAAGACGACGATCGTGAAGCTCATCATGAACCTGGTGCGCGCGGACGCGGGGGAGATCCGCGTGTTCGGCCTCGACCACCGCCGCTCGGAAATCGAGGTGCGATCGCGCATCGGGTTCGTCTACGACCTGCCGGGGTTCTGGGATGACCAGAGCCTCGACTCCCAGCGCCGCGCGCTCGGGGCGTTCTACCCGCGCTGGAGCGACGCGACGTTCTGCCGCCTGGCAAGCGAGTTCGAGCTTCCTCTCGACAAGAAGTACAAGACGCTGTCGCACGGCGGGAAGACGAAGTTCGCGCTCGCGATGGCGCTCTCGCACGAGGCCGACCTGCTGGTCATGGACGAGCCCACGGCCGGCCTGGACCCGGTGTTCCGCCGGGACCTGCTCAAGCGTTTCTCGGCCCTCCTCCAGGACGAAGGCAAGTCGATCCTGTTCTCGACGCACATCACGAGCGACCTCGAGCGGACGGCCGACACCATCACGTTCGTCCGCGAGGGGCGGATCGCCTTCTCGCTCACGCGGGACCGACTGCTGGACGGATGGGCCGTCGTCCGGGCGGACGCGGGGGTGGTCGGCGAGATCGACCCGCGGATCCTGAGGGGGCAGCGGACGCGGGCTTTCGGCGTCGAGGCGCTGGTGTCGGACGCGGAGGAGGCGCGCCGCGCCGTCGGTTCGCGCGGCACTATCGACAGGGTGACGCTGGACGACGTGATGGTGCTGATGACCGGGGAGGCGCGCCATGCTGCGTAAGGTGCTTCGGAAAGACCTGTTGCTCAACGCGCGGCACTTCTGGGGCATGGCGCTCTGGCTCGTCTATGTCGCGTACGTGCTCGCGCACGCGCCCCAGACCATGGGCCTGCTGGCGGGCGGGTCCGCCATGATGGGAGCGCTGCTGGCGTCCACCATCGGCGCCCGCGAAGAGAAACTCCGCGTCTCGGCCACGCTCGCCAGCCTGCCCGTGCGGCGCCGCACGCTGGTGGAGGGCCGTTACATCGTGGCTTTCCTCGCGGGAGCGGCGATGTACGCGGCCGTCGCGGCCGCGGCGGCGTTCGTGACGGGCGGGGAGACGGGCGCGGTGTTCCAGGCGAATACCGTGCTGGTGAGCCTCGCGCTTGCCGCGCTTTTCGTCGCCGTGGTGATGCCCATCGTCATCCGGTTCGGCATCGTCGGCGTCGTGGTGTTCCTGGCGGTCTTTCAGGTGGCGGGCGCGGTCCTGTTCCTGCTGCTCCGGTACTTCGGGATGCGGGGGGCGAGCCACATCTTGGGCGCCGCCGAGCGTGGCATACAGACCTGGCACGCCGCGCTCGCGCGGCCGCTTCCGCTTCTCGCGACGGCGGTCGTTGTCATCCTGGCGGTCTGGCTATCGTTGCGGCTTTCCGTCTTCCTGGCCGAGCGCCGCGACCTGTGAGCAGGACCATGGATGCGATCCTCGAGCTGAACGGCGTCACGAAGCGCTACCCGGGCTTCTCGTTGCGCGACGTGTCGTTCTCGCTCCCCCGCGGGCACATCTGCGGGCTCATCGGGCCGAATGGGGCCGGCAAGACGACGCTGATCAAGCTGATGCTCGGGCTCGTCCTCCCGGACGCGGGGGCCCTGCTCGTCTGCGGGCACGACCCCGTCGCGTCCGAGAGGGAGGTGAAGCGGCGGATTGGCTTCGTCCACGAGGTGCCGGCCTTCTACGATCACCTGACCGTCGCCGCGATCGCGTCGATTGTGCGGCGCTTCTACGAGCGATGGGACCAGGCACGATTCGAGGCCCTCGTGCGCGACTTCGGCGTGCCGCTGCGGCAGCGCTTCGGAACACTCTCGCGTGGCACCAGAAGCAAGGCCGCCCTGGCACTCGCGCTGTCGCACCAGGCCGAGTTGCTCGTGCTCGACGAACCGACATCCGGCCTGGATCCGGTGTTCCGGCGGGAGTTGCTGGAACGCCTGGCGGCCTGCGTGGAGGACGGCCGCTCGTCGGTTCTCTTCTCGACGCACGTCACCGGCGACC
>CAZBIP010000457.1:0-2777 GCA_964491885.1 uncultured Vicinamibacterales bacterium
AGGCCGTCCTCGACGCGCAGGGGCGCGACGAACTGCGCGACTACTCGGAGCGCACGGAAGCCGCCGGCTCGCAGGCGTTCGGCGGGTCGCTGGCCGACAAGCTCCGCGGCGCGCTGAACCCGCGCAAGGAGTGATCGGGCGGCCCCGTCTGGGCCAGCCGTTGTGCCGGCCGCGCCTCAGCCCTGCGCGAGGATAGAGGCTCGTTCGGTCAGGAGCTTCCGGTAGCGCGCTTTCGCTTCGTCTGAGAGGGGCGCCCCGTCCAGGAGCGCCAGGGCTTGCGGCACGGCCGCGGCGACTGTGCGGAAGACCCGCTGGATGACAAGCGGGCGGAGGCCGCAGTAGTCGCCGAACGTCACCCAGTCCCGCCGGGTCACCTTCAGCTTCTTCCCATGCACGGGCAGCGCCAGGTCGTCGTCTTCGATGACGAGGCGGGTGCAGATCAGGTCGTACGCCGGCGTCAGGCGGGTGATGCCGCTGCCGTCCGTGAGCATCGAGAAGTTCTTGAGGTGCATGTCGCCGTTGCCCGTCCACCATGCCGCGAGCACGAGGCGGAAGAGCCGGAGCGACTCGACCAGCGGCTCCGTCGCGTATCGCTTCACCAGGCGTGCGCACAGTTCGGCGGACCCGTCGTACTTCTGCTTGGCCGGCCGGAGGGCGAGCTGGCAGAAGTCCTCCTGGCGCAGCTTCGTGCCGTCCGCGAGCCGGTCGAACCGCCGCACGAGATAGGCCAGCGACTCGTCGCCCAGCCGGATGAGCCCGCAGGGCGGGATTTGAATGCCGGTCAGTTCCGCGATGCGCATCGTCAGCAGCTCGTTCTGCGGCAGATCGGGGTAGGTCGCGGACTGCGGCTTCAGGATGTAAAGACTTCGGCCGAGGGCGACCTGGAGCGTCTGCTTGTCGGCGGTCAGGCCGACCGAGATCTTCCGCTGAACGCCGGAGATCGATTGGCGCCCCGCCATCGCCAGCGCGAGCGTGTGCAGTTTCGCCAAGTCGACGTCCACGACGGCCGGGGGCCGCCGCGCGTCGAAGAGCGCGCGCACGCAGCGGGCGTGGTAGTCGCGGCCGGCCGGGAGCGGACGCAGGCAGGACAGACACGTGCTCATGTCCCCGCCTCCGGCGGCACCGGCAGGATCTCGACGGCTCCCACGCAGTCCGCGCACGTCGCCACCAGCAGGCCGAACCCATCGTCCGGCGCGATCTTCAGCTTCGACGTCGCGATTCCCAGGAGCCAGCCTTCAGGAAGCAGGTTCTCGAAGACCGGATGAAGACCCGGCCAGTCGTACGGCTCGGTTGTCAGAGGGAGCACGAGCGAAACGGGCACCGAGTCCGGCCGCTCCAGCCAGGCCTGGTCGTAGGTGAAACGGGTGCCGCGTTCGGTCTCTTCGAGAACGCCGGCGTTGCGTCCATCGAGTCGAACGAGTGCCCGGCGGAACGGCCGGACCTCGGGCGGTTTGCCGGGCCCTCCGGTTTCAGGTGTCGGCATCGCGCTCTCCTGCCCCGGCCCGCGGCGCGTCTTCGACCCCCACCCGCTTGCCGAACACCGCCAGGACGAGGTTCACCTTGTCGAGGCGGAGCGTGGGCTTGCCGCCCTCGAGCTCAACGACGAACCGCTTGCCTACGCCAGCCAGCTCGCCAAGCTGTTGCTGCGTCAATCCTGCGCTGAGCCGACGCGCGCGGACGAAGACACCGAGCGTGTGTTCCCGGTCGGGAACAAATTGCCCGTTCATGACTGCAATTCTAGCTCTCGAAGCTTCTTTGTCAACCATGAGTTCCCGATAGGGAACATTTCGGCAGAATCGGCTTCTCTGTGTAGCCTGAGCGACGCGAACCGGCTCCGATGTTCCCGAACGGGAACGGTGCCGGCGCACGGCTCTTGCCTGATTACCGGTTAAGCATGTAAGATGCGGCCGTGGTCAAGTCCTTCGCGGACCCGGGCACGGCGGACCTCTTCTACGACCTCGATACGAGGGCCGCCAGGCGGTTTCCGAAGGACGTCTGGCGGCGCATCCAGAAGAAGCTCATCGTGCTCGACACCGCTCAGAGGCTGGCCGACATCGGCGCGCTGCCCGGCAGCCGGATCGAGGTCTTGAAGGGCGACCAAGCCGGACGCCACAGCATCCGCGTGAACGATCGGTACCGACTCACGTTCCGCTTCGATGCCGGAGACTGCTACGAGGTGCGCTGTGAAGATTATCACTAGGGATCTCAATCGTCCCAGGGTCCAGGTCCCGCCCGGAGAGATCCTCCTCGAGGAGTTTCTCGAGCCGGCTGGTCTGACGCAGGTGGAAGCAGCCCGGCGCATGCGCATCCCGCTGAACCGGCTCAACGAGGTCGTCCGCGGCCGGCGGGCCATCACGGCGGACACCGCTCTTCGCCTGGCGTCGCTGCTGAACATGTCGCCGGAGTTCTGGATGCACCTCCAGGCGTCGTGGGATCTCCACCAGGCGAGGGCCGCGACGCGACGGGCGGGGTGACCAAGAAGACCGGCCCCCGCCCACCCTCATGGGGCTTTCCCGGGTAATGCCGGTCGTGTTATATTTTGTGCGCATAACATAGGCTCTAGAGGCTATGAAGAGCACACGCACTATAACGCGTAGCCCTCTCGGAGGTGTCGAGTCGCGTCTCCTGAGCCAAGTGGGCCAGCTTGCCAGCTTCACCCTCGCCGACGCCAGACTGGCCCTCGAGCCGCGGCAACGTCCGTTCGCCGCCCAGTTCCTCAAACGGCTGCAGGACAAGGGGTGGCTGGCCCGTGTAGCCCGCGGACGGTTCGCCGTCAT
>CAZBIP010000458.1:0-2760 GCA_964491885.1 uncultured Vicinamibacterales bacterium
CTTCAGCCGGCAGCAGGTCCAGCACCGGCCCCAGCGCGGCCGTGGCCTGCGCCGGGTCGATGCCGTTGGCCGCCAGGTGGCCCGTGAACCGGTCGATGGTGTCGGCGACGTCCGCGCGGGATCCGGCCTGCGCCTTGAGCTCGGCCGCCGGGACCTCGGTCCCGAGCCGGTAGGAGATGTTTCCGAGATGGCACAGCGCTGACGAGCGGTGCGCCCCTTCGACCGGCGCCTTCAGGTCCGCGGGCCTCCTGCTCCGCACGGCCGCGACGAAGTTGTCCACGTGCGCGCCGCCGCCGGCGCTCGGGAGCCCACGGACCCGCTTGCCGGCCTGGTCGTAGATGGCGCCGCCTCCGCCGCCGCCGGCGAAGTAGCCGCCCTCGCACTCGACCACGATCCCGATGCGCACCCCGCGGTACTGATCCATGTAGTTGGCGTCCGCCTTCTGCGGAAGCCCGCGCACCTCGAAGATGATCGGCGCCGTCGCGTAGTCGAACACGGCGATCTGCGTGTTGGGCGTCTCGGCATCGTCCACGTAACCGTAGCGGCCGCCGATGCTGAAGACCCGGCGGGGCAGCGCCTCCTCGCCCAGCATCCACCGGCACATGTCCATCTCGTGGATGCCCTGGTTGCCGATGTCGCCGTTTCCGGTGGCCCAGACCCAGTGCCAGTCGTAGTGCAGCGCCTTCCGCCGCAGCGGCTCGAGCGGCGCGGGGCCGCAGAACAAGTCGTAGTGCACGCCGGCGGGAACGGGCTGCGGGCCGGTGACCTTCCCGATGCTCTCGCGGCGCTTGTAGCAGAACCCGCGGACGCACTGGATCTTGCCGAGCTGCCCGCTGCGCAGCATGGCGGCCAGCTCGATGAGCGCCTCGTCCGAGCGCGATTGCGTTCCGGCCTGGACGATGCGCCCGTACTTGGCTGCCGCTTCGACCACCTTGCGGCCTTCCCAGACGTTGTGGGACACCGGCTTCTCGAGGTAGACGTCCTTCCCCGCCTGGCAGGCCCAGACGGCCATCAGCGAATGCCAGTGGTTCGGCGTCGCGACGACGACGGCGTCCACGTCCTTGCGCTCGAGCAGGCGACGGACATCGACCTCCTTTGCCACCTGGATGCCGTCGGCCGCCAGGCCGGCGGCAGCCTTCTCCAGGACGGCCTCGTCGATGTCGCAGAGCGCCGTGATGCGGACGCCGGGCACCTTCTTGAACATCTGGATGTGGTGGCGGCCCTTGCTCCCCGCCCCGACGATGGCCACCCTGATGGCGTCGTTGGCGCCGATGGGGCCGGCCCACGCAGGTTTCGCGAATGCACCGCACAGCGAAACGCCGCCAGCGACGCTCGTCATCAGGAAATCACGACGGGTAACCGTATGCTTCATGTGCGCTCCCGTTTTCCGCCTGTCAATCCTAGCGCCTGACGGCCGGCGCGGCCAACCCGTTTTCCCGCGGGGCCCGCGCCGCGAGCACCCGCGGGCGGCCTTGCCACGGGGCGGCGGCGGGGAGCAGAATCCTGCCACGCAGACCCGTTGTCGGCCAGCCGGCGGAAGGAGCCGATCATGCCGCGCACGCCCAAGCGTCGATCGCCGGTGCCCCGGCGGGACTTTCTGAAGCTTTCGGCTGCCGCCGTCGGCGCCATCGGCACGGCCGGCGTGCCTGCGAAGGCGAAAGCCGCCGGCACGCGTGACCCGGCTCAGGCCGCCAGGAGATCGCGCCCCGCGCGGGCGCCTCGGGCGAGCTCCGCCTCGAAGTACAACGGCGTCTACACCGGCGCCCGGCTCAGCCGGGTGGCCTTCCCCATGGGCGGCATCGGCGCCGGCATGATCTGCCTCGAGGGCACCGGCGCGCTGTCGCACGTGTCGCTGCGCCACAAGCCCGAGGTCTTCAACGAGCCGCTCACCTTCGCCGCGCTTTGCGTCAAGGGCGAGACGAACGTCGCGCGGGTCCTCGAGGGGCCCGTGCCGGAGTGGAAGAAGTTCGGCGCGCCGGGAACCGGCAACGGCGCGTCGGGCTCGTCGTTCGGCCTGCCGCGCTTCCGCCAGGCATCCTTCCAGGCGCGCTTCCCGTTCGGCGAGGTGACGCTCACCGATCCGGACGTCCCGCTCGAGGTCGCCCTCACGGGCTGGAGCCCGTTCGAGCCGGGCGCCGCCGACGATTCCTCTCTGCCCGTCGCCGCCCTGGAGTACCGCTTCCGCAACCCGACCGCGCGGCCCGCCGAGGCGGTGTTCTCGTGGAACGCGAAGCACGTCATGGCCATCGGCGAGAACCCCCGGGCCGTCACGCCCACACCGGGCGGGTTCGTGCTGACGGCCGGGGGGGCAAAGGACCGCGCTTGGGAGGCCGGCGCGTTGTCGGCCGCCGTCGATGATGCGGCAGTGCGCGTGAATCACGCGTGGTTCCGCGGCGGATGGTGGGACCCGCTCACCATGGCGTGGAACGACGTGGCCGCAGGCGCGTGCTTCGACCGCCCCCCGATCCGGGAGGGGGACCCGTCGCCCGGGGCGACGATCTTCGTGCCCTTCACCCTGGCCCCGCACGCCGAAAAGACCATCGTGCTGCGTCTCGCCTGGTTCGCCGGCCAGACGAACCTGCGGCTTGGCAAGGACGCCGAGCCGGCAGCCGCAGCGGAGACGACCTCCGGGCCGTACAAGCCGTGGTACGCCTCCCGCTTCTCCGGAATCGACGACGTCTCCGCGTTCTGGCGCGATCGCTACGACGATCTGCGTTCGCGGACGAAGCGGTTCAGCGACTGCTTCTACGACACCACCCT
>CAZBIP010000459.1:0-2752 GCA_964491885.1 uncultured Vicinamibacterales bacterium
GTGCGCGAAGAACACCTGCAGAAGGCGTTCGATCTCGCCGAGGGCGTAGCGGGCCTCGGCCTCGGAGTAGAGGGTCCGCAGGCGGTCGGACAGGCGGGCGCGCATCGCGTCCGGGAGTCCGGGCCGGGGCCTCGTGTAATCGGGTGCGGGGTCACACGTTGTCCGCCTGGCGTCGAAGCCCATCGCGGTCTTCCTCCCCGGGGACGCGGCCGGGCTCCGGAGCGCAGGAGGAGCCCTCGGGTGCCCGCTCGGCATGACCAGGGCAGCCGCAAGGCGATTCTACGGGAGATGGCCCGGAGCTGGAACCTCCCGCCCTGTTCGATCGGCCCGATCGCAGGGCGGACGGCGAGGCACGCTGCCGCCGAGACAACCCGCGTCGTCGCCGCGGATCGTGGCCGTCGGTTCCCTGACCAGGGCGTATGGCCTCGGAGGCTTAAGGTGCGGGCGGGCGCCGGCCGATACGACGATCAGCGAGGAAGCCGGCGCGCGCGGAACCTCGTCGACGGCTTCGGACCGATGTCGACCGAGCCTGCCGCCGCGGTGGCGTTCCCCAAGCTGCGCGAGGATGAGTCCGCCGATGCCCTCACCGGCCTCCTGCCGCGTGTCTCTCCGGACCCTGCGACGAGTCGGCCTCGCCCTTGGATGGGCGGCGCTGCTGCTGCCGGCGGCTTCCGCCGAGTCCGGACCCGTCGATCTGGCGAAGGCGGGCGACGCGTTCGTGCTGGGAGACGGCGGCGGGCGGGCCTGGACGATCGGCAACGGCAGGGTGTCGTTCAAGACCGGCCTCGGTTCGACCGGGGCGCTCGCGACGCAGGGCCTCTCGCGCACCGGCTTTCCGAACGAATGGAAACTGGGGACGGCGGCTGACGTGACGTTCCTCGCCGGCAGCCGGCGCCTGACGCCCGGCCAGGGGAGCTTCGCGTTCGTGGACGCCCGCGCGTCCGCCACCGGGTCGGCCGTGCAACTCGCACTCGTGTTCGAGGACCCGTCGGCACGAGTCCGCATGACCCGGCACTACGCCTGCGCGGACCGCTCGGCCGCGGTCGAGGTGTGGTCGGTCTTCGAGACGACGGACGGCGCGGCCAAGGTCACGCTCAAAGACATCGGCGTATGGCGGTTGGCCGTTCCCGTATCAGCCGTCAACTGGGTGACGGGCCTCCAGGCGCCGGACGCCGAGGGGGGCCGATTCACGATCCGGCGCCGCGTGCTCGAGGCGGGAGGGGAGTTCAGCCTCGGCTCCTCCGGGCGTTCGTCGGAGCAGGCGGTGCCGGTGGCGTGGTTTTCCGGCGCGAAGGGCACGTTCTTCGGCGGCCTGCAGTGGTCCGGCGCCTGGAAGCTGGCGGTGACGGGCGCAGCGACCGGCGGTCTCGCCACCGTCCAATTCTCGCTGAGCGACACCTCGACGACGGTGCGGCGGGAGGAGCCTCTCGAGAGCCCGCACGGCTTCTTCGGCGTGACGGGCCCCGCGCCTGCCGACGCGACGCTCGCGCTCCAGGCCTACTTCCGGCAGGGCATCCGGAACGGCCGGCCCTTCGAGGCGCCCGTGACGTACAACACCTGGTTCGCCTACGGGACCCGGGTCGACGAGGGCCTCGTCGTCCGCGAGATGGAGAAGGCCGCGCGCCTGGGCGTCGAGGTCTTCACCCTCGACGCCGGCTGGTACGCGGGCCTGGGCGACGTCTGGGACTTCTCGGCGGGGCTGGGCGACTGGAAGGCCGATCCGGAGCGGTTCCCTTCGGGGCTCCGCGCGCTTTCGGAACGTGCGCACGCGCTCGGGATGAAGTTCGGCCTCTGGGTCGAACCCGAGCGGGTCGACCTCACGACGGTCGGCGCTGAGGGTCTGGCGCAGGAGCGCTTCCTCGCCACCGCGGGCGGGCGCTACGACGCCGGATTCGAGAACGGCGACGCGAGATCCGCGCAGCTCTGTCTGGGCGACGCGGAGGCCCGGGCATGGGTGCTCGGGCAACTCGTGCGTCTCATCGACGAGGCCCGTCCGGACTACCTGAAGTGGGACAACAACTTCTGGGTCAACTGCGATCGCGCGGACCACGACCACGGGGCGAAGGACGGCAACTTCGCGCACGTGCGGGGTCTCTACGCGCTGTTCACCGAGTTGCGCCAGCGGTACCCGTCGATGAGCATCGAGAACTGTTCGGGGGGCGGCAACAGGCTGGACCCTGGCATGCTGGCGTTCACCGACAGCGCCTGGATGGACGACGTGACCGCCCCGTCGTCTCACGTGCGGCACAACCTCCAGGGGCTCGGCCGGATCTTCCCGCCGGCCTACCTGCTGTCGTTCGTCATCGACGCCGAGGCTGAATCGATTCACGACGCAGGCGGCCGCTCCCTGGGCTTCAAGAGCCGCATGACCGGCATGCTCGGTCTGACGTGGCGCTCGTCCGACCTGGACGACGAGGACGTTGCCGAGGTCACGGGGGAAATCGCCGTCGCCAAGGGGGTGAGGACGGCCGTGCCCGTCGCGGCCCAGCTGCTGCTCACCGACCAGGTGCGGGCGGACGGGACGAGCGATCTCGACGCGGTGCAACTGCTGTCGCTGTCGACAGGATCGGCCGCCGTCTTCGTGTATGCCAGCGACAGCCTTGATGTGTCCCGCGTCCGGCTCCTGGGCCTCGACCCGGCGTTGCGCTACGCCTTGACGACGGTCCGCGGCGTGCCGCTCGGCGAGGCCACGGGTGCCGAACTCATGGAAGACGGCGTCGACATCGTCAATACGTCGGACACCGGCACCAGC
>CAZBIP010000460.1:0-1318 GCA_964491885.1 uncultured Vicinamibacterales bacterium
GGCATGCGCCTGGTGCTGCTGTGGTTCGGATCGTGGAAGAACAGCATGTCGTGCTACGCACCCGCGTGGGTGAAGGCCGATGTGTCGCGTTTTCCGCGGGCCAGGGACCGCGCGGGCCGTGCCCTGGAGATCCTGTCGCCGTTCTCCGAGGCGAACCGGGAGGCCGACGCGAAGGCGTTCGCCGCGCTGATGCGGCACTTGCGAGGTGCCGACGGGACCGAGCACACCGTGGTGATGGTGCAAGTCGAGAACGAGATCGGCATGATCCCGCACGCGCGCGACTACGGCCCCGAGGCCGAGGCGGAGTACCGCAGGCCCGTTTCGCCTGAGCTGATGAAGGCCCTGCGGGCCGGCCGCGACTCGGACGCGCTCCAGCCCGAGGTCCGGAAGACCTGGGAGGGCGCGGGCGCGAAGCCGTCCGGAACGTGGAGCGACGTGTTCGGGCCCGGCGTGGGCGGCGACGAGATCTTCATGGCCTGGCACTTCGCGCGCTACACCGAACGGGTGGCTGCCGCCGGCAAGCGCGAGCACGCGCTCCCGATGTTCGTGAACGCCGCGCTCATCCGGCCGGCGTTCAAGCCGGGCCAGTATCCGAGCGCGGGCCCGCTGCCGCACTTGATAGACGTGTGGCGCGCGGCGGCGCCGTCGATCGACTTCCTCGCGCCGGACATCTACTTTCCGAATTTCGCCGAATGGGCCGGGCGCTACGCCCAGGCCAGCAATCCGTTGTTCATTCCCGAGGCGCTGCGCAGCCCCGACGCGGCCGTCAACGCGCTCTACGCCGCCGGCCAGCACGACGCCATCGGCTTCTGCCCGTTCGGCATCGAATCCATCGGCGAGCCGGCCGCGACGCTGCTATCGAGCGCGAACGACCTTCTTGCGCAGCTGGAGCCGCTGCTCGTCGCGAACCAGGGCAGGGGCACGATGGCGGGGCTGCTGCCGCCGTCGGCCGAGCAGCGCCAGCCGCACCAGATTGCCCTCGGCGGCGCGGTGCTCAACGTGACGTACGAGCGGGGAACGCCGCCCGCGCTCGCCGACGGCGTCATCGTGCCCTCGGGGGCTGCGCCGAGCGGGCCGCCGCTGCCGTCCGGCGGACTCGTCATCGCGACCGGGCCGGATGAGTTCCTGTTCGCCGGGATGGGCGTGGTCGTCACGTTCGAGTCACGGGCCGCCGGCGAGATCGTGGGCATCGCCAGCGTCGAGGAGGGGCGCTACGCCGATGGGCAGTGGCAGCACGTGCGCTGGCTGAACGGCGACCAGACGCACCAGGGCCGCCACCTCCGCCTCGAGCCCGGCCGCTTCGCCATTCAGCGGATCA
>CAZBIP010000460.1:1418-2748 GCA_964491885.1 uncultured Vicinamibacterales bacterium
CGAGGCCGGCCGCGTCGAGCAGGTCGAGATAGTGGGCGAGCGTCGTGGTGTTGCCGGCGTCGTGGAGTTGCCCCACCATCTTCTCGTAGGTCAGCTCGCGCCCGGCGTACTCGCAGGCAAGGTGGAAGAGCCGCCTCAGGAGGGCCGGTTTGTCGATGCGCGTCATGAGGAGGATGTCGCGGGACACCGTGGTCTCAACGACGGCGTCGAGGAGGTAGGCCCTCCAGCGTTCGATGTCGTGGACGAGCGGTGCGGCGCCGGGATAGCCCCCGAAGAAGACGAACGTGTCGAGGTCGAAGCCGAAGGCATCCCGGCACTCCGGCCACGACCAGTGCGTCATCGTGATCGTTTCGAAGCGCCCGGCCAGGCTTTCGGCGAGCCCCCGCTGCATCAGCAGCGGCGAGGAGCCGCTCAGCAGAACCCGCACGTCACGGCCGGAGAACGAATCCTCGTCCCAGAGCCGCTTGACCCAGGACGACCAGCCCGAGACCTTCTGGATCTCGTCCACTGCCAGCACCACCGGGCCTCCGGACTCCGTCTGGATCTGCCGCGCGCGAGTCCACTGTTCCTCGAGCCAGGCCGGCGACTGCAGCGTCGCCGTGTCCGCGGTAACGTAATGCCACGGGAACTCGATCGTCGAGAGGACCTGTCGGATTGACGTGGTTTTCCCGACTTGCCTGGGGCCCTGAAGAACCTGCAGGAACCGGCGTGGCTCCCGCAGCCGTGCCAGGATGTCGTGATTGACTGGACGTTCGAACATGTTGATTTATCTCGCTTTCGACATAACTCATTATGGTGAGATAAATATCTCATTTAAACGAGTTGTCGTCAATTCGCGGCCAGAACACCCTCTCCACCCGGAGGCACCTACGCCAGGGCGACACGAGGCGTGTCACCAGCCGTGTCAGCGGCCATTGCCTTGGGCCACCAATCGCCGGAGAATACGCTCACCGCGGGAGAACAGTATGAGCAAGGTCTTGATCCGACGGATTCTCGGGATGGCGGCAGTTGCGGCGCTGTGTTGTATGGGGCTCGCCGCTTCGCAGGCTCAGGAGCCGGCGAAGATCGACGTGACCGGCGCCTGGGCGTTCGAAGTGCAGACGCAGGCCGGCGCCGGCACGCCCCAGGTCACCTTCAAGCAGGAGGGCGAGGCGCTGACGGGCCACTACTCGTCGAGCCTGCTCGGCGAGGCCGACCTGAAGGGCACCGTGAAGGGACGGGCGATCGAGTTCACCATGACGCTCAGCGTCCAGGGAAACTCGTTCGACGTGACCTACACCGGCACCGTCGAAGACGCCAACTCGATGAAGGGCACGATCAACTTCGCCGG
>CAZBIP010000461.1:0-2747 GCA_964491885.1 uncultured Vicinamibacterales bacterium
CGGCGACCGTCGCCGGAGCGTGGGTGCTCTACCGCGTCGTGCGGGGCTGGATGCGGCTCACGTCGCGGCGCCCGATGTACGCGTAGCCGTGCAAGCCAGGGCGTGAGGGCCGTCCAGGCGAAGGCGCCGGCGGCCGTCAGGTCGCGATGCTCACCGGCGGCCGGCGCGGCCGCCCGCGGTCCCCCCGCGGCGGTGCTGCGGCCCTCGCCGACGTGCCTTCGCCGCGTGCCGCAGCCACCCGAGGGCGCCAGGCGACGAATCCCACGATCCGCCGAAGTGCTCCGCGTAGGCGACGGCTTCGTCCGGGCCTCCGAGGGAGATGATGTCGCCGGACGGCGGCAGCAGGTCCGGATCGACCGCCAGCGCATCCGGCACGAACCGATTCGCGTCGAACGCCTGAGCGAGCCTTGCCTCCGCCTCACGCTTGCTTCCCGTCCGGAACTCGACGAGCGCCCACGTGTAGAGCCACTCCGCCGTCGTGTCGTCCTTGTACTGCTGTAAGAGCGCCCGCGCCTCCTCGTCACGGCGGGCGCGCACGAGTTCCGCGAGCAGCACGAACCGCACGCCCTGGTTGTCGTTCGGATTGAGCCGGATCAGCTCGTACAGGTGGCCGAACGCTTCTGTCGTCCTTCCGAGTTCCAGAAGCGTCTGCGCCAGCCCGAGGCGCGCGCGCATGTAGGGTCGCGTCTCGATCCTGCCCCAGAAATGCCCGACATCCCGCGCGATTCGCTCGGCACCGAGCGCCCGCTCGGCCGCAGCGAGGCCCTGCTCGTAGAGGGGTAGGGCGCGGGTGGCGCCCGCTGCCGCCTCGGCCAGGACGACGAAGGCATCAGCACAGTCAGGCGACAAGGCGAGGGCCTCCCGCGCAAGGATGACGCGGCGCCTGCCCACGCTCTCGAACGCGTCGTACACGAGGTCTTGTGCGCGTTCGAGGGGTGTCGACGCCGTGTGCCCGATGTCGCCGGCCCGACGTCCGCTGAAGCGCTCCTGAAGGGCCGCGTTCGCCTCGTCGAGATTCGCGAAGTCCTTGCTCGCGAGAAACCGGCCAACCTCGGCCTGCACCCGTTCGTTGGCGCGACGATCGCGCCCGGTTGTGCCAGGCCCCTGCGCGCCGCGCTCCGGCTCATACACGTGTGGGAGGGTCAGGACGACGTCCGTCCCACCCGCGCCCGTTGCGATCGTCTTCACCCACCGCCCGCTGTCCAGTTCCTGCTCGGACGTTGCCGCCAGCGCGGCCAGCACGGCGGCGAACTGCGCCAGGAGCTTCCGGGGAGGGCGGATGAAGCGGTCACCGGGCCCGAACCCCATCGCCAGCGGATAGGCTTCGTCGCCGGCGAGGGGCAAGCGCTGGTCGTCCCACAACTCCAGGTCCAGTATCGGGATCTCGTCGGCTCGGCTGAAGGTGACCGACCAGTAGGTCTTCCGGGCATCGAGGCCGGCAGGGCCGCCGACGAAGGCAGCGTCTTTCGGCGAGGCATGAAACGCGAGGCCGTATTGAAGCCCGGCATTCCCCATCACGGTGGCGCAGGACATCCGCTTGTCCAGGCCCCGCATCTCGACCGTCATGAGATCGTCGTTGGTGAGATGCTGCCACGGTTCGGCCCGGTAGAAACGCTCGGCTGCCGCGGCGAACGCACGCACGTCATCCACCGCCAACCCGGCCGACTGCAGATCCGGAACGCTCGAGGCCGTCTGCTGGTGCTCCGCAAACGAACGGAGCACCGCCTTGACGTCGGTCAGCTCCGGGACAACGTCGACCGCCACAGAGGGATCGCCGAGCGCCGCGCACACAGACGATCCCAAGTCCCGGTCAAGGACTTCGAGCCGTCCTGGTCTGCCCATCAACTGATCCTGATATCGCAGGGCGAGTTCGACCAGCGCCTTCACAGCGAGGTCGGCGCCCGGCCGGTCGGCCGATTGGGAAAGCTCGAGGCCGACGAGACCATCGGGCGCCGTCACCCACACGGCCCCCCACGGACGGTAAGGCGGACCTCCCGCCGGCGAGTCGACCCACATCGGCATGCGGACGATCCCGCCCTGCCAGGTGTGGGTGTCACGCCGCGGGAGGCGCTTGAACCGGCCGAGCACGATCGGCAGCGGAGCTGTTGGCTGGGACATCTGGCGGGTCCTCGCAGTTCTACATTTCGCGCACGGCCAGGAAGTAGTCGCGGATCGGCTTGGCGCCCATCGACCGCTGCGCGCGCACGGTGATCAGCCGCATGCCGGCCTGCCGCAGCATCCGGCGGACCGTCGCGCGGTCGTACGCGCGCTCGCGAACGCTCACGTCGAGTTTCCTGTAGTGCCGGCCTCGCTTCACGAACCACAGCTGGTGGAACGTGGCCACGCCGGTGCGCGAATCGAACTCGTTGTACGCCGTGAACGCGTGAGGGCCTACGCGGAAGAGCTTCTGGCTCGTCGCGAGCCAGCGCAGCCAGTGGACGGTGTTCAGGTCGAACTGGAAGAGCCCGCCATCGCTCAGGACTCGGCCCACGCCGTCGAAGACGCGCTGCAAGTCGGCCTCGCGCAGGACGTGATTCAGCGCGTCGAAGTGGCACGTCACGAGGTCCGCGCGCTCCGCGAGGCGCAGCGCCGTGAGGTCCTGGCGCAGCCAGCGGACCGACTTGGACTTGCGGCGCGCCACGCGCAGCATCGCCTCCGACCTGTCCACGCCGATGACCGTCAGGCCGCGGCCGCGCGTCCACGGAATCGCGGTGTTCCCGGTGCCGCACGCCAGGTCCACGAGGACC
>CAZBIP010000462.1:0-2745 GCA_964491885.1 uncultured Vicinamibacterales bacterium
TCCGCCCATCTCGAGTCGCTGGCCCGGCACTTCCGGTCCAGGGGCCTCGACACGACCATCGGAGGTCGAGCATGACCGCACGCACCCGCCGGCTCCGCGACGAGAGCCTGAGCGCCGCGCCCTCCATCAGCGGCGAGCGCGCCGCCATCGTCACCGGGTTCTACAGGGAGCACCAGGGACGGCACAGCGTGCCGGTGCTGCGCGCCATGAGCTTCCTCGCGATCTGCGAACGGAAGACGCTGTGGATGGGCGACGGCGAACTCATCGTCGGCGAACGAGGTCCGCGGCCCAAGGCCGTACCGACCTTTCCGGAGCTGACCTGCCACAGCGCGGAGGATCTCCGCATCCTCGACACGCGGCCCAAGACGCGCTATGCGGTCGAGCCATCGGTCATACAGCTGTACACGCGGGAGATCATCCCCTTCTGGGCGGGCCGCTCGCTCCGGGATCAGATGTTTGGCGAGCTGCCGCGCGAGTGGAAGGACGCGTACGAGGCGGGCTGCTTCACCGAGTTCATGGAGCAGCGCGCGCCCGGGCACACCGTCGCGGACGGCAAGATCTACCGGAAGGGCCTGCTCGACTTCAAGGCGGACATCGCGGCGGCCGAGGCCGCGCTCGACGTCGAGCGCGACCCAGAGGCCCTGGACAAGCGCGAAGAGCTTCGCGCGATGGCGATCGCCTGCGACGCCGTCATGCGCTTCGCCGTTCGCCATGCCGGCCTCGCCGAGGCCGAGGCCTCGACGACCGGCGACGACGCCCGGCGGCGGGAGCTGCTGAAGATCGCCGACGTGTGCCGTCGGGTCCCGGCCCACGCGCCGCGCGACTTCCACGAGGCGCTGCAGCAGTACTGGTTCTGCCACCTCGCCGTCATCACCGAACTCAACGGCTGGGACTCCTTCAGCCCCGGCCACCTCGACCAGCACCTCCAGCCGTTCTACGAGGCGGGGCTCGCGGACGGCACGCTCACGCGCGAATCGGCGCGGGAGCTGCTGGAGTGCTTCTTCATCAAGTTCAACAACCACACGGCGCCGCCCAAGGTCGGCGTGACGGCGGCCGAGAGCGGCACCTACACCGACTTCGCGAACATCAATCTCGCCGGGCTCCTGCGCGACGGCCGCGACGGCTCGAACGAGGTCACGCACCTCCTGCTCGACATCGTCGACGAGATGCACCTCCTCCAGCCGAGCAGCAACGTGCAGGTCTCGCGCAGGACGCCCGACGCCGTGCTGAAGCACGCGCTGCGCGTCATCCGGAAGGGGTACGGCTTCCCGTCGCTGTTCAACGCCGACGCGGTCGTGGAGGAACAGCTCCGCCAGGGCAAGACCCTCGAGGACGCCCGCGAGGGCGGCTGCTCGGGCTGCGTCGAAGTGGGCGCATTCGGGAAGGAGGCCTACATCCTCACCGGCTACTTCAACCTGGTGAAGATGCTCGAGCTGGCGCTCCACGACGGCTACGACGTCCGGACCGGCAAGTACGTCGGGGCCCGGGCCGGCGACCCGGCGTCGTTCGCGTCGTTCGACGATCTCTTCGCGGCGTTCGAGGCGCAGGTGCGCCACATGGTCGGCGTCAAGATCCGCGGCAACCAGATCGTGGAGCGGCTCTACGCGACGCGGATGCCGCACACCTTCCTGTCGGTCATCACCGACGACTGCATCGCCAGGGGCAGGGACTACAACGCCGGCGGCGCCCGGTACAACAACACCTTCATCCAGGCCGTCGGCATCGGCAGCGTCACCGACAGCCTCTCGGCTTTCCGGGACGTCGTCTACGATCGGGGCGAGGTCACCCTCCCCCGGTTCGTCGAGATGCTGGACGCCGACTTCACCGGCCAGGAGGCGTTCCGGCAGCGGCTCGTTCACAAGACGCACAAGTACGGCAACGACGACGACTACGCGGACGCGCTCATGACGCGGACCTTCCGCATGCTCTTCAGCGCCATCGACGGGCGCCCCAACACCAAGGGCGGGGCGTACCGCCTCGAAATGCTGCCGACGACGTGCCACGTCTACTTCGGCGAGGTCTGCCTCGCGTCCGCTGACGGGCGCGGCGAAGGGCATCCCGTCTCGGAAGGGATCAGCCCCGTCCAGGGCGCCGACCGCAACGGGCCCACCGCCGTCATGCAGTCGGCGTCCAAGATGGACCACGTGAAGACGGGCGGCACGCTGCTCAACATGAAGTTCGCGCCGGGCCTCCTCGAGGGCGAGGCGGGCATCGACGGCCTGCACAGCCTGGTGCGCTCGTACTTCAAGCTCGACGGCCACCACGTGCAGTTCAACGTGGTCTCGGCCGACACGCTGCGCGAGGCCAAGGCCAACCCGTCGGCCCACCGCGACCTCATCGTCCGCGTGGCCGGCTACAGCGACTACTTCTGCGACCTGTCCGAAGCGCTGCAGGACGAGATCATCGAGAGGACGGAGCACGGGGGGTTCTAAGTCAGGGGCTAGGGGCTGGGCGCTAGGCGCTAGGCGCTCGTGGGACGCGGCTCTCGCCGCGTGGCTGCCCAACCGGCGTGACAACCTGACCGACTAGCCCCTAGCGCCTAGTACCTAGCCCCTGCCCGTGCGCTGGCCGGTCGGCGGTATGATGAAGGACCTGTGAGGTTCCGCGTTCCGCTCACCGCCGTGATCCTGCTTGGCGCCCTCGTGGCTGCGCCGCACGGAGCCCAGGCGCCGCGCGCCGCAGCGCCGTACACGCTGATCGCTGCGGACGGCCGCCGGCCGATCCATGCGGCCACCGCCGCCGGTC
>CAZBIP010000463.1:0-2487 GCA_964491885.1 uncultured Vicinamibacterales bacterium
GCGGTCGATCAGGTCGTAGAGGGTGTGCGCGGCGGTCGGCTCGTCCTCGCGCTTCTTGACTTGGCCCAGACCGACGTCGTCCAAGACGAGAAAGTCCACGGTGGCCCAGGCGCGCAAACGCTTGGGGTAGGTGCCGTCGGCCAGGCCGGCGTAGAGGTCGTCGAGCAGGTCCACGCAGCGGGCGTAGCGGACCCGCATCTGCTCGCGGCAGGCGCACAGGGTGATGGCCTGGAGGATGTGGCTCTTGCCGGTGCCGGCCTTGCCGGTGATCAGCAGGTCGTCCTTGCGGCGGACGAACTCGAGCCGCGCCAGCTCGAGCACGAGCGCCTTGTCCAGGCTGGGCTGGAAGGCCCAGTCGAAGGTGTCGAGCGTCTTGCGCTCGGAGAGGCCGCTCTTGCGGATGCGCCACTCGATGCGCTGCTCGATCTTGCGGGCGGCCTCCTCGCCCAGGACGCGGGCCAGGAGCACGCCGGCGGCCGGCGTCTCGCGCGCCGCCCACGCCAGATGGTCGTCGAGCTTCTCCACGGTGTACAGCAGGCCGAGCACCTGGAGCGAGTGCCGGATGTCCGCGGTGACCGCGTCGGCGTCCGGCGGCTGGTTGCGCCTGGTCATGGAGCCCTTTCGTGGTCCTCGTCGGTCGCCGGAGCGGACGAGGATCCGGGTAGGCGGTCGTACTCGGCCAGATCCCGCGGCTGCGTGGTGCAGGCGCCCAGGCGCTGCTCCAGCCGCTGGAAGGCGTGCTCGGCGACGTACTCGTCCAGGGTGCGCGGCTTGGCCCGGGCCAGCAGGATGCGCTCCAGGGCGCCATGCTCGAAGGCGCCGTAGGCCAGGGCGTGGCCCAACGCGGCATCCAGATCGCCGGTCGCGTAGCGCTCGCGCAGCAGGAGGATCTGGCGTCCCCGGTAGGCGAGATACCGGGGCGCCGCCGCGGCGAGGGCCTCGAAGTAGTCGGCCGAGGCCTGACCCATCTGGCCGAAGGCGGCGCGTAGCTGATCGATGTCGGCTGCCGGGCCATGGTGCTGCCAGCGCCGGTGCAGACCCTGCGGGTCGACGTCCTGGTGGACGTCGCGCGGGAGCAGCTCGTGGCGCGCCGCCAGGCGCAGGTCGGGGCCGTAGACGAACAGTTCGTGCTGGGTGATGTGTACTGGCAGGATGTCGGTGACGTAATCGTAAAGCACGACGCGGTGTCGTAGGGGTGTTTCGGCAGCGGGACCAGGTGAGCCTGCTCCTCGGCCTGGAACAGCTCCAGCGGCGGGCGGCGGGTCTGCTTGTGCGGTCGCAGGTCGTGCACGGTCCGCTCCCACTGGGCGAGCTGTGCGCGCAGGTCCGCGAGGTCGCGGAAGCTGCGGCCGTTGAGGAAGCTCCGCTCCAGCTCCCAGAAGCCGCGCTCGACCTTCGGCCGCTCGTTGGGATTGCCGGGTCGGCGAGGCGCGACGGGCCGGAACTCGTAGTACGTGGCGAAGGCCAGGAAGCGCGGATTGTAGATCGGCTGGTGGCCTTCCCAGCGCAGGACCACCGGTTTCTGGCCGTCGTACTTGCAGGCCTCGGCGGCACCCTGGTTGCGGTCGAAGGCCTGCAGGTGGCCGTCCTGCAGGCACTGCTCGTCGGCGTGCTCGAAGGCCGCCCAGCTCTTGCGGCGGCTGAAACACAGCACGTACGAGAAGAACTGCACCTTCGACGGCCCGGTCACGGTGAAGGGGATCACGTGCGGCGACCAGTCGCTCTCCGCCATCTGGCCCGGCCCCCAGACCGGCGTGGGCAGGCTCGGCGTCACGATCGGCTTGGGGCGCACGATGCGCACGTAGTCCTTCACGCCGGTGTAGCCGCCGGTGAAGCCCGTGTCGCGCAGCTCCTCGAAGATGCGCTGGGCGGTGATGTCGGGAAAGCGCGTCAACAGCTCGGCCACCTTCGGCGCGAAGGCGTCCACCTTCCTGGGCCGCGGCGCACGCTCGGGCGGCTCGGTCAACGCACAGTGCTCGATCTGCCGCGCCGTGTGGTGCGCTTCCAGGATCTTGCGGACCGTGTTGCGGCTCACGCCCACGGCCCGGGCGATCGCGCGGCGCTTGACGCCCTGGCCGTGCAAGGTCACGACCTCGTGCACGAGATCCTCCTGCGTCCGGGGACGCTTCATCCTGCACCTCCGGTGGCGGCCGTCGTCTCGATCGTGCGGCCCAGCGCGCGGAGCACGGGCAGCAGGTCCATCGCCGCTTGGGCGGTGACCTCCGCCACTCGCGGTCCGAAGACGGCGAGCGGCTGCGCGAGCAGGCGGCCCTCCAGCCGTCCGGCGGCGCGGCGCACCGTGGCCACGTCGGCGAGGATCCACTCCGCCGGCGTGCGCGCCCGGCGAGCCGGACGGGGCGCGGCCCGCGGCCCCGGGTGATCGAATCGCTCCTGGATCATCTGCCTCCGCTCCGCGTCGCTGCGGCAGGAGAGCAGCTCGCTGACGAACTGCATCGTCTGGCGCACCATCATGCCACCACGCAGGAC
>CAZBIP010000463.1:2497-2745 GCA_964491885.1 uncultured Vicinamibacterales bacterium
GCGCCGCCTGCTGCTGGTTGCCACGTGGCAACTGGGCCAGCTCCGCCGCCGCGCGCGGCGCCAGCAGGCCGAGGCGCACGTCGGCCTGCACGGCCTCGTCGAGCGCCTCGGCCACCAGCAGGCGTCGCGAGACCCAGCTCTTGTGGCGTCGCAGCCGCGCGGCGATCACGGGCTGGCTCAGGCCGTCGTCGCGGTACAGCGACCGCACCAGCCACGCCTCCTCCAACTCCGTCAGGCCCGTACGCTCG
>CAZBIP010000464.1:0-2722 GCA_964491885.1 uncultured Vicinamibacterales bacterium
GGGCCGAGTCGCGCACCATTCCGCCGGGCGAATGAGTCGTAGCTTGTCCCTTGCCCCCGCCTTCGCCGGGCAACGTCGCGCCCGGCTTCGGCGAGGCAGGCTCTATCCCTTGCCCCTTGTCCCTAGCTAGCCCCTAGTACCCCGCCACCGCGCCGTCCCGGCGCGGGTCGGCCCCGCCGATTCGCAGGCCCGTCTTCGAGTCGATGACGATCCCCTGCGCCCCGCCGAAGAACAGGTCGTACGCGCCGAGCGTCTTGATGCTGTAGCCCATCTTCGCCAGGGCCTCGAGCGTCGCCGCCGGCACGCGCGCCTCGACTGACAGGTCCGCCTCGATGTCCCTGGCGTAGAAGCGCGGCGCCTCGATGGCTTCCTGGATGCCCATCCCGAAGTCCGCGAGGTTCGACACGAGCAGCGTCATCGTCGAGACGATGCGAGCGGCGCCCGGCGTACCGATGGCGGCGAACGTCTTCCCATCCCTGAGGAGGATCGTCGGCGCGATCATCGTGCGCATCCGCTTGCCCGGGGCGATCGCGTTCGGGCCGCGCGAGCCGAAGTTCTTCATCTCGTTGTTCAGGAGGATGCCCGTGCCGCCGACCATCACCTTCGCGCCGAAGAAGTCGGAAATCGTCTGCGTGAGCGCCACCATGTTGCCTTCGGCATCGACGGCCGCGAGCGACGTGGTGCTGGGCGATTCGAGCTTCACCACCGAGCCGGCCGTCACCTTCGACGTGATGGCGTCGGGCTTGATCTCGGCGGCCCGCCGCCGCGCGTAGCCGGCCGACAGCAGGGCCTCGACCGGCACCGTGACGAAGTCGGGGTCGCCCACGTAGGCGGTGAAGTCGGCGAAGCCTCGTTTCATGGCTTCGGCCACGACGTGGACGTAACGCGGCGACAGCGGCGCCTCCTTCGAGAAGTCGAAGGTGTCGAGCACGTGGAGAATCTCGACCAGGCTCACGCCGCCGACGGGCGGGGGCGCCGACACGACATCGTATCCCCGGTATTTCCCCTGGACGGGCATCCGTTCCACGGCCCGGTAGGCCGCGAGGTCCGCCTTCGTGATCCTGCCGCCGTGGGTGGCCATCTCGGCCGCGATGGCGTCCGCCAGGGCGCCCCGGTAGAAGACGTCTCGGCCGCCGGCCGCGATCTTCCGGAGGCTGGCGCCGAGAGCCGGGTTCTTCAGCGTGTCGCCCGCTTCGACGGGCAGGCCTTCCGGGCAGACGACCGAGGCGAGCGGCTCGTTCTTCGTGATGGCCTCGAAGTTGTCCACCACGATGCCCGCGAGCGTCGGGCTCACGATGAAGCCCTGCTCGGCGAGCCTGATGGCCGGCGCGAGCACCTGCGGCAGCTTCATCGAGCCGTACTGCTCGAGGGCCATCGTCAGGCCGGCCACCGTGCCCGGCACGGCGACCGCCGCATGACCTGTGCCGGGGATGGGGCCGGGATATTCGATCGACGCGGGGGCCGAAGACCTGTAGTCGATGGCGACCGCCCGCTTCGCGCGGGCGAGGTAGATGACCATCATCCCTTCGCCGCCGATCCCGCTCGCGTTCGGCTCGACGACGCCAATGGCGAAGGCCGCCGCGACGGCGGCGTCGATCGCATTACCGCCGGCTTTCAGGATTTCGACGCCGGCCTGAGACGCCAGCATGTGGGCCGAGGCCACCATCCCGCTCCTGGCCGTGACCTGCGCGTTGCGCGTGGCGGCTGGCGGCCTCCCCGTCGCGGCGGCGGGCGGCGACGACGTCCGCGCGAGGACGACGACGGCGGCGGCAAGTGCGCCCGCGATCGCGCGGCGTCCGGTCATGGCAACCTCAACAATGGTGACACTCTCCAATTCCGGGCGGAGCTCCGCGACCCGCAATTGGAACGTGTCACCAATTCGGAGCGCACCAGCAATTCACTCGCGCGGGACTTGCGCGCGTGTCGTCACCCGCCGGATGCAGGCCAGCACCGGGCGCCCGGTGAACGGCAGGCCCATCACCAGCGGGCCTCCAGCCGCCGACTCGCACGAGACCCAGGTGTGGCTTCTCGTGTCGAGCGTCTCCACCATGTAGCGGCCCGCAGGAAGGCCGATCACGCACTGGCCGTCGCGCGCGCGTCCCTTGCGGGGCTCGCACCAGAGCCACCAGGCTCTCGCGGACTTCAGGAGCGCCGTCCTGAACACCCAGGCCGGGAGCGTGCGGACGAGCGCCGGGTCCGCCGCGGTGAAGGCGGACGGGATCCGCACGGTGGCGTCGACTTCCCTCGCCGCGGCCAGCGCGACGGCGACGCGCCCGACCGCCGCTGCTGGGGCCAGCTTCCGGAACGACGTGCGTGTCATGTCACCTCAGGAAGGCGCCCACGCCCGCCTTCTCCACCTCGGCCATCGTCGGCACGCCGGCGAAGGTGAAGCGCGCAGCCGGCGCCGCGTCCGCGTTGTAGGCCGCCAGGACGGCCGAGAGCGACGCGAGCTGCGCGCCCACACGCCTGGCGAGCGGCAGCTTCGGATCGTTCACGAAATCGACGTCCTTCGTCTCGTTCACCATTGACGGGCTCGGCGTCTCGAACAGGTAGGCCTGCGCGGCCGTCGCGTCGCCCCACTCGCGGTGCGACAGGCCGCGGAAGGTGTCGGAGGAGGGCTCGAGCTTCATCGCGAGGCCCTGCATCTCGAGATCGAGCACCGCCGCCGCCGCCGTCGCGAGGTTCTTCGGGTGCGCCACGACCATCCAGGCCAGGCGCGACT
>CAZBIP010000465.1:0-2720 GCA_964491885.1 uncultured Vicinamibacterales bacterium
TTCCTGATCGACGGCTCCTCGCAGATGTATCGCGCCTACCACGCGATCCGGGGCCTGACCGGGCCCGACGGCCGCTCCACCAACGCCGTCTTCGGCTTCGTCTCCATGCTCCGCAAGCTCCTGGCCGACCACCGGCCCGACGCCATCGCCGCCGCCTTCGACCTCGAGGGGCCGACGTTCCGCGACTCCCTCGCCGACGACTACAAGGCGAACCGCGCGCCCATGCCCGACGACCTGGTCGAGCAGATCCCCTGGATCCATGAGGCCTGCGCCGCCCTCGGCGTCCCTGTCGTCACCGCCGTTGGCTTCGAAGCCGACGATGTGATTGGGACGCTGGCGAGGAAAGGTGAATCGGCCGGCTTCGACGTGGCCATCGTGACGGGCGACAAGGACTTCTATCAACTCGTCGGCGGCCGGATTCGCGTTTTCAACCCGAGAGACGACGGGACGTGGTACGACGCCGTCGGGGTGATGGACAAGTTCGGCGTGCCGCCGGACAAGGTGATCGACGCGCTGGCGATCATGGGCGACGCGGTGGACAACGTGAAGGGCGTGCCCGGCATCGGCGAGAAGGGCGCGCGCGACCTGCTCGCGCAGTTCGGGTCGCTCGACGCCCTGCTCGAGGGCGCGGCGAACGTCCAGCAGAAGCGCTACCGCGAGGCGCTCCTCGCGCATGCCGATGCGGCGCGCGCGAGCCGGGAGCTCGTCACGATCAGGACGGACGTCCCGCTCGACATGGAGCTGGACGCGTTCCGGTACCGCGGCCCCGACCGCGACGCGTGCTACGCGTTGTTCTCGCAGCTCGGCTTCCGCACGTTCACGAGCGACTTCGCGCCGACGGCCGCCACCGTCGCCAGCGATTACGCGATCGTCCAGTCGCTCGATGAGCTGACGACCATCGTGGACTCGCTCCGCTCGGGCGGCCGTGTGGGCCTGCGCGTCATCGGCGACGATCCCGGCCCCATGCGCGCGCGCATCGTCGGCATCGCGCTGTCGGGCGGGGAGCGGCACGCGCGGTACATCCCGGTCGGGCACAACGCCCTGGACGAGGTGGTGAACCTCGACGAGGGCGCCGTGCTGCGCGCCATCGCGCCGGTCCTCGAGGACGAGCGCGTCGAGAAGGTCGGCCACGACGTGAAGTACGACGCCATCGTGCTGGCGCGGCACGGCGTCAACGTGGCCGGGCCCGGCTTCGACACCATGCTCGCGAGCTACCTGATCGACTCGACGCGCGCGCCGCACGCCCTCGAGACGCTCAGCATCGAGCATCTCGACTACAAGCCGCTCACCGAGGAAGCCGTCTACGGCAAGGGCGCGAAGGCCACCGCCACGGACGAACTGCCCGCCACCGCCGCGCTCGCCTACGCGGCCGAGCGTGCGGACCTGCCGCTGCAGCTCGCGAACCTCCTGCGCGTGAAGCTCGCGGCCGAAGGGCTGGACGATGTGTACCGCGCGCTCGAGTGGCCGCTCGTGCCCGTGCTCGCCGCGATCGAGCGGGCCGGCGTCCGCATCGACACCGCCGCGCTGGCCGCGCTGTCGGAGTCGCTCGAGCAGCAGATGCAGGAGCGGAGCCTGCGCATCTTCGACCTCGCCGGCGGGCCGTTCAACATCGGGTCGCCGAAGCAGCTCGGCGAGGTGCTGTTCGAGAAGCTGAAGCTGCCCGTGCTGAAGAAGACCGGCACGACGCGCGCCGCGTCCACGTCGGTGGACGTCCTCGAGGAGCTGGCGCAGACGCACGAGATCCCGCGGCTCATCCTCGAGTGGCGGAGCATGCAGAAGCTCAAGGGGACGTACGTGGACGCGCTGCCGCAGCTCGTCAACCCCGCCACCGGCCGCGTCCACACGAGCTTCAACCAGGCCGTGGCGGCGACCGGACGCCTCAGCAGCAGTGATCCGAACCTGCAGAACATCCCCGTGCGCACCGAGCTCGGGCGCGAGATCCGGCGGGCGTTCGTCGCCGAGCCCGGTTACGTGCTCGTGTCGGCCGACTACTCGCAGATCGAGCTGCGCGTGCTCGCGCACCTGGCCGGAGACGAGGCGCTCATCGAGGCGTTCCGGCGCGGCGAGGACATCCACGACCGCACCGCGCTCGCGATCTTCGGGACGGAGAGCGGCCTCGACCGCAAGGAGATGCGCGCCCGGGCAAAGATGGTCAACTACGCCCTGCTTTACGGCAAGACCGCGTTCTCGCTGGCGAAGGACATCGGCGTGACGCAGCAGGCCGCGCAGGCGTTCATCGACGCCTACTTCGCCGGGTTCCCGGCCGTGCGCGCGTTCATCGACCGGACGCTCGAGGACGGGCGCGCGACCGGCATGGTGAAGACGCTGGCCGGCCGGCGCCGGCCCGTGCCCGAACTGACGAGCGCGAACGGCCAGGTGCGCGGCGCCGCCGAGCGCGCTGCCGTCAACATGCCCATCCAGGGCACCGCCGCCGACATCCTGAAGCGCGCGATGATCGACGTCCACGCCGCGCTCGAATCGCGCCCGCCGCGGGCCGACGGCCGCCGCGCGCGCACGATTCTCACGGTGCACGACGAGTTGCTCTTCGAGGTGCCTGCGGACGAGGTCGATGAGGTCACGGCGCTCGTGAAGCAGCACATGGAAGGCGCGGCCGATCTGGCCGTTCCCCTCACCGTCGAGGTGGGGGTGGGGGGGGATTGGAAGGAAGCAAAGGCGTAGGGGAAGAAGTCAGGAGTCAGGAGTCAGGAGTCAGGAGTCAG
>CAZBIP010000466.1:0-2717 GCA_964491885.1 uncultured Vicinamibacterales bacterium
TCCCCGGCTCCCCCTCCGGCCGGCGCGCCGCGCGTCTTCGACTTCGGGCCGGGCGGCGTCGCGCTCATCGATCTCGACTCGATGAGCCGGCGCCTCTACGAGGCGCTCGGGCCAGACGGTAGCAGGCGGGCGTTCGTCCACTACCCGGCCGGAACGTACCCGGGCCAGACGGCCGACCTGAAGGACGATACGCACTTCAACGCGTATGGTGCCTACCAGCTCGCGCGGGCCGTCGTGCAGGGCATCCGGTCCGCCGGCCTCGGCCTCGCGGCCCACCTGTCGCCCGACTCCGCGCCTTTCGATCCGGCGCACCCGGATTCGCCTGACGCCTGGTCCCTGCCGCCGAGTCTGCCCTCACGGCCCGGCGCTCACGCCGCCCGCGTCGTTCCACCCGCTCCAGCCCGCCCGACGCTGCTCATCGTCGGCGACTCGACGGTGCAGAACTACACCGCCGGCCAGCTCGGCTGGGGCACGCCCATCGCGCACTACTTCGACGCGGCGAAGATCCGGGTGGTGAACCGCGCGCTCGGCGGACGCAGCAGCCGGACGTTCCAGACCGAGGGCCTGTGGGACGAGGCGCTGAAGGAGATCACCAGCGGCGATCACGTCCTGATCCAGTTCGGCCACAACGACGCCAGTTCGCTGAATGCCGGCCGCGCCCGCGGCACGATTCCCGGCACCGGCGACGAATGGAAGGACGTCGTCATGGCGGCGACGGGGAAGACGGAAACCGTGCGGACCTTCGGCTGGTACCTGCGGAAGTACGTCGCCGACGTGCGCGCGAAGGGCGCGACGCCCATCCTGTGCACGCTCGTTCCCAGGAACACCTGGAAGGAGGGGCGCGTGGTCCGCTCCGCCGGCGACTTCGTCGCGTGGACCAAGGACGTCGCGAGGTCGGCCGGCGCGCCCGTGATCGATCTGAACGAGGCGGTGGCGCTGCTCTACGAGAAGACCGGCGCGGACCGCGTGGGGCGGGAGTTCTTTTACGGCGATCACACGCACACGTCGCCTGCCGGCGCCCAGTTGACGGCGCTGGCCGTGGTCGAGGAACTGAGGAAGCTGCCCGGGAACCCGCTGGGGCCGTACTTCGGCACGACGTTCTCCGGCGCCGCCTGGAGCACCGGCACGCGCGAGGAATGGGACGACCCGGCCGTGATCGGCATCAACACCGAGAAGCCTCACGCGACGATGATGGCGTATCCGGACGCGGAGCTGGCGAGGAAGAACGCCAGGGAGGCGTCGCCGTGGTTCCGATCGCTCAACGGCGTGTGGAAGTTCAACTACGCCAACAGCCCGGCGGCGCGGCCCGCCGGCTTCGAGCAGCCGTGGTTCGACGTGACGGCCTGGGCCGACATCCGCGTGCCCGGGAACTGGGAGCTCCAGGGTCACGGCACTCCCATCTACAGCAACTCGCGCTACCCCTTCGCCTACGATCCGCGGAACCCGAGGGCGCAGCGGAACGACAACCCTGTCGGGTCGTACCGCACGGAGTTCGAGGTGCCGGCCGGGTGGGCCGGCCGGCGCGTGCTGTTGCACTTCGCGGGCGTCGACTCGGTGTGCTACGTGTGGGTGAACGGCGCGCGCGTCGGCTACAACGAGGACAGCCGCACGGCCGCCGAGTTTGACATCACGGCGCACCTCCGGCCGGGTCCGAACGTTCTCGCCGTCGAGGTCTACCGCTGGAGTGACGGGTCGTACCTCGAGGACCAGGACATGTTCCGCCTGAGCGGCATCTACCGGGACGTGTACCTCTGGAGCACCGCGGACAGTCACATCCGCGACTTCGAGCACCAGACGGCGTTCGACGCCGCCCGCCCTGACGCGACGCTTCGGACGAACGTGGCCGTGTCGAACCGCGGCGCGTCGCCCGCGGCGGCATCGGTGACGCTCGAACTGCTCGACGCCGCCGGCAAGCAGGCGGGCAAGCCCGTCACGCGCTCGGTCCGCACGGGCGCGGGGGCGGAGCAGCGGGTCGCGCTGGCGCTTCCCGTCCGCGCGCCGAAGCGCTGGTCCGCCGAATCCCCGTATCTCTACACCGCGCTTCTGACACTGAAAGACGCGTCCGGCCGCGTCGTCGAGGTCATCCCCTCGCGCGTCGGCTTCCG
Source organism: uncultured Vicinamibacterales bacterium (assembly GCA_964491885.1). Classification (GTDB taxonomy): domain Bacteria; phylum Acidobacteriota; class Vicinamibacteria; order Vicinamibacterales; family JAKQTR01; genus JAKQTR01. Next base: position 2,106 of record CAZBIP010000466.1, read on the forward strand.
GACCGTCGAGATCAAGAACGCCCGGCTGCTCGTCAACGGCCAGGCCATCCTCGTGAAAGGAGTGAACCGGCACGAGCACAGCCCGGACCTCGGCCACCACGTCGAGCGGGCCTGGATGGTGCGCGACATCGAGTTGATGAAGCAGCACAACGTGAACGCCGTGCGCACCTCGCACTATCCGAACGACCCCGAGTGGTACGCGCTCTGCGACGAGTACGGGCTCTACGTCATGGACGAGGCCAACATCGAGAGCCACGGGTACGGCCTCGGACCCGACAACCGCATGGCCAACGACCTCGCGTGGCAGCCGGCCCATCTCGACCGGATCGCCCGCATGATCGAGCGCGACAAGAACCACCCGTCGATCATCTCGTGGTCGCTCGGCAACGAGGCGGGCGACGGCCCCAACTTCACCGCCGGCTACCAGTGGGCGAAGCGGCGCGACCCGTCGCGGCCGGTCCATTACCAGGGCAGCACGCGGCGGGGCGGGTCGAACTCGGACATCAACTCGTTCATGTATCCCACGCCGGCCGACGTCGTGCGCCGCGCGGCGGAGCGGCCCGAGATGCCCCTCGTCATCTGCGAGTACGCGCACGCGATGGGCAACAGCGG
>CAZBIP010000467.1:0-2697 GCA_964491885.1 uncultured Vicinamibacterales bacterium
TCGAGTGGGGCGCGTACTACAGCTACAACCGCTGGACGCCGACGTTCTTCCTGTCGGCGGCCGAGACGATCGACACCGTGAGGATCGGAACGCCGGCGCCGGGCGTGTTCCTGACATCGGACGAGCGGACCCGGGAGTTCTTCGCCGGCGTCGTGATTCCCGCGCGGCGCGTGCGCCTCGCGCAGACGTGGCTCGCGGGCGCCGACTTCCAGGTGCGGCGCCTGCCGGCCGCCGCCGCGATTCCGGATCGGAGCCGGCATGCCCTCAGGGCCGCGTGGGGCCTGTCGAGCGCGCACGTGTTCGGCTACTCCATCAGCCCCGAGCGGGGCGTCAGGGCCAGCGCGACGGTCGAGCGCGTGCTGCCCGCCCTTGGCGCCGACGGCCAGGCCACCACCGTCACGGCCGACGCGCGCGCCTACATCCCGGCCCTCGGCCGTCACGACGTGCTGGCCGTACGGGCGGCGGCCGGCTCGAGCCGCGGCGACCGCGCCGTGCGGCGGCGGTTCGGCCTGGGGGCACCTGCCCTTCCGCTGTCCGGGCTGAGTTTCAGCGACGACGCGCTGGGATTGCTGCGCGGCTTGGGACGCGACGCGCGCGTGGACTCGGCCATCGCCGTCGCCAACGTCGATTACCGCTTCCCGCTGCTGCGCCTCGAACGGGGCGTCCGCACCTGGCCGATCTTTCTGCGGGACGTTCACGGCTCGGTGTTCTTCGACGCCGGATCGGCGGGGCCCGCGATGGGCAGCCTGCCGAAGCCCGCCTATTCGCTGGGCGCGGAGATCTCGGCACGTCTCACGCTGGGCTACGGGTGGAACGTCAGCCTCACCGCGGGCGTGGCGCGGGTGCACGACCCGTCGCGCGTCGACAGGCCCGGCCGCACCGCCGCGTTCGTCCGGACCGGCTACGCGTTCTGACAGCCCTATCCTCCCGTTGGGCTAGAATCGAGGCATGACACCCGCGCTTCGCTACCACGCGCAGCCCCCTTTCACCTTCTGCGGCCTCGACCAGGACGATGCCTCGTTCGACCGCGCGAAGGCCGTCGTGCTCCCGGTGCCCTTCGAGCGCACCACCTCGTACATGCCGGGCACGAAGAACGGCCCGCGCGAGATTCTCGCGGCGTCGAGCCAGGTCGAGTTGTACGACGAGGAGCTCGGCCTGGAGGTCGCGGACGTCGGCATCCACACGATGCCCGGTATGGAGTCGCCGTTCCCGTCCACCGACGAGGCGTTCGCGGAGATGCGCCGCGTGGCGGCGTGGATCGCCGGCGCCGGCAAGTATTTCGTCGCGCTCGGGGGCGAGCACGCGCTCACGGCGCCGCTCGTGGCGGGCGTGGCCGACGTGCACCCCGGACTCAGCGTGCTGCAGGTCGACGCGCATGCCGACCTGCGCGAGAGCTACCTGGGCGACCGCAACAGCCACGCGAGCGCCATGCGCCGCGTCCTCGAGGTGGCCCCCGCCGTGCAGGTCGGCATCCGCAACCTGTCCGCGCCCGAGGCCGCCGCGATCCCGGGCCTGAACACGCGCGTCTTCTACGACTGGAACATGCGCCAGGATCCGCACTGGATCGAGCGCGCCGTGGACGCCCTCGGCGAGAAGGTCTACGTCACGATCGACGTGGACGGCCTCGACCCGGCGATCATGCCCGCGACGGGCACGCCCGAGCCGGGCGGCCTGAGCTGGCGCGAGTTGCTGCAGCTCTTGCGGCTGGTTACCGCGCGAAAGACCGTCGTCGCGGCCGACGTGGTGGAGTTGAGCCCCATCCCGGGCTTCGTCGCGCCGAACTTCCTGGCGGCCCGGCTGGTCTACAAGCTGATCGGTTACCGGTTCTTCCCGGCCCGCTGACGCGGCCCCGGGCCGCTAACTGCCCGCGCCGTCGCCCTCGGCATCGCGCCTGGCGGCAGACGCATACGGCGACTGCGGGAACTCGTCGGCGACCCGCTTGAGGGTCTTCCGGGCATCGTCGGTCTTGCCCGCCAGGCGGTAGGCGCGGGCGAGCTGCATCAGCACGCCGTCAACCGGCACGTCGTCGGCGCTCGACGTGGAAAGGTCCGTCAGCGTCGCGATCGCCTGGTCGAATTGGCCCGACAGGACCTGGGCTTCGGCCAGGCCCATGCGCGCCATCGCCCGCTGCGCGCCCGTGCTGCGGTCCGCAACCTGCTGATAGCGCTGAATGGCCTCGGGGAGGCGACCCACGGCGGCGAGCGCCGCCGCGGCGCGGTAGCCCGCCATCCGGCCCGCGTCGCTGCCCGAGTACTCGTCAGCAACCGCGAGGAGCTTCGGCAGGGCCGCGTCGAGACGGGCACGTTCCGTCGGGTATGTGCCCGGCTGCTGCACCGGGAACTTCCCCGCCTCGGCTGCGGGCGGCGGCACGACCGGCGCCTCGGCGATGCTCATCGCCTCGGCGAGCGCCGTCGCGGCCCGTCCTGCGCTCATCTGCCGGAAGGCGAGAAGCGCAGCCAGCGCCACCGCCAGCACGAGCACGCCGATCCCGGCGTACGACACCAGCTTGCTGTTGGCCTCGTACCACGTCTTGGTCTTGACCAGCCACTCGGCGACTTCGTTCTCTTTGAGGTGATGGCGTTCCGTGCGCTTCATGATGAATCCCTGTGGAGTGCTGGTGCCCGTGGCCTGACTCGAACAGGCGGCCTACGGTTTAGGAAACCGTTGCTCTATCCACCTGAGCTACACGGGCACGAA
>CAZBIP010000468.1:0-2692 GCA_964491885.1 uncultured Vicinamibacterales bacterium
CGTTGATACTAATATCCTGGCAAGGGAATCCTCCAATAACAACATCGGCGTATTGCTGGACTGGGTGCCGGGGCACTTCCCGAAGGACGGCTACGGGCTCATCCGCTTCGACGGCACGGCGCTCTACGAGCACGAGGACACCCGGCTGGGCGAGCACAAGGAGTGGGGCACGCTCGTCTTCAACTACGGCCGGCACGAGGTCCGCAACTTCCTGCTGTCGAACGCCCTCTTCTGGCTCGACGAGTACCACGCCGACGGCCTGCGCGTGGACGCCGTGGCGTCGATGCTCTACCTGGACTACTCGCGCAAGGAAGGGCAGTGGGTCCCCAACCGCTTCGGCGGCCGCGAGAACCTCGACGCCGTCGAGTTCATCCGGCACCTGAACGTCGTCGTGCACGAGCGGTTCCCGGGCGCGGTGATGATCGCCGAGGAGTCGACGGCGTGGCCGGCCGTGAGCCGGCCGGTGTACACCGGGGGGCTGGGCTTCACCTTCAAGTGGAACATGGGCTGGATGCACGACATGCTGCGCTACATGTCGAAGGACCCGGTGTTCCGGAAGTGGCAGCACAACGACATCACGTTCTCGATGCTGTACGCCTACACCGAGAACTTCGTCCTGCCGTTCTCGCACGACGAGGTCGTCCACGGCAAGCGTTCGATGGTGTCGAAGATGCCCGGCGACACGTGGCAGCGGTTCGCGAACCTGCGCGCGCTCTACGGCTACATGTTCGCCCACCCGGGAAAGAAGCTCTGCTTCATGGGCGGCGAGTTCGGCCAGGCGAAGGAGTGGGACCACGACCACAGCCTCGACTGGCACGTCCTCGCGTACCCGGAGCACAAGGGGGTCAGGCAGCTGGTGCAGGACCTCCATCGCGTCTACCGCGCCGAGCCGTCGCTGTACGAACTCGATTCGCGGCCCGAGGGCTTCTCCTGGATCGACTGCAACGACCACGAAAGCTCGGTCGTGTCGTTCGTCAGGCGCTCCAAGGACCCGGCCGACTTCACCGTCTTCATCCTCAACTTCACGCCGGTGGTGCGGTACGGGTACCGGCTGGGCGTGCCCGAGGCGGGCTGGTACCGCGAGGTGATCAACACCGACGCCGAGGCGTACGGCGGTTCGAACGTCGGCAACCAGGGCGGCGTTCCGACGGACGACATCCCGACGCACGGTTACGAACACTCCGTGAGCCTGACGCTGCCGCCGCTCGCGTGCGTGATGCTGAAGCTCGAGCGCGGCCATGCCGCGCAGCCTGCCGCCGCGTCGCAGGCCGCGGAGTGAAGCGAGGTCCCGGGCCTACCGGTCCTGTGACAGGACGGCCGGCGTTCCAGGCGCGGCGCCGGCCGGCCGGCTGAGGCTGAACGCGTCGATCGGCTTTCCGGCGGCCGTGCAGGCCTCGTACGTCAGCCGGCCGTTCTCCACCCCGATGACCTGGTAGAGCAGGGCCCCTTCGCGAAGTGCCGCCATGAGCGGCTTCCACTTGGTGGTGATCGGCTCGGTCTCCGGCCCCGACACCGAGGTCGCGTACACCGTGCCGCGGGCCGCGTCGTCCGCCAGGTGTCCGTCGAAGACCTTGTGCGTGCGGGAGTACGCGTGGTCGTGCCCCTGGAGGACCAGGTCGACGCCGTACTCGTCGTAGATCGGGGCGAGCGCGTCCCGCATCGCGGGATAATCGCGCCTCTTCACGACCGAGTGGTGCGGGTAGTGCTGGACGACGATCCGCCAGCGGGGAGAGCCCGTGCCGAGGACCTGGCGGAGCCAGGCAGTCAGCGTCTCCCGCACGCGCGCGCCGGCCGACCGCCCGAATTCCTCGTTGGCGAACGCGTTCACGTCGAGCGCGACGATGCGCACGCCCTGGTAGTCCACGACGTAGTTCTGGCCCTCGAGATCGGGAAGCCCGGCCGGGCCGTTCGGCGGGAGCGCGAAGTGCGCGTTCCACAGCGGAGAGACTCTCAGGACGCGGCCTCGATCCGCCCCGGCGGGGACGCGCCGCACGTCGTTGTTGCCCGGCACGGGAAGGTGGGGAACGGTGGCGGCTGCTTCGCCCAGGCCCGCCACGAACGAGCCCCAGAGCCCGCTGTCGTAGCCGTCCGAGAGCAGGTCGCCTCCGTGGACCACGAACCGCGCGTCGGGCGCCACGGCGAACGCGGCGCGCACGACGGCCGGCCACTTCTTGTCGAGGCCGCTCTGGGCGTCGCCGAGATAGATGAAGCGGAACGGCGCAGGGGCGGCGGACGCCGTCGTGAAGCGGTGCCACGGGCTGAACGCCGAGCCGCCGCCGACGCGGTACGCGTACGTGGTGGCCGGCTTCAGGCCCGTGAACTCGGCCCGGTAGTGCGTCACCGTGCGCCCGCCGCCGAGCGCGACCGGGCGCGCCGTCGCCGGGACGCTCACTGGCGGGGCGGCGGTCCCTTCAGCTGCTGCGCTCGCCAGGCCGATCTCGGCTCGCGGCGCGTCCGCCGGCGTGCGGGTGCGCCACGTCACGGCGCGGGTCGTGGCGGCGTCGCCGGCCCAGCCGAGAACAATGCGTGTGGGTGGGGCGGAGGACTGTGGCATGGCTGCGGAGACCGGACCAGGGGCGTGACGGGTGACGAGGACGAGCAGGGCTGCCGCCGCACCGATGAACGCCGCGGACCGGCAGATGCGGGCAGCCACGTCTGTTCCTTCGCGGGCATTCTAGCGCAGCGGGGCGTC
>CAZBIP010000469.1:0-1461 GCA_964491885.1 uncultured Vicinamibacterales bacterium
GGCCTGATTCCGGGCGAGCGCTGGGCTGACTACACGCTGCCGCCTCAGCTCCTCACGCGGTCGCCGGGCCACATCCGCGACTGGATCCGCGCCTGCAAGGGCGGCTCACCCTCGTGTTCGGAATTCGAAATCGCGGCGCCCTACACCGAGTGGCTCGTGCTCGGGTCGGCGGCCGTGCGCGTCGACGGAAAACTGCTCTACGACGCCAGGACGGGCCTGTTCACGAACAGCCCGGAGGCCAACACGCACCTGCAGCTCGGCTACCGCAAGGGATGGGAAGTGAAGGTCTAGGATCGGAGGACGCGATGGAGTACACACGGCGCGAATTCGGTCAGCTGGCGCTTGCCGCGGCGGCGCTGCCACTGGGGCAGCTGAAGCTGGCGGCCGCCGCCAAACCGAATTCGGTGTTCGGCGGGGTTCAGGTCGGGATCATCACCTACAGCTTCCGTTCGCTGCCCTCGAGCGCCGAAGAGACGCTCAAGTACTGCCTCGACTGCGGCATCAGCGGCATCGAGCTGATGTCGAACGTCGCAGAGAGCTACGCCGGGGCACCCGTGCAGCAGGGACGCGGCTTCGGACCCGGCGGCCCCGGCGGAATGCCGCCGGGTGGCATGCCTCCGGGCGGGATGCCGCCTGGCGGCGGAGCGCCGGGCACAGCGCCCCCGGCCGGTGCGCCCCCTGGCGCGGGCGCCCCGGGCGCCCCCGGCGGCCAGGGCCGGGGACGGGCACCGCTGACGCCCGAGCAGCAGGCGGCCATGCGCAAGCGGGCCGAGGAGATGAAGGCGTGGCGCCTCTCGGTCCCGATGGACAAGTACCGCGCGTTCCGGAAGATGTACGAGGACGCGGGCATCAAGATCTACGCGTTCAAGCTGCCGCCGACGCTCGAGATGTCGGATGAAGAATATGCCTACATCTGGAACGTGGCGGAGACCCTGGGCGCCGACCACGTCACGATGGAACTGCCGACCGACGATGCGCTGCTGAAGCGGGTGGCGGAGTACGCCGCCAAGCGGAAGCTGCGCATCGCGTTCCACACGCACGGACAGGGCGGATCGTCGGGCTTCGACAAGGTGCTGACGGCATCGCCCTACACCGCGCTCAACTTCGACGTCGGCCACTACTTCGGGGTGAACGGCGAGAGCCCGGTGCCGCTGGTCGAGAAGTACCACGATCGGATCGCCAGCCTGCACCTGAAGGACCGCAAGGCTCCGCCGCCGGGGCAGCCCGCCGAGGGCCAGCGCGGGGGCGGCGCGAACATGCCGTGGGGGCAGGGCGAAACGCCGCTGGCGGCGGTCCTGCAGTCGATGAAGAAGAACACGTTCACGTTCCCGGCGAGCATCGAATACGAGTACCAGACCCCGGAGGGCTCGGACGTGCTCACCGAGATCAAGAAGTGCGTCGAGTACTGCCGGAAAGCGCTCGTCTAGCGACCTCAACGCTCGGGGGGCCGGGCTTCCGCCC
>CAZBIP010000469.1:1561-2681 GCA_964491885.1 uncultured Vicinamibacterales bacterium
GATCGTGGGATGCTCGTAGAAGAACTCGTCGCGCCAGCGAGGAGGCCTGGCGTTCAAGTAGAGCGGCGACAGATCCTGCCCCTGCATGACGGAGGGGATGGCCACGCCGGCCGCCGCGAGCAGCGTCGGGGCGATGTCGATGTTCAGCGCGACTTCCCGCGGGACGGCGCCGCGCCGTGCGGCCGGCAGGCGGGGATCGCGGATGACGAGCGGCACCCTGATGGACTCCTCGTACGGGTACCACTTGTCGGCGAGCCCGCGGTCGGCCTGGAAGTAGCCGTTGTCGCCGATCACGACGACCAGGGTCTGTTCGTACACCCGCTCGGCTTTCAACTCGTCCAGGACCCGGCCGATCGCCTCGTCGTCTTCGGTGATCAGCCGGTAGTAGCGCGTCATGCAGGCCTGGTAGCTCTCGGCCGTGTCGAAGCGCAGGTGATAACGCCGGCGGCCCTCGTTCGCTTCAGACGACAGGAAGGGCGGGAGCGCGGCGAGGAACTCGGGCGCCCCGTGCAACGGCGGCGGGATCACCGCACGCTCGTAGTACTTGGCGCTCCAGTCCTGCGGGAGGTACTGCTCCCGGGCGCCGTCCTCGGCGTGAGGCGCGAAGAAGCCCAACGCGAGGACGAACGGCCTGTCCTTCGGCCGGGCACGCAGGAACTCGAGCGCGTCCCGTGCGTTCTTCTCCGTCACGTGGACCCGACGGCCGTCCGGCTCCTCGATCCAGTGGGTCCCGTGATACGCGCGCACGAAGTCGTAGTCCTCGGGCCGCGGCGTGCCCACGTGGTACTTGCCCACGTATCCCGCCCAGTACCCCGCCTGCCTGAGCACGGCGGGATACGTCTTCGTCAGCGCCTCCGGCGCGAGCGCCCGCCCGAACTCCCTGATCCCGTGCCGCGACATGGTCTGGCCGGTGAGCAGGCTGGCGCGGCTCACCATGCAGATGGAAGTCGTGACGTACGCGCGTTCGAAGCGCACGCCCTCGGCGGCCAGTTGATCGATCCTCGGCGTCCGCACTGCGCGGTTGCCCGAGGCCCCGATCGAGTCCCACCGGACGTCATCCAGGATGATCAGGAGGATGTTGGTCGGCGGGACGGCGGCGCGGACTGCCGGAGACGAAGGT
>CAZBIP010000470.1:0-2679 GCA_964491885.1 uncultured Vicinamibacterales bacterium
CTATTATCTATGAAGATCAAAATAAATTGGATCTTTCTATTTGGCATATGGAGCAGGCTTTCGATATCCAACCTTCAAATCTAGCTATACAAGATGAACTAAAACGGTTATTTACTCTTCGCGATGGCGAACACCCAGGCAAAATCCGCCTCACACGGGGAGCTCTTGTTCGAATGTACGCTCGAGGAGAACTCTTTCAACAAGCCATTTCTGAAATAAAGGCAATGCTTACCCAAGACCCCAAACGAGTTGATCTTGAAGTCCTCCTGGCAAAAATGAATTATTCATACGGAGATTTTACAGAAGCAGAAGATGTTTGTAATCACATCATCGAGGGTAATCCGTTTTGTTTTGAAGCAAATCAAATTCTTCAACAAATATATTTGACAAAAAACAATATTGATAGTGCTTCAATATGTCGGGACAGGTTAATTGCTCTTGATCCTTACTATCGTTTTAAAGAATCACCCCTTATTGATCAGGATATTTCTGACGACAAGATTTCGCTTGAAAAATTAGATTATTCTTCCGATCAAAACAATAATAACCGAGTATTTTTTTCAGAAAACTTACTATCGAATCAATGGGACGAAAAGACGATTGGAGAAGTGGATTTGTTGAAAACTATTAGTAATCAAAACGAGTTATCTTCTGATTCTAATAGTATTTCTGATGCTGGTCGCGATGAAGAAATGAAAAGCGAGTCTGATGCTCCATCGATGGATAATCATATGCCCGCCTGGATGCAGGAGGCGGGTTGGACCATTGCAAATGATGCAGAAGATTCAGGTCTTCAGGACAATATTCCACAGCAAATAGATCAAGACAAAAATCATATGTTAGAATTTGAATCATTAGACGCGAAAAAAAAAGTGGAAGTAAATGACAATTCCGATCAAAGCGATTCTGAAAAAGAACAGGACGCAAATCATTACTTGGAAAACACGCCACAATCACGCGTTACGAGTGATGATTTGTCCGTTTTGTTCTCAGAATTAAGAGAGGGAAAAATGGATGACGATAATTTGATAAATGATGCTGACGATGGAGAAAAGATTCCGAATTCGGATTGGAAATCTCAATTTTCAGATTCAGAAATGGAAGAAATCAAAGATTCTCAATCAGAAGAAATGCCAGATTGGTTGAAGAACATTGAAGATGAAGCAAAAATTGAGAAAAATGAATCAGATGACTTACCTGAGTGGTTACTTAATTTGCAGTCATCTGTTGAACCAGTAGATGAAAACCAGGATGAATTGAGAATTACTTCCATGGGAGATGACCTGCAAGCTGAATCAGAAATTGCGTCAGCTGTTGAAGACCAAACCATTAAAATGGAATTTACTGCAGAAACTGAAACACAAGAAAGTAAAGTAAACGATGGCTGGGAAAATATTGATCTAGCGAACGAAGAGACCAAGGAAATTTCCTCAACAATCCAAGAAAACAATGAAGATCGGGAACCCACTATCGACGCTGCTGAAGAATCAATACCAGATTGGGTTAAATCGGTACTGTCGTCGGCAGTATCTGTAACCGATTCTGTAACGGAGGATTCTCCTCAAGGAAAGAAAAATAATAAAAAGCCCTCCATTGAGTCGTCTTTACCAGAGAACATAGATATCGAAGGAAATGATCTTGATCAATCCGATGCCGGAATTATCTCTCAACAAACTAACGACGAACTTCTTGATTGGTTGCGAGGACTAAAAAATAATGAAGTAAACGTTCAACCTATTGAAGATAGTTCTACATCAATAGAATCGATTGATCTGGATTCTACTGACTCACTTGATGCAAACTCTTTGGGTCTCTTACATGAAAAATTTGAGGAATCAATTTTACAGCAAAGCGAATCAAGCTTTGATAACAATGCGTCGGAAAAAGCCGTATCTACAGATTTAAGCGAAGAAACACAAAATGATCAAATTGAAACGGAAAAAGACAGACCGGGTCGTTCAGAAAAAGAATCAGACAAAATTACTACGAAGTCAGATGAAGATGTTGATTCGAAAGACACGTTTGAGGTTCCAGAATCAATAATTGACTCCACTGACATTAACATTGAGATCGAATCTCCCGGCACTCAAGTTGAATTACTTGAAGAACTTATTAACAAACAAGCATATGATCAAATCCCTGAGATTATCAAAAATATGGAATCTGAAGGTGTGGAATTTGATTCATTAATTCAAATGATTGAAAAACTTGCTACTGATCAAATTGAGGATTTTTCTCTTTGGCAAACCTTAGGCGATCAATATGCACATCATGGTAAGTTGGCAGAAGCATTGAACTCATATCAAAAAGCTGAAGAAGTATTAAAAAAATCTATCTCAACATAAATGGAGATCAATTTGGAAAGAACTTTAGTTTTAATCAAACCTGACGGTGTACAACGCAGCCTTGTTGGGGAGATAATTTCCCGTTTTGAATTGCGTGGGTTAAAGATACTCGCCATAAAACTTCTTAGAGTTACTCGTGAATTGGCTTCTGAACATTATAAAGTTCATCAAGGAAAACCATTCTATTCTGGTTTGATCGAATACATTACCAGCGGGCCGGTTCTTGCAATGGTTGTGGAAGGTCCGCAAGCCATTATTGCAGTACGTCAAACAGTTGGCTCAACCAACCCATTAGAAGCTGCCCCAGGAACCCTGAGACATGATTTTGCTCTTT
>CAZBIP010000471.1:0-2673 GCA_964491885.1 uncultured Vicinamibacterales bacterium
GCACCGGCGTCGTGGACGAGTGCTCGGCGCGCGGCATCCCGGTGATCGTGACGCTCCACGACTACTGGCTCGCCTGCCACCGCGGGCAGTTGCTCGACCTGGACCTGGAGCGATGCGACGGCCCCGAGCCCGGGCGCTGCGCGGCCTGCGCGGGCCTCGCGGCCTCTGCGCGGCCAGCCGTCCACCGCGCGGCCCGCTGGCTGCGGGTCCTCGACGACCACGTGCCGCAGTCGCTGGCCGACGCGCGCCGCCGGTTCGTGTCGGGCCTGGCCCGCCGCGCCGTGCCCGACTCTGCCGCGGCGGAGGCGGGGCGCCGCATCGAGCATATGCGGGCGCTGTGCGGCGGCGTGACACATCTGCTTGCGCCGTCGAAAACGCTGGCCGAACGGTTCGTCCGGTTCGGCATCCCGCGCGAGCGCCTGCAGTTCGTGGAACTCGGCATCGACACGCGGCCGTTCGCGAGGCTGAACCGGCAGAAGTCCGACCGGCTGCGCGTCGGGTTCGTCGGCAGCCTTCTGCCCTCCAAGGCGCCGCACCTGGCGATCGAAGCCGTCCAGGGCCTGCCGTCCAGGCGCGCCGAACTCACGATCGCCGGCAGCCTGGCTCCTTATCACGGCGACTCGAGCTACGCGACCGCGCTGAGGCCGCTCCTCCGCTCAGCCGGCGTCAACTGGCTCAACGGCGTGCCGCACCACAAGGTGCCGTCGGTCTACGAGTCGCTCGACGTCGTCGTCGTGCCATCGGTCTGGATCGAGAACTCGCCGCTCGTCATCAAGGAGGCGTTCGCGGCGGGCCTGCCCGTCGTCGCGTCGAACCTCGGCGCGATGGCCGAGATGGTGGAGGACGGCCGCAACGGCCTGCTCTTCGAACCGGGCAAGTCGGCGGACTTGCGGCGCGCCCTCCAGCGCCTGCTCGACGAGCCGGGGCTGCTCGATCGCCTGCGCGAGGGAATTCCGCGCGTCAGGACGATAGACGAGGATGCCGCGTGGACATCGGCGCTCTACAAGGAACTGTGGTACCAGCGCCACGGGAGGCCGGCCCCGCCGCCCGAGCCATGATCGCCGCGGTCATCCTGAACTACCGCACCCCTGACGACACGCTGCTGGCCGTCAGGTCCGTCCAGGCGTCCCGCAGGCCCGTTTCACCCGTCATCGTCGTCGACAACAGCGAGGACCTGCCGTGCGGGCGCGCGCTGGAGCCGTGGCGCGACGCGGTGCGGATCATCCGGAGCGACGGCAACGCCGGCTTCTCGGGTGGCTGTAATCTCGGGATCCGCGAGGCGCTCGCCGTGGGCGCGGACCTCGTACTGCTGCTGAACAGCGACGCCGTCATCGCGCCCGACACCGTGGAGCGGCTGGAGCAGGCGCTCGCGGACCACCCCGGCGCCGGCATCGCCGCGCCCCTCGTCGCGTCGCGCATGGAGCCCGGTGTCGTGGGATCCGCCGGCATCCGGTTCTCGGTGTCGAGCGGAAGGATGCGCCACCTCGGTGTCGGTGACGCCGCCGAAGCATGGTCGGCCAGGCCCGCGCGGGAGGCCGACGCCGTCAGCGGCTGCGCGCTGCTGGTGAGGCGCGAGGTCTTCGAAGCCGCGGGCCTCTTCGACGAGCGCTACTTCTACTCGTTCGAGGACATCGAGTTCTGCTGGCGGGCCCGGCGCGCGGGATTCGGCTGCCTGCTCGTGCCGTCCGCGCTCGCGCTCCACGAAGGGCACCGCTCGATCGGCCCGGCGTCGGCTTCGCGCCTCTACTACGCCGCGCGGAACCACCTGCTGCTGGCTGCGTCAGCGGCGCCTGTCGGGCGCTTTCGTGCTGTCGCGCGTGGCGCCGCCATCGTGGCGCTCAACGTCGCCCACGCCCTGCGCGTCCCCGGCATTCCCGTCGCCGCCGGCCTCAGCGCCGTGCTCGCGGGAACGGCTGACCATCTGCGCGGGAAGTACGGCGCCCGGATGACACCCGTCAAGTAGTGGCCCCAAAACGAGACCGCCAGCGACCTCGTGTCCGAATCGTGAAGCCGGACGTCCACGGACCGTGACACTGTTCCGTATGCCTGAAATGACTGCCGGTTGACAATCGCCATGGTATTGTTTATTTATAGTAGCCATTATGACTGCTATAAATGTTCCACAGCAGGGACTCTTCGACCAGCAGTCCCTTGAGTTGGCACTACGCTCCCTCGCCATCCGCCTCGATCAGAACCAGGCGGAGCCGGTCGAATTGGTCCTGTGCGGGGGTTCGGCCTTGATGCTGAGCGGACTCGTCGCGCGCACGACGAGGGACGTCGATGTCGTTGCGCTGAGGCGGCGCGGGGTGCTGCTCTCGCCGGCCCCGCTGCCCGCCGACCTCCAGCAGGCACTTACCGAGGTTGCGCAGGATCTCGGTCTCCCCGAAGAGTGGCTGAACAACGGCCCCAATCGTGACGCCGGAGGACTCTTTCAGATGGGGCTTCCCGCGGGGTTGGCCGGTCGATGGCAGACACGCACCTATGGCCCGCGATTGACGGTGCACGTCATCGACAGGGTCGATCAGATCCACTTCAAGTTGTACGCCGCGGTTGACCGAGGGGGCTATCACATCACGGACCTGCTTGCGCTCCGGCCAACGCCAGACGAACTGACCGAGGCAGCCCGATGGTCGATGACCCACGACGTGTCCGAGGGCTTCGCCGCGATTCTGA
>CAZBIP010000472.1:0-2670 GCA_964491885.1 uncultured Vicinamibacterales bacterium
AAGGCCGCCGCCGAGAAGGCCGCCGCCGACAAGGCCGCCGCCGAGAAGGCCGCCGCCGACAAGGCGCGCATGGAAGCCGAACGCCGTGAGCGCGAACGGGCAGAGGCGGAACGGCTGGCGCAGGAGAAGGCTGCGGCCGAGAAGGCCGCCGCCGAGCGCGCCGCAGCCGAGAAGGCCGCCGCCGAGAAGGCCGAGGCCGAGCGAGTCGCCCGCGAGCAGGACGCGAAGATCGACTGGTTCGTGTCGCCTTTGTTCGGCAAGGAGCGCCGCACGCGCGAAGAGGCGGTGGCAGGGGCGTTGGGTGCGACGACCCTCGCCAACAGCATGTGCTCGCCGCTGCTCGGCGCGAAGTTCGGCCCCGAGATCAAGGTGTCGCCGAACTTCAAGATCAACCCCGGCGTCGGAGGGGCGATCAACTTCGAGAAGGGCGGCAACAGCGCGCTGTTCGCCGAGGTGGAGTTCAACGGCTACACCGAGAATCTCAAGAACTACATCGGCGCCAGCGTGGGCCTGTGGGACATCACCCACTCCGACTGGATGACGCCGACCGTGGGCCTGCAGGCCGGCACCGAGATCTGGTCGAACGCCAACGAGGACAAGCTCTACCTCGTCGCCGAGGGCAAGGCGTTCACCCGGATGTTCGGCAAAGGGCTGTCGAACAACTACCAGTTCTGGGGCGGCGTGCGCTACGTCTTCAGGTAGACGCGGCTGACGCTCCCGCGCCTGTTTCGAACGGGCGGCGCCTCGCGGCGCCGCCCGTTTTTCTCTGGTGACGGATTACTTCGCGGCCTCCGCGACGTAGCGCTCGGCCAGGGCCTCGACGGTGAGCGGCGCCGACCCTTCCGCCTTGTTGTTCACCAGCAGGTAGGTCCGGCGCCCCGCGCGGGCCGCGCGCCGGATGATCTCAAGCACGTCGCGCCTCATCTCGTCGTCCGGCTGCACCAGCCGATCGAACGGCGCGAACACCTGCTTCTGGTTCTCGTACCAGGTCCCCGGGCGCAGCAGCAGGCGGACCACGACGAAGGGCTGCGACTCGGGCGGGACGGTCCGCGCCTGAAGGCCCGGCAGCGGCATCGCCGACCAGTAGTTGTAGACGTGTCCCGCGCCGTGGCGTCCGAGCACCCGCCAGTACGCGTCGGTGAGCGCCCACTTGTCGCGGATCTCGACGGCATACTCGAATCCTCCCGGCACCTGCCCGAGGAACGAGTCGAGTTGCTCGACAAACGCCGCAGATCCGCCGCCCCTCGGGCCGGCGGGAGGCGGAAACTGCAGGATGAACGGTCCGGTGTGGCGGGCGAAGCATCTCGCGAAAGGCTCGAGCAGCTCGTCTGCCAGCCTGGGCGCCGACAGGTAGTTGGGATTCGGATGGTGGCGGTTGAGGCCCGGAATCGTCGGCGACGTCACCGAGGCCGGCGCCTTCGCGCAGCACGGATACTCGTCTCCCAACTGGTCCGCGTACGACACCAGATCCTCGTCCGGGATCGGCGCGTAGTAGCTCCGGTCGATCCCGACCGTCCTCAGCAGAGGGTGCCGCGCGTACTCGCGCAGGCCCTCCCTCGCCAGCATCGACACGGCCCGCTTCTTCGCGTAGACGATGCCGGTCCAGCCGGGAAAGCTCCAGGAACTGGTCCCCATGCGCAGGCCCGGCGGCAGGCCGGCGGCGAGCACGCGGTAGCGCTCGTAGCGCTGCTCGAGCGGCGAGCCCGGAGCCGGCCAGGCGCCGCGGCGTCGGCGCTGAGGGCCCGCCGCATCGGGCTCGAAGAGCGGAATCTGGTCCGGCATGCCCCCGATTGTGGCAGACAGGAACGCGCACCCGCAACCCGGCGCCGACGCGCACGCCGGCGGGACTTCACCGGCGCGCAGACGCATGGTAGGCTACGCGCGCACCCCGCCCGGCGCCCGCGTCCCGCTGCGCGGCGCCAGGACGCGGCATGCGAGGCACACACGCGATGCAGACCGATCCCCTCTCCTCCCTCATGTCCACCCTGCGCGGGGCGGTCATCGACGGCGACGCCCGGAGCACGGCGGCCCTGACGGCGCGCGCGCTGGCCGAGGGTGCCGACCCGCAGCGCCTGGTGGACGAGGCGCTCATCCCGGCCATGGACGAGGCGGGCCGCCGGTTCGAGAGCGGCGAGTTCTTCGTGCCGGAGCTGCTCGTGTCCGCCCGCGCGCTGAAGGCCTCCCAGGCGCTCATCACGCCGCTGCTGGCGGGCGGGGCGATGGCCACCCGCGGGCGCGTCGCCATCGGCACGGTGAAGGGCGACATGCACGATATCGGCAAGAACCTCGTCGTCGCCCTGCTGCAGGGCGGGGGGTTCGAGGTCATCGATCTCGGCACCGACGTGCCCGCGGCGCGGTTCGTCGCCGCGGCCAGGGACGAGCGCGCCGACATCATCGGGCTCTCCGCGCTCCTCACGACGACGATGCTCCAGATGAAGGCGACCGTGAAGGCCCTGGAGGACGCCGGGGTCAGGCATTCGGTCAAGATCATCGTGGGCGGCGCGCCCGTCACCAGGCGGTTCGCCGACGAGATCGGCGCCGACGGGTACGCCGACAACGCCGCGAGCGCGCTGGCGCTGGCGCGCCAGCTGACGGGGCACGCCGGCTAGCGGCCAGTGGTGGAAGTCAGTCGTTGCACCGAGACCGGCGATGCGCCCGGATCGCAAGGCG
>CAZBIP010000473.1:0-2669 GCA_964491885.1 uncultured Vicinamibacterales bacterium
CCGGCGAACGCCAGGATCTCGTCCAGCGACGCGCGCGCCTCGCGGAGCGGCATGCCCATGGCGGTGCCGATCAGCATCACGTTGTCCACGGCGTCGAGTTCCGGGTTCCACCCGAGGCCCAGTTCCAGGATAGGCGTCATCGGCGCGCGCACGATCACCGCGCCGGCGTCGGGCCGGTAGATCCCGCACAGGATCTTCAGCAGCGTGCTCTTGCCCGATCCGTTCCGGCCCATGATGCCGAGCGTCTCGCCTCGCCGGACCTCGAAACTGACGGACCGCAGCACGTCGAGCCGTTCGAACGAACGCCGCCTGAAGAAGCTGAGCGCGTGCTCGCGGATAGTGTCGCGCCGCGCGCTCGGCATCCAGAACGACTTGCCCAGATCGCGAACCTCGATGACGTTCACGCGGGCCTCACAGGTTCTCGACCGCCCGCGGGGCCTGGGCGCGGAACACGGCGGCGCCAATGGCCAACGCGGCCACGGCCATCGCCGCCAGGAGCAGGTGGGCCTTCAAGGTCGGCACGGTGCCCGCCACGAGGACGTCGCGCGAGAACTGAATGACGGGCGTCGGCGGCCAGAGATAGAGCAGCAGGTGGTAACGCTCGGGGACGATCTCGAGCGGGTAAATGATGGGCGCGATGAAGAACCCGGCCTGCGTGACCACGTCCCAGACCTGGTTGAGGTCGCGGTAGCGCAGGAAGAGCACGCTCGAGGCGAGCGAGATCCCCGTGACGATGGCGGCGTACATCGCCAGGTAGAAGACGAACAGCGCCAGGTTCGCGGCGGCGGGGAATCTGCCGGCGAAGGCGAGATACGCCAGGAAGACGCAGGCGAAGACGAGGACGGTGATGACCGCGTTCGACAGGGAGGCGACGACCACAATCCAGGTCGGGAACCGCGCCTTCGTGAGCAAATAGCCCTTGGCGTGCAGCGAGATCACGCCGGTCTTCGTGGATTCGGAGAAGAACTCCCACAAGAAGAGGCCAACGACGAGGTTCAAGAGGTAGTTCGGAGACGAGGCGAAGATCAGCGAGAAGACGCCCATCAGGACGAGGAACATGAGCGTCGGCTTCAGAAGCGCCCATCCGAACCCGCCGAGTGTGCCGTGATAGCGGCTCTTGAAGTCCGTGCGGACGAGCGTCCAGAGCATCCCCCACAGGTCGATGTGCTGGACAGCCAGGCTCGATGAAGGTGCCGCCATCGTCAGGAGCCTCCGAGCAAGCGCCAGACGGCCCTGAGGGGTCGAGTGATCTTCCAGCTTCGCGAGGCGAACACCTCGTTCAGCCTGCGGACGAGATCCGCGCTGTCCCGTCCCGCGCGATCCAATTCGCGCCGCAGCTTCCGCGCGTGCGCGTCTGAGGCCGCCAGCCGCTTCAGCGCGTCCTCGAGCCGGCGCGCGGCCTCCTCACGCTCGGTGCGCAAGCCGGCAACTTCGCGCTCGCGCTCGCCGAGAGCCTGTTCCAGGCCGGACATACGCTGCTGCTCGGCTGCGATGGCCGCCTCGATGGACGCCACCTGATCCGCGAGGAGCCTTGCCGGCACAGCGCCGACGCCGGGCCGGGCCGCCTCGACGAGACGGTTCCGAACCTGCGCGGCCGCGGCGGCGGCATCACGATCGAAGACGATCGCCGATCCGGAATCGGGGGCAGGCGCATCGCCGCCGGCCGCGAACCGGTCGTACTGCACGTGCCAGCCTCGCGCGCGCTCTTCCGGATCGAAGCGGGGCAGGCGCTCCTCGAAGACCTTCCGTTCGGCATGCGCCGCGCTTCGCAGTGGGTAGTGCCGAAGAGGGAACCGGATCGGGAACACGCGCCGATCTGCGAACCTCGCCTCGTGGCCCGCGGTCGCCTCGAGATCTAACGGGCCTGCCGTCTTCTTCCAGCAGCGGATCTGCACGCGGTCGTATTCGGCGGCAGGCACGTAGCGGCTGAAGCTCGCGCCAGGGTCGGTTCCAGGCCTCCAGTCCTCTCCATCGGGCACGAAGTTGAACACCTCGAAGTCGATGGCGTTGAACCCGAGGCGGTCCACGAGTCCGATGGCCTCGGCCAGCGACAGGTGAGGCCACGGGCTCTCGCGGAACTCGTCGGCGTCGTGGTTGATGAACCAGTCGGCGTCCAGATCGCTGGCGAGCGCCGCCTTCCGCTCCAGGATCCGGGACAACGTGAACGTGACTGCGCGGCTGCCGGCCGGCGGCGGCAGCGACTCGATGCCGATGAGGCCGCGGCCCTCGAACGCCCGCGCCGCCGCGACGGTCCCGTCAGTCGATCCGTCGTTCAGGAGGTAGGACGACACGCCTTGCGCGGCCAGGTGGGCGATGGCGGGGCCGATGATGTCCGCTTCGTTGTAGGCGGCGATGATCGCCACCGCGCGAACGGCAGGGGCGCCCGTCCGGCTCATCGGCTCGATGCTCCCGGCGCGCCCGCCGCCGCCTTCTGCTCGTTCCGCCGGATGCAGTCGGTGATGCCCGCAGTCTGCGGCGCGATCGCCTGGACCTCGCGGCACAGCCGCAAAGCCGTCACCGGATCGGCGTAATCCTGCTCGTACATCTCGGCCAGGTAGAGCCGGGGCAGCACCGCGTTGGGATTCGCCTTCAGCGCGCCCTCGAACCGCTGCTTCGCCTCGTCGCGCCTGCCGGTCAGGCGCGCCGCAAGGCCCCGGCCGGTCTCCGCC
>CAZBIP010000474.1:0-771 GCA_964491885.1 uncultured Vicinamibacterales bacterium
TATACTCCACCAAACCTATAAAGAATCTCAAATTTATATGATTTAGGATCAGTTAATCCGATAGACAATAAATCTTCTTTTGTCCATATTTTGATATCCCAAGCAGGATGAAGTTCAATCCATTTATCAATTAACTTAATATAGTTTAATGGGAGTTCACCATCAAGCCAAATGAAGTGAAGTCGATTAGGTATCTTAGGTGTCCTATCCCCACTATAGTAAACATAGTGTCTCCGGTAGTTAACAATAATCTTTCCCCAAGGATATTCATCATCAGGATATAGTTCTACATTCCGGCTATAGTCTTTGGGGACATTAAAATTAAGACCACTATTGAATAAGGCTAAATTTCTATCATGATATGGTCTCCGCACTGACGGCTTCTCCATCTCAAAGTGAGTATGATATTGATGGATTACATAGGGCTTATTGATAATTCTTACATCCATATTAGAACCCTTGATATAACGGATAAGGTCATCATCATCAAAAGCTACTCCTCTCGAATACCTTTCATCAAATCCACCAATCTTGTCTAAGTCCTTGCGCATTATAGCAGAGCAGAAGTGATAGCCCACGGGGCGATACTCAGAGTGATTATACCAACCGTTGCCGTCTTCAAATCTTTTATTCTGAATAGTTGGCATTATACCTCCATGAAAATCTATTGTTTCTTTGTTGTTTATAGCATAACAAGCGAATGAGAAATATTGATTGTTCCTTATGTGTTCACGTACATAACTAAGTACATCTCCTACATGGTAGCACTCA
>CAZBIP010000474.1:781-2664 GCA_964491885.1 uncultured Vicinamibacterales bacterium
TGGACGATACCGGCCTGGTCTGGGTTGGTTACGTGAATAACAATGATATCTCCGGTAGCCTCCCGAAAGCCTCTATTGAAAGCCACGGCAGAGCAGGTATACCACTTATCCTTCTTATCTACTCTAATTATTTTAGCTTCATCACAGACAAGTGGTTCTACACTTGCATCATCAACGATAATTAATTCATAGTCTTTATTAGCTGATGAGTGTATACTTTCGAGGGTCTTATCAAGTAAGGCTTGTCTGTTGTAAAAAGCCATGATGATACTAATTTTTCTGTTCATTTTTTAAATCCCTCTATCTTTACCCTGTTATCATTAATCTTTCTTTCTATTTCAAATTCCCAATGCTTTGATCCTTTGTCGCCCCGCATAAGTTTATATTTTACCATACCAGAAGGATGAACCTTAAATGATACTACAAGTCTTGGTAGCTTCTCAGGATCAGTTCTGAGATAAACTACATCTCCTATATCTACTGGTTTTTCCTTTGGTCGGCGACTCATGATTAATTTCTTTTGACAAATTTAATGAATTGTTTTGAGATTAGCAAATCTTTTGTTATCTTTGTTCACAAATTTTAACAGAAACAGAAATATGATCAAAGGTAACATTCTCCCACTTTTATCCTTAGTAAAGGAAATAACACCTGAAGAAAAGACTGAATCAGGATTGATATTTAAGCCTGTTGCAGTAATGCAGAAAAGTAATATCTCTGGCGAGGTTGTCTTAGTCGGCGATTCAACGCCTGCTGAAAAAATGAAAATAAAAGTAGGTGATAAGATATTGTTCTCGCCTCATGCTTTCAGAAAATTCGTTCATCCTGAAGATAATCAGGAATACCTTCTTGTACATCAGAAAGATGTTATGCTGATTTATTAAGGTCTTTATTAAGGTACAGCGACTTCCTTTTCAAAAATAACGACATAGCCTGACTGACTAAGTGTTTTATCGCCTGATCGGCATTGGCTATTTCCTCTGGTTTAGTAGTTCGCCTACGTAGCTTCTGCCACATCTCTACCGTTTTTTTAATAGTAGTTATTTCTTTGTCTATCGCCCGTATGGCGACCCTGCGTTGGTTACGTATCATATACTGAAGATCAAGCGTCTCCTTTGAACGCAGTAGAAAAGTTTACCTATTTCCCAAAGTGAAAAATAGCTGCGTCTTTCCAATAGGAACGGGGAATAACCAGTCTGAATAAACGCCAAGTCACCAATCTTCAAATCAGTATTGTCATGGTAAGTTGGATTGACATATCTTTTGTTGGGCTGACCTAAGTACCTTACTATACCTCTATCCTGATAATAACCATGATCTATAAGGTCTAATTTGTTTATAGGTGGTATCTTTACTGGCTCAAGCAGGCAAAAGCCATTAAGCATGATAGTTAATGTTCCCCTTTGGTCTTTCCATTTGTCTATCCAATAATCCCTCTTGGCGGCATAACAATCTGAATATGGTATCGCCCTGTAAATCTTAGACTTAATCTCATCAGAGATAGTTATCTCTACCGCATTCTTGCTCTCAATGAGGTTGAACCAAACGGTATCTCCCTCTTGTAATTCCATTTCGGAATCCCAAGACATATCACCATCACGCTCCCCAAAGGTCAAATGCTCAGGTACTTTTCTTACTATCCCTACTACTGATGCTATATCAGCAGGGTGTGTTTCGCTTTCATCTTCCCAAGTATCATCTTCGTACATTCCCATAGCTACTCCTCCGTGGGTGACTGCATCTTCTTCAACCCGCAAGAGTTCTACTATTACATGATTACTCGGTACTTTGGAGTTATCAAACTCCTCTCTTGTCATTTGTGTTCTGTGTCTCTTTGGCATCTATAACTCGTTTAAATATTTCGCAATCCTCAGCAAAAAATA
>CAZBIP010000475.1:0-2659 GCA_964491885.1 uncultured Vicinamibacterales bacterium
AGCGTGCGTCCGGACCGGCCCATGAGCGGCGCCGGGTCCCTCGTGATCGGAAGGCCTGCCGCCCCGCCGGTGAGCGACTGGGCGTTGATGAGAGCCAGTGGGTTCGGCGCCAGAGCATTGCCGGCGACGTGGTCGCCGTGCGCATGGGTGTTGATGACCCAGCGGATGCCCGCCGGAGACCAGCCGCCGATGAGCCGCCTCAGTTCGTCCACCGCGCGCTTCGAAAAGCCGGTGTCGACGACCACCGCGCCGTCCGCGCCCGAGTAGACGAGGACGTTGTTCATCATCCCCCACGGAAACGCCACGCGCCGGATGGAGGGCGACAACCTCGCGATGTCGAAGGTGAGCGGCGTGAACCTCGCGCCCCGCGCCTGCAGCCACTCGACGAGCTCCTGCTGCCCGTTCTCATAGGCACCGTCCAGGAGCGTGCCGGAATGCCTTCCGGAGCGGTTCAGATCGGCGCCCCGCTCGATCAGGTACTCCATGACGCGGCGCTGGCCGTTCCGGGCGGCCACAGCGAGCGGAGTCTGCTCGAGCGGCCCTCCCAGGGCGTTCACGATCGACGGGTCAGCCTCGACGAGTTCCCTCACCCGGGTCAGGTTCCCCGTCCCCGAGGCCTGAAAGATGGTCTGCGTGCTCTTCGGGGGCGGGCCCGGTGGCGACGTCGGCGTGATGGTCAGGTTCGCGAACGACCCGTCGGACCCGTTGCCGGCCCATAGCGCCACGCCGCCGCTCCTCGCCGCACCCAGATCCTCGACGGACAGGCTCGGCGCCTCGGCCCCGTTCACGAACACCTCAACCCGGCCGCCCTTCAAGACGATGCGCGCGTGGAACCATCCGTTCGGGTCCGGCGGAGGATCGATCGCCTTCTCGAACTGTCCGGTCCGCTCGGCGCGCAGGCGCTGCCAGGTGTGAGCGGGGTGCGACACGTACTGCACGGCGTGGGAACGTTGCTCCTGACCGGCGGCGCGGAAGTTGAACGGCCTGAAGTACACCGCGTCCAGCGTCATCCAGTCGACGACGTGGAAGGCGATGCCGAGGAAGCTCTGCTGGGCGACGTCCTTGCCTTTGAGATCGACCTCGATGACACCCTCGCCAAGCTGAACGCCTTCGAGCAGGACGCCCCCGTCGCCCGGCCTGGCGTCCACGCGCGCCACCGTGCGGCCGTCCTCCCGACCGACCGTCACCGACCTGTTGTAGAGCTGGGCGCTTTTTCCGTCGGCCAGCTGCCCGAGATCCGGCGTGGTGGTCTGCTGCACCTGGGCGGAGACGGCGGCCGGGCTCCATCCAAGCACTGCCGCCGCCAGAACGAGCCTTACGATCATGCGCATGGCCATTCCCTGACGTGCCTCCACCGGGCTCATCGCGCCGCACCCGGTCTAAGCTCGTCGATGTACGACGCGTCGACCCAGTACACGCGTCCTGACCGCAGGAAGAACAAGTACCGGCCGTCCGGAGAGACCACCGGACACACCTCCATGTCCGGCGTATTGACAGGCGGCGGGAGGGCCGCCGGCGTCATCCACGCGCCGTTGGCGCCACGGAAGGTCACGTAGAGATCGTAGTTGCGCTGAAAGAGCAGGTAACTGCTGTCCGGGGCGATGAACGGCATCGCCTCCGTGCCCGACATCACGATTGGCGCGCCGAGCGCGGCGGGTTCGCGATGCCGGCCGTCCGCGAACAGCGAGACGAAGAGCCCGGCCGTCCCCTTCCATCGCGAATTGAAGTAGACCGCACCGTCTCGCCCCACCGAAAACTGCCAGTGGTGCGGCAGCGCGTTGACGGTGGAGTCGAGCGGGCGAGGGTCGCTCCAGCCGTCGCCAACCCGGTCTGCAACCCAGATGTGCTCCTTCCCGCCATCGCTCCGCCCCGGAAGAGGACGTCGCGCCATGTCGTAGATGCGTTTGCCGTCCGCTGTGATCACCGGGACGTCCTCGAGCGGCAGCGTGCCCGCCATGGCGCGCTCGGGGTAGGTCCATCGATCATCGCCCGCACGCCGGCTCATCATCGTCCGGCCGCTGCCGTATCCGGCGCCTCGCGGCGGGATCGACTCGGTCCAGTAGACTTCGCGGCCGTCCGGCGAGAACGCGGGACTGCTGTGCGCACTGAAATGGCCCCCGACGATGCCGACAGCGAACTCCACCGGCGTCCGGCCTGGAGGCGGCTGGCCGAGGTAGGCCCCGGTGAGCGCGGGGAACCGCGGCGTTTCGCGGCTGGCCCCATGGGCGGCAAGCCACTCCGCGACGTCGGCACGTTCATGTTCGCGGGCCAGATTCCAGGCGCTTTGGCCAAGGGCGTTGCGAGCATCCAGGTCGGCCCCGGCGGCCGCCAGCGCCTTCACGACGCCGAGACGCCCCATGAAGGCGGCGTTGTGAAGCGGCGTCCACCCGTCGCGATCAGCCTCGTCCACCGCGAACTTGCGCGAGAGCAGTTCGCCGACGATGGCCACGGAACCGCCACCCGCAGCATCATGCAACAGCGTGCCCCCGCGTCCGACGTGGGCCGACAGATTGGCGCCCATGCCGGCCAGTTTCATGAACAGCGCATCGAGGCCTTTCCCGGCGGCCGATTGGAGCAGGCCCTGCGAGACGGGGCCTGTGGCCGGGACCGTCGCGCCCATGTGGAGGAGCAGATCGACGACATCGCGGAATCCCCGCCA
>CAZBIP010000476.1:0-1587 GCA_964491885.1 uncultured Vicinamibacterales bacterium
TGAAGGCGCTGGCGGCGTACTACCCGGCGCTGTCGGATGTGACCGGGTACGTCCAAGGCCGCGCCGGCGGCTGGCCGCACATGTTCCGCCTCGAAGGGGAGGGATCGCACCGCACGCCGGAGAAGATCGCGACGTCGGCCTACTACGACGTCGTCAACTTCGCGCGCCGGGTCAGGGTGCCGGGCCTCTACACCTGGGGCTTCAACGACGAAACCTGCCCGCCGACGTCCATGTACTCCGCCTACAACGTCGTCACGGCGGAGAAGGAGCTGCTGCTGACCCTCGAAACCGGGCACAACCAGGTGCCGGAGCAGTTCGCGCGCGTCAACGACTGGATCGCCGGGGCGGTGGGAGCCGGCGCCTCCGGGAAATAGCCGCTCTCTGGCCTCTCTGCGGTTTGACGCCCGCATCGTGGCGTGCCGAAGCGCGGCAGGCCGGCGGGGCAGAAGGCCGGCCCCAGGCCTGCGGACGGCGCGGGCCGCCGCCGCAGGACCGGGGGCCGATGGTTGGCGCGGCGCGCCTACTGCAGTTCGATGCGCAGCACCTGCCCGCCGTTCGGGAACGCGCCGGGAATCGGCCCGGGCACGATGCCGAAGTTCGTGACGTAGGCAGCCCCGTCAGGGCCGATGGCCACGCCTCCCGGATAGAACAGCTGGTCGTAGACGACGGTTCGGGTGCCGTCCGGGTTCACGCGGATGAGCCGTCCCGGGGCGTTGAGCGGCGGGCCGCCAGGCCCCGCGAATCCGTCCCCGATCTGGAGCACGTACAGCGCGCCAGACCGGTCGAACGCGAGGTCGATGATGTTGGTGAACCCGGTGCCCACGACCTGCGGTGAGCCGCCTTCGGACGGGACGCGATAGATCTGCGCGGCGCCGACCGGGAACGGGAAGCCGGTGAGCTGGCCCACGTAGAGCGCGCCGTCAGGGCCCTGCGCGACGGCGGTCGGCACCGCCTGCATCGGGATGGTCGCTCCGGGCGGCAGGCCGAGGAACGGCGGCGCCGGCACCATCCGCGACTGGAAGGCGGCCAGCGTCCGCACCTCGCCGTTCGCCTTCGCCTCGAACAAGGCGTTGGCTCCGGCATCGGCCACGACGTGCCGCGACGGCAGGGCTGCCACGCCGTACGGGTTGCTGTCGGCGTTCGGCGGCACGGGATTGGCGGCCTCCTCGAAGGCCGCGATGTCCGCGCCGGCCTTCCAGCCGCCGGCCGCGTTGACCTGGATCAGCCGACCGAAGAGCCACGCCTTCGCGCCGAGGCCCTCGCGGGCGCCCGGCTCGGCGCCGAGGCCGATCACGACTTGCGCGTTGCCGTTGCCGAGGAACGCGACGTCCTGCGGGCCGGTGGCGCCGAAGCCGCCGGCGGGGGCGATCGACGGCAGGCCGGCAACGAATCGCTCGGGTGCGGAGCCGCCGAGGGGATCGATGCGGACGATGGCGCCCGTCTCGCCGTAGCAGACGTTCTGGCCGTCGCCTGAAACGATGCAGTTGCCGGTCCCGCCGCGGCCGGCCTCGGCGACGTAGAGTCGGCCGTCGGGGCCGAAGGCGAGGCCGCGGGGGTTGTTCAGGCCCGAGGCGATGACCTCGGCCT
>CAZBIP010000476.1:1597-2658 GCA_964491885.1 uncultured Vicinamibacterales bacterium
TGCGCGGGGGGTTGAGGAGCGGCCTGTGCGGGCGGCGTGGCGAGGAAGACGGCGGCGAGCGCCGGCGCGAGGGCAGCGCGGAAGAGAGACATGGGGGCCTCCGTGGACGATGGGGCGGGCCGCAAGGCCCGCGGTTGACACTGCTGTGACTTAATGACACGTATGTGTCACGAAGGCAGGATACGTGCTAGGCTGTCGGCGTGTCAACCGCACCGGTTCGCCGGATCCCGAAGGCCCCGCGGCCCCCGGTGGCTGCCGACGGGGGGCCGGGGCGAGCCAGGCAGAAGCAGCGCACGCGCCGGGAACTCGTCGCTGCCGCCGCGTCCCTCGTCGGGTCTGGCCGGCGTCCGACGGTGGCCGACGTGGCCGACGCCGCCGGCGTGTCGCGGCGCACGGCGTACCGGTACTTCCCGACGCAGGCGAAGCTCCTCACCGAGGCCGCCCTGGAGAGCATCCGCCCCCAGGTCGATGCGATCCTGCGCGCGGCGACCGGCGCGGCCGAAGGCCGCACGCTGGAGGAGCGGACGGACCGCTTCGTGGGCGCCGTGCAGGAACTGGTCGTCGCGCACGAGACGCTGCTGCGGTCGCTCGTCGAGGCCACCGTGCTCGAGCCGGCCGGCTCGGCCGTGCCCCGCCGCGGCGTGCGCCGCATCGCGTGGATCGAGGAAGCGCTCGGCCCGGGGCGCGCGGCCATGCCCCGCGCCGTCTACGAGCGGCTGGTCTCGGCCCTCGCCGTCTGCGCCGGCATCGAGCCGCTGGTGGTGCTCCGCGACATCCGCGGCCTCGCGCCGGCGGAGGCCGTGGACGTCAGCCGCTGGATGGCGCGCGCGCTCGTGCGGCAGGCGCTGGAGGACGCGCGCTCAACCGGCCCGCGGCCGCCCCGCACGCCGCGGCGGTGACGACGGCGTCCCGAGCGCCGCGCCGGCGCGCGCCGGGCGGCGGATGCGGCGCGGGCGACAGCGGCCGCCTGCCGCGTGGGCGGCACGCGGTATGGTATTATGGCATCGGTATGGCACTGCGGAAAGTCACGTTCTCCCTCGATGACGAGACCGTGGCCCGGC
>CAZBIP010000477.1:0-2644 GCA_964491885.1 uncultured Vicinamibacterales bacterium
AAGACGGTCATCATCAGCGCGAAATAGGGGCCGGGGACCAGGGGCTAGGGGCTGGGCGCTGGGCGCTAGTCGGTTCAAGTACTGGGCCCCGCGAGCGCGCGGTTCGTGCTGAGCGAAAGCCGGTTCATGCTGGCCTCTGGCGCCTGGCTCTGTTCCCTTCTGCGACGCGCAGCCAATGCCGGTTCATACTAGCCCCGAGCGCCTAGTCCCGAGCGCCTGACCCTGTGGCCTTCTCCCCCACCGACACCATCGTCGCCATCGCGACGGCGCCGGTTCGCGCCGGGATCGGGGTGGTGCGGATCAGCGGGCCCTTCGCCCTGGCGTGCGCGCGCGCCATCCTGACCGTGAAACACGACCTCGAGCCTCGGCGCGCCACGCTGACGCACGTGCGCGCCGCCGCTTCGTCCGCGTCCGGACTCCAGGTCACGCCTGTCGCGCCGAAGCCGGCCCTTCGGCTCGCGGGTACCCTCGCCCGCTCGGAGCAGGTCGGCGGGCCGCCCGGCGAAGGCGGAAGCCCCGAATCCCGAACCTCGAATCCCGAGCCTCGGTTCTCGAAAGATCCCCCGCACCCCATCGACCAGGTCGTGGCGACGTTCTTTCCCGGGCCCCATTCGTACACGGCGGAGGACGTCGTCGAGATCAGCGCGCACGGCAGCATGACGCTGATGCGGGAAATCCTGACGTCGGCGATGGCCGCCGGCGCCAGGCTCGCCGAACCGGGCGAGTTCACGCTGCGGGCGTTCCTGAACGGACGGCTGGACCTCGTGCAGGCGGAAGCCGTGGCCGACCTGGTGGAGGCCGCGACGCCGCTCCAGGCGCGCGCCGCGTTCGATCAACTCGAAGGCACGCTGACGCGCGCGATCGGCGCGATCGATCGCGACCTGTTCGACCTCGCGGCGCGGCTCGAAGCCTCGGTGGACTTTCCGGACGAGGGTTATCACTTCGTCGCGCCAGGAGAAGCGGTCGCTGTCGCGCGGCGCGTGCTCGACGGCATCGGCGCGCTGCTCGCGACGAGCGCGCGCGGGCGGGTCATCCGGGAAGGCCGGCAGATCGCGATCCTCGGAAAGCCGAACGTCGGGAAGTCGTCGCTGTTCAACCGCCTCCTCGGGACCGATCGCGCCATCGTCACGGCCGAGCCCGGGACGACACGCGACATGCTGACGGAGACGATCGATCTCGACGGGATTCGGCTCGGCCTCGTGGACACGGCGGGCATCCGGGCGAGCGGCGACGAGATCGAGCGCGAAGGCGTGTCGAGGGCGCGGCGCGCGGCAGAGGTGGCCGATCTCGTGATCCTCGTGCTCGATCGATCGTGGCCGCTCGAGGACGTCGATCGCGATCTGCTCGCAGAGACGGCCGCCGCTTCCCGCGTCGTCGTCGTCAACAAGTGCGACCTCCCCGCCGCATGGGAAGTGTCTCACCTGTCGAGGCCAAGGGCGCCGATGGGCGGTTCCCCGCACGGGCCCTCGAACCAGGCCGATCGGCGTCAGTCTGCAAAGCGCTTCGAAGGGGCCGGAGTCCCGGTGGGGTGCCGAAGGGGGGCCCCGCCGGCCGCCGACAGAACCCCGGAGATGCGCTTTGCCGGCCTGCGTGAGCGGGACCGAGCGGGGAACTGCCCGGCGGCGCCGTGCGGCGAAGCGACCGGATTCATCTCGGGGGGAGAGGAGCCTGTGCCGCGCCCGCTTGAGCTGTCGTTGAAGAGCGGAGCGGGTTTCGACGAACTGCGCGCGGCGATGCACGCCGCGCTGGACTGCGGCGACCCGGCGCGCGACGCGCCGATGGTCACGAACGTGCGGCACGAGGCGCTCTTGCGGGACGCGCGGGATTCCGTCGAGCGGGCACTGGCGAGCCTCGAGGCGGGAGGGGAGTCGGCCAGCGAGGAACTCGTCCTGGCGGATCTCGCGCTGGCGCGGCACGCGCTCGAAGAAGTCACGGGCAAGCGAACGGCCGAGGACGTGCTGCGGCGGATCTTCGAGCGGTTCTGCGTGGGGAAGTGAAGACACGGAATTCAGAATTCATTCAGAATCTAGAATTCGGAATGAAGGCAGCAGGCCGGAGACCGCTCTTGACCGGCAGTGAGCAATGATCGACTTCGACGTCCTGGTGATCGGCGCGGGGCATGCCGGCGTGGAAGCGGCGTGGGCGGCGGCGCAACTGGGCTGCCGGGTCGGCGTTTGCACGCCGTCGCTCGACTCGGTCGCGCAGATGTCGTGCAACCCGGCGATTGGGGGGACGGCCAAGGGGCATCTCGTTCGTGAAATCGACGCCCTCGGCGGGTTGATGGGCCTGGCGGCCGACGCGACCGGGATTCAGTTCAAACTGCTGAACCGAAGCCGCGGGCCCGCCGTCTGGTCGCCGCGGGCGCAGGCCGACAAGCGAGCCTACGGACGGTGGATGAAGGGTGCGCTGGACCGGCACCCCCGTGTCGAGTGGGTGGTCGGCCGGGCGACGGCCCTTCGCCAGGCGGGCAGTTCGAGTTCTGGAGGCGCCACTATTCTGTCATGTGACCTAGAATCACGTGCTGCGGTTTCGGCGCGGGCAGTTGTGCTGACGGCCGGGACCTTTCTGAATGGGCTCATCCATGTCGGACAGGAGCAGTGGCCGGCTGGCCGGTACGGTGAATCGGCCTCGCGCAGCCTCGCGG
>CAZBIP010000478.1:0-2643 GCA_964491885.1 uncultured Vicinamibacterales bacterium
TCGTGATGCCCCACTTCTGCTGGAGCGCGGGCGGCACCTGCAGCCCCGACACCATCACGTCGGCCGGAGGCGGCGAGTGGTCGTCATCGCCGCCGGGTCGCGCGTCGCCATCGCCAGGCCCACCGCAAGCGGCCAGAGAGAGCGCCAGCGTCATCATCGACGCCAAGGCCGCCCGGGCCATGATTGCGCCGGTCCTCGTGAACTGCGGCCCGCCGGAGGGTGGGGTCGTGCGTGTGTTGGTCGTCATCGTGGTCACCTGGAACCGGCTGGATCGGCGGCGTCGAGGGCCGCCTCGAGTTCGAAGCCGCTCACCTGGTAGTCGAAGCGCGCGCGGTTCTCGGCGCGCTGGGCATCGCGCAGGGCGCGCTGGGCGTCGAGCAAGTCGATGAGCGTGGCCGCCCCCGCCCGGTAGGACGCCAGCACGATGTCGCGCGACTCGCGCGCGAGCTGGACGTAGTCGGCGCTGATGCGCGACGCACGCTCGCGGTTGCTGGCCACGGCGTTCGCGGCCAATTGGGCCTCGAGCGTGGCGTCGGCCGTGGCCGCCGACACGCGGCTGGCCGCAAGGCTGCGCCCGGCTGCGGCCCGCGCGAGCCCCGCCTCGTTGCGGTTCCTGAACGGCAGCGGGACCGTGGCGCGCACGACGACCGCGTTCGTGCCGTAATTGCGCTGCCAGCCGGCCCCCACCGAGAAGGCCGGCACGCGAAGCGCCTTCTGCAGAGCGGTCTCGGCCTCGGCGCGCTGCTCCTCGATTCGCAGGGCCGTCAAGTCGGGCCGGTTGTCAAGCCCGCCGCCGGTGGATGTCGCTGCGGCTGTCGGCTCGACTCCGGGGCCTTCGAGGCGATCCGTCGTCTCGAACTCCTGGTCGAGCGGGCGCAGGTCGAGCAGCGCGAGCAGGCGGCTTCTGGCGTTCTTGAGGGCGAGTTCCGCCAGGAGCGCCTCGTCTCTGAACCGGTGCCGCTCCACCTGGGCGCGGCGCAGCTCGATGCCGGACAGCTCACCCTGGTCGTGCCGAGCCTGATTGAGCGCCACAACCCTGTCGACGTCGGCGAGCGTCGACCTGGCAGCGTCGAGGTCGGCCGCGGCCAGCACCAGCGCCAGGTACGTGCGCTGGACGTCGAGCCTCAGGCGTCTGGACTGGTCGCGGACGTCAGCACGGGCGGCTTCGGATCCAAGGCGGGCGGATTCGAGCCGCCAACGGCGTCTTCCTCCGGGCTCCAGGTCCTGATCGATCGCCACCGTCAGCTCCTGGTTGTCCGCGAAGGGAGGCCTGGCCCCGGAGAACAGGGGGTAGCCCTGCGATTCGACGCTCAGCGACGGATTCGGGCGCTTGCCCGCGCCGATCGCGTCGGCGTCGGCCATCCCGGCGCGAGCCCGCGCGACGGACAGCAGGGGACTCCTGGCCTCCGCGATCCGGACCGCGTCAGCGAGAGAGAGGCGAGCCGGCACGCGCGCTTCGGCGCCGGCGTTCTGCGTGGCGGCAGGCGGCGAGACGGCAAGTACGAGACAGACGGCGAGAGCAGGAGACAGTCCTCTCATGGCGGAACCCCGAGGCGCGGATGTGCACGAGACGGCCGAGGTGACGGTGTGCGGAGGCTACGCGAGGCGTTGAGGCGGGTGGTAGATGGGCGGTTCAGGCTGCAAGAGGAGGGAGCGGGAAGGCTCGGGCACGAAGTGCCCGCGGTCGAATGGATCGGCCAGCGTGACGGGGGCGCCCGCCCCGGTGGAGAGGCCGTGACAGAAGCAATGATCCGCGTGCAGCACCGCGCGCGGATGCGCCGCCGCACCGGGAGGCTGCGGCGCCTGCCAGGAGAACGAGGACGCTCCCGCCAGGTGGTCCGCGTCCAGCGCACACGTGTCGAGCGCCGCCAGGTCGAAGGCAATCCAGACCAGCAGCAGCACGGTCGCGAGACGAAGGATGCGGCGGTGCATCTGGAATGCCATGAGGGAAGGCAAGGCGCCGGGATTGGAGGCCCCGTTCCGGAGCCCCGAATCCCGACGCCCGCCCTTCGACTTCGCTCAGGGCGGCCCTGAGCTTGCCGGAGGGCCGAATCCCCGATTGGGCCCTACTTCTTCGCCGGCGGCAGCACCACCGGCTCGAGCGTCGTCGCGAGGGCCTCGACCTTGGCCTTCACGTCGTTCGCCATCTCGAGAGCATTGGGCACTTCGCCCGTGCCGAAGGCCTCAGTGGCCTTCGTCCACGCGCTCGTGATGTTGGCGAGCTCCGTCTTCGCCGCGTCGAGGCCGGCCGCGTCGATCCCCTTCGGCAGGCGCTTCATCGCCGCGATGGCGTTGATCTTCTCCGTGACACCGGTGACCTGGGCGGGCAGGGCTTCCGCAAGACCGTTCCAGACGCCCGTGAGTTCGTCCTTCTTGGCGGTGGCGGCGGCCAGGATCTCGTCGGCCTTGGCCGGGAGGTCCTTCGCGGCGGCCAGGGCGGCCGCGTACTCGCCCTTGTCGAAGCTGGCCTTGGCGGCCGCGGCGGCGTCGGTCAGCGTCTTGAACTGGTCGGGCACGAACTTCTCGGCCAGCGGGGCCGCCTTGGCAATCGCCTCGTCGGCCACCTTGAGAGCGGTCTCGGCGGGACCCTTGCTGCAGCCGACGACGAGCAGCGGCAACACCATCAATCCCAGCACCAGCAGT
>CAZBIP010000479.1:0-2624 GCA_964491885.1 uncultured Vicinamibacterales bacterium
TCCGGACGCCCACCTACTGGGTGTACGAGATGTTCAAGGTGCACCAGGGCGGCACGTTCCTGCCGGTCGGCGTGCTCACGCCCGACTACGTGTTCGGCAAGGACCGCATCCCGGCCGTCAGCGCGTCGGCGACGAGGGCGGCGGACGGCAAGACCGTGCACGTGTCGTTCGCGAACGCGGATCCGCACCGGTTGGCGTCGGTGACCCTGACGCTCGACGGCGTCACCCCGGCATCGGCCGCGGGCCGGGTGCTGACCGCTCCGACCATGCAGGCGCACAACACGTTCGCGGCGCCCGACGCCGTCGCCCCCGTGTCCCTCGACGGCCTGACGCTCTCGGGAGGCACGCTGGCGCTCACGCTGCCGGCGAAGTCGGTCGTGGTCGTGGAGCTGAAGTAAGGGACTCGCCCGCCATTCGCGGTGCGGGCCGACGTGTCTGGAGGTTGACGTGTCGCTTGACGCCATCGGCCGCCGTCCGTTCCTGAAGGCCGCGCTCGGCGCGACGGCGTTGCTTGCCGTGCCGGGGCGCCTGGTCGCCATCGCCTCGCAGCCCGGAGCGCCGGGCGCGCTCCCGGACCGGTACCCGCCCGTCATCCCGGGCTTCCCGCACATGCTGCACGGGGCGGACTGGAACCCCGACCAGTGGCTCCACGAGCCGGCCGTCATCGAGGAAGACTTCCGCCTGATGGAGAAGACCGGCTGCAACACCTTTTCCGTCGGCATCTTCGCGTGGGCGACGCTCGAGCCGGAGGAAGGGCGGTTCGAGTTCGCGTGGCTCGACGACATCATGAACCGCCTGGCCGCCCACGGTTTCTATGCCTTCCTGGCGACGCCGAGCGGGGCGAAGCCGCGCTGGATGTCCGAGCGGTACCCCGAAGTGCGGCGCATCAACCGCTCGGGTCAGCGGGAACTGCACGGCTCACGCCACAATCACTGCTTCTCGTCGCCGGTCTGCCGCGACAAGGTGCGGATCATCAACACGAAGCTGGCCGAGCGCTACAAGGGCCACAAGGCCCTGGCCGGCTGGCACATCTCGAACGAGTACAGCGGCGCCTGCTTTTGCGACGACTGCCTGGGCGCCTTCCGCGCGTGGCTCAAGACCCGGTACGCCTCGCTCGACGCGCTGAACCGGGCGTGGTGGACGCGGTTCTGGAGCCAGACCTTCCAGTCGTGGGATCAGATCGACCCCCGCGACAGCCCGGTCGACGGGCTGAACCTCGACTGGGATCGCTTCGTCACCCACCAGACCGTCGATTTCATGACGCACGAGATCGCGCCGCTGAAGGCGAACACGCCGGACCTTCCGGTCACGACGAACATGATGAGCACGTTCGTCGGCCTCGACTACTGGCGCTTCACGGACGTCTGCGATCGCATGGCGTGGGACGCGTACCCCACGCTGCACGGCGAAGAATCGTGGCGGCAGGCCGTGAACCTCTCGTTCCACCACGACCTCTACCGCACGATGAAGGGCGGGATGCCGTGGATCCTCATGGAGTCCACGCCGTCGAACACCAACTGGCAGCCGACGCCGCAACTCAAGAAGCCAGGCCAGCACCGCCAGGAGATGCTGCTCGCCGTCGGCCACGGCGCCGACGCGACGATGTACTTTCAGTGGCGGAAGAGCCTGGGCGCCGCCGAGAAGATGCACGGCGCGGTGGTGGACCACGGCGAGGCCGAGCGCACGCGCGTCTTCGCCGACATCGCGGCGCACGGCGCCAGCCTCACGCGCCTCGACGCCGTCGTCGGCACGACCGTGCGCCCCGAAGTCGCCGTTGTGTACGACTGGGAAGTGCGGTGGGCGCTGATGTACACGCAGGGGCCGCGGCAGCAGCCGGGCCGCGGAGCCTTCGACAAGGAGTACCTGCAGGCCTGCCAGGACCACTACCGCCCGTTCTGGAAGCTCGGCGTGCCCGTCGATCTCATCGAGAGCCTGTCGGCGTTCGACCGCTACACGCTGATCGTCGCGCCAATGCTCTTCATGCTGAAGCCCGGCGTCGCCGACCGCCTCGACGCGTTCGTCCGGAGCGGCGGCACGCTCGTCCTCACGTACTTGTCGGGGATCGTCAACGAGACCGAACTCGTGCTGCGCGGCGGGTGGCCGGGCGGCGGGCTGCGCAAGATGGCCGGCCTCTGGTCGGAGGAGATCGACTCGCTGTACCCGAACGACGTCCAGCACATCGTGCCGGCGTCAGGGAACGCGCTCGGCCTGTCGGGGGAACATCCCGTCCGCGACTACTGCGAGCGCGTGCACCCGGAGGGCGCGGCGGTGCTCGCGACGTACAAGAGCGACTTCTACGCGGGCATGCCGGCGCTGACCGTGAACACGCACGGAACGGGGCGCGTGTACTACCTGGCGGCCAGGCCCTCCGGGGACTCGTTCCTCGACGCGTTCACGCGGAGCCTGGTGTCGACGTTGAAGCTCGCTCGCTGCCTGAACGTGGAGTTGCCCGAGGGGGTGACCGTCCAGAAGCGGTCGGGCGGCGGGCGGACGTTCTACTTCCTGCACAACCTCCGGCGGCAGGAGCAGGTCGTCGATCTGGGAGCGGTCAGGCTGAAATCCGTCGAGGACGGGCGTGTACTGACGGGGCGGACGACGCTGGCGCCGTTCGCGTCGTTCGTGCT
>CAZBIP010000480.1:0-2623 GCA_964491885.1 uncultured Vicinamibacterales bacterium
TGTCGATCTCGGTCTCCGTCACCTCCGCGTAGCCCAGCGAGGTGCGGTGCAGGCGGTCGAACTTGAGCCCTGAGTACGCGAAGGTGGTGCGGCGGATGTCGACGCCGTCGCCCGGCCGGCCGTCATGGACCTCCACGGAGGCCATGTTCCACACCGAATCCGGGTGGTCGACCGTGTTGCCGTCGCGGCCATAGGTCATCGTGATCGTCCCGCCCAGCGGGTTGCTCACGCCCCTGAGGAGGTTGGTATCCGCCTGTTTGTTGAGTGCCACGGTGAGGACGTTGTCGTCGAGCGTGTGCAGCGAGTCCGCGTAGCCGTCACCGTTGACATCCTGGAGGTCGACCTCGGTCGTGCTGACGCTGTTCTGGTAGCTGGCGCCGGGGTTGATGATCACGTAGCACCCCGCGAGACACAGCGGGCCGATGGAGACGGTGAAGTCGAACTGGCCGCCGAGGCCGTTGCTGCGATCGAGGGACACCTGCTGACCGGTCCCGATGCCCACGATCTCCGCGGTCGCCATCGGGCCGTAGGGCTTGGCCGCGAGCGTGCCGCTGCCCGTCCCGAACCGCACGGTCGGCGGCCCGCCGTCGATCTTGTGGATTTGATCGGGGATGTCATCGCCGTTGACGTCGACCCACGCGTAGCGCGCGAGGTCGACGTTCCAGTTGAGCGCGACGCCGCCTGAAAAGTCGGCCCACGGCGTCGAGAAGCCGAGCGACAGCCCGCCCGCGTACGACTCCTGTGCCTCGAAGCCGCCGGTCGCGAGCTGGACCGGCGCAGGGGCGAAGCTGTACCCGAGGTTGTAGTGCGCGAACACGCCGTTCGGGTTGGTGAAGACCCGGTCCGGCAGCCCGTCGCCGTTGACGTCGGCCAGGCCGAGCTGGATCGGGGCCGTGCTGTCCGGCAGCCCTCCGACGCCTTCGCTGCTGATCTCGGAGAGCTGGTCCGCGTACTTCTGGCTCGGGTCGGTCGACCCGTCACCTTCCGATGCGTTCGGGCTGGTCCAGCTCGCGTTGAAGTCGACGCCGACTCCGACGCCGCCGCCGGAATCCTCGGCGTCGCTGCCCTTGCCGGCCGCACCGCCCTTCGTCGCATTGGTCTTGCCCTTGGCGTTAGCCTTGATGTCGACCAGCCCCTGACTGAAGCCGAACGTGGTGGCGAAGGTCAGATCCTGGTTGGTCACCGCGAGGTGGCCGGGATCCCCGCCGGACAAGTAGGCGCCGCGCTGGGTCGTGTAGGTCACGTTGTTCGGCGTGATGATGTCGGGGTAGCCGTCGCCGTTCATGTCCTCATAGTCGACCAGGCCGAAGCTGGGCGCGACGCCGAAGGACGCCCCGAGCGGCCCGATGCCGAACGCCAGCTTGGCGCTCGGCGCGGTGATGCTGACGCGCGTCACCGCGCGGCCCGAACCTGCGGACGACCCGCTGCCCAGGGCGTTGGTATCCGCGCCGAGGCGAGACGACCGGGCCTTGTTCGCGGATGAGGCGAGGTTCGCGCGGTTGCCGACCCACACTGCGGTGGGGATCGGAGTCGGCTGGCCGGGGATGGTCTCCAGTTGCACGGAAGGCACGTACGCGAACGACTTGTCCTGCGCGGGGGCGCTATCGTCGATGTCGCCGAAGCCCGGGTCGGTAGGCTGCACGGGCAGGTTCTCGTCGTCGATGTCGATGACGAAGTCGTCCTCTTGGATCGCCTCAGTGGCCCGATCACCATCGCCGTTGTACCCGGCCACGGCCCAGCCGCGGTGGGCGAGCGGGAAGATCCCCTGACGGCCGGTCCAGTGCAGCGCGGCCGGCGGATAGATGTCGTTGTCCGTCTCATCGTCGCGGTCTGTCAGCAGGAAGCCGGTTAGCCAAACCCGCTCGGACAGCGCCGGTTTTCGAATTGTTACGTCGAACCAATACTCCGTGCCGGCGACGAAATCGATGTCTGCGTCGAAGACATAGCCCGGGTTGCCCGGCAAAGAGACTGTCCTGCGGGCGACCACGCCGCCGCAGGTCTTGACCGTGATGACGGCCTCGCCCGCGGCGTCGGCGTCGGGAGGCCACGCCGCGTAGTTGAACGCCGCGCGGGCGTTGCGGGTCATGTCATCAGGCGCAACCCACGGGAATGACACGCTGGTGGACGAGTTGATCGACGCGCGGTTCGGGTATTGCTCGATCTCGGGCGCCAGGTCAAACGCGATGTTCTGCGGATTCGAGATCGGGTCAGGATCGTTGGGTCTCCACGCTTCCGTGTAGTGGATCCTGGGGTTCCAGGAGATCGCGTGCAGGTCGACCGGCGTATCGGCCATGAGCTTCACGGTGACGCTGTCCTGTTTGGCTTCTGCGGCCGGGTCCTCTTCGGTCGGCTGCACCGGCGCGGCGACAGCGAAATCCACTGTGATCTCTCGCGTACCCTCGAACTCAGCATCGAACTCGCCGCCAGTGACGGTCACCTCGGCGCCATTGTGGAGCAGCCTCACCTTGACATCGTCAGTCGTCTTCGTCTTGGTGACCGTCGCGGAGAAGCGCACGGTGCCTCTGAACGGCATGAACACGAGCGTGTCGGGGCGGCCGGAGAGGGTGAAGTCATCCGCGGCCACGTACTCGATCTGTGACAGATCGTTGACATCCAGTGGCAC
>CAZBIP010000481.1:0-2593 GCA_964491885.1 uncultured Vicinamibacterales bacterium
GCAATCCCATTGTGTGTTTCTATTTGGCATAGTATTTACGATCTTAATGGCACTTGAGCCGTTGACTGCGTTCGAATCTCTGCTCAGACAGGAGCATAGAATAAGGAAGGGCAAACGCCCTCGCCTGTACAGGGCATCCGGCAACAGGAGCAATCAAACGGCACATTCGCGAGCTTAGATTCGCGTGCCCTGCGCCGGAAATCAAGCGAATTCTGACACAAGCGAACTCTGCACCAGGGGGACTTCGTCTGCTTGATCCATACGCCTCCCGAAGCGCCTGAGCGTTTTGGTTGGAGCCGTTGAAGCGAGTTGGCGTGCCGGAGAGGCTGATCTTTCGGCGCCGGAAGCTCGATTCGTGGGCCGCCCGGCTGGCCGGTACCGAGGTTTCCGTCGGGCCGGGTTGCCGCCAGGTCGCCGGGGTTGGATTATGGGTGGTTCATAGGGGGCGAATGAGGAGTTGGAGTTTCTGGGTATTCGTCAGCCGCCGCCGCCATCCCGAAAAGGTGCGGGCTTGGGTTTGGCCGCGGTGGCGCTGCAGTTCCATCAAGCCCAGGAGCAGATTGCGCAGGGTGGCCATGACGCAAGCCCCGCTGCGGCCGGCCATGCGGGAGGCGTCTTCGCCCAGGCTGACATCCCGGCGATAGTGGGAGCCGTTTTCAATGGCCGACCAATGGTCCCGGATGGCTTGGAGTAATGGCGGGGCACTGTACTGCTTGGGGGCGGCGCTGGTGCAGTAGAAACTGTATTCCTCGGAGGATTCGGTGACCTTGCCCTGACGCAGTTCCTGGCGTTCCCGCCCCACGGCGATGAACTGCCAGCAGCCGCACAAGCCGGTTTCTTCGGGGCTGAGGCTGACCCATTGCAGACGCCAGCGCACCAAGCGTCCATGCTCCTTGTTCCAGCCGGTATCATGTTCCGGGGGGAAAACACTTTCGGGGCAGCTGGATTTGGGTCCGCTCCAACATCCCGCTTTGGTTGCCTTTGAGGCCAAAGAGGTAATCCGCCCCCAATTCCTGAGTGATGAAGCGCGCACTTTCCTGCTGGCAATGCAGCGCATCGGCGGTGATCAGACTGCCCTCCAGGGCCGCCGAGGGCAATTTCCGGAGCAGGGGTTGGAGGGCAGGAATCTGGTTGCTCTTTTCGGCAACCGGCTCCTGGGCCACGGTCAGCCGCAGGCGATGGCTCACCGCCGAGAGCAATTGCAGTGGTTTGCCGTCGGTGCGAGCGCTGCCGCGCAGGCATTTGCCATCCACCGCCAAGGCCTGCAATATCGAAATCTCCTGCGCCATCATCCACTGGCCAATGCGCAGGTCAAACTCGACCGCATCCAGGCCGTTGAGCACCCGAACGAATGTCGTATCACTGGGCGCACGGTAACGGCCCGTCTTGGGATCCGGCCGAGCGCCCAGCGCTCGCAACTGCCGCTGCGTCAACTTGCGACACTCGTCTTCGAACGCCTCATAGCCCCCTGCCCCCATCAGCATCGCCAGGGCCGCACAGCCCAATACGAACGGCTGCAGGTGCCTCAGACCATGACCCCGCCGCCGGTCCTTGAACTGCCGAAAGACTTCGAGCAGGCAAGCCAACTGACTGACCCGCAACGGACACGGCCCGCTGATCTTCTCCTCGTGCTCCGCCAAGTCCGCCGGCAGCCGCCCCTGGCGCAGGACCCCCATCGCCCGCGGCCGCAGTTCCCGCAAATACAACTGCTTGGGCTGGCCATGCTCCACGTAGTAATCCCGGCTGGAACGGCCATAACCGGCGGTCAACCCCACCGCCTTAAAGCCGCACGCCCGGTAGCAGCTGCCCCGGTATTGGCTTTCATCCACATAGCTCTCCACCATCACCACCGGATGGCCCCAATGCGCCTGCCAGTCAGCGTTGAGCTGCTTGAGCGCCAACCCCAGCACGCGCGAGGCCAGATTGGGATAGCGCTGACGCTCAGGCAAAACCAGAAATCGGCTGTTGTTAACCACCAAACCCAAGCGCCGGGCCCGCTGGCGCGGCGTCCACCCAATCGCCGCTTCGCGCGCTTTGGTATGCGGCGCCGCCCCGCTAAAGCTGATCAGCGCTACCCATTGCCCGCCCACCTCCGCCACATACCGCAGGCTCGGCCCCCCAAGCCGAGCGCTATGCAAATAATGCTCCCTTTCCAACAGCACATCGAAGCGTTCCCGCTCCTGCGAACCAATCAAACGGACACTCACCCGACGCAGATAATCCCATTCAGGCGCTCTGTTCGCTTTGCTCATGCCCCACTGCTGCCATAACCCAAAGCCCATGTTTAGTCGAAAACCTATATCCCTAATCCCCTCAGCCTCTTACTCCTCGCAGACGAAAGAACCCCGATTCTGCACCCCCCCCGCGCGCGGCGGCACGGCCAGGGGCCCTCAACCTCGCCGGCTCGGCAGGGACTACACGCCGAGGCGTCCGCCTGGGCGCGGGCACATATGTTTCAGCACACGCGCCGGCCGCGGAGGGCGCAGAACACGGTTGCGCGGAAGGTGAGGCGCCCATAACTTGTCGGGGTCAGGATGCATCCGCCTGAGTCCAAGTACGTCGAGAGCAAGGCCTACCTCGCGCGCATCGAGCG
>CAZBIP010000482.1:0-2584 GCA_964491885.1 uncultured Vicinamibacterales bacterium
CCGCGTCTACGACATCGGGGAATTGGCGGGGCCTGCCCCGAGCGAGCGGAGCGAGTCGAAGGGTCGCCTCTTCCTGACGATGGAGTACATCGACGGAGAGGATCTGGCGTCGCTGCTGCGGCGGATCGGGAGGCTGCCCGCGGCGAAGGCGCTCGACGTCGCCCGCCAGTTGTGCGCCGGGCTGGCGGCCGCGCACGACCGGGGCGTGCTGCACCGCGACCTCAAGCCGTCGAACGTGATGATCGACGGCCGCGGCCGGGCGCGCATCACCGACTTCGGCCTGGCCGTCGAGAGCGGCAGCGGCGCGGCGCCAACGGACGTCGCGGGCACGGTGGCCTACCTCGCGCCCGAGCGGTTCGCGGGCGCGCCGGCCACGGTGCAGAGCGACCTCTACGCCCTCGGGCTGATCCTCTACGAAGCCTGCACCGGCCGCGCGCCGTTCCGGGCCGTCACGACGGGCGAATGGATGGACGCGCACCGCAGCGCCACGCCCGACGCGCCGTCGGCGCACGCGAGCGACGTGGAGCCGGGCGTCGAGCGCGCCATCCTGCGATGCCTGGAGAAGGACCCGTCGAGGCGCCCCGCGTCGGCGGCGACGGTGGCCGCGGCGCTTCCCGGCGGCGATCCCCTCGCGGCCGCGATTGCCGCGGGCGAGACGCCGTCGCCCGAGCTCGTGGCCGCGTCGGGCGAGGAAGGCACGCTGCCGCGCGCGCAGGCGTGGCGGTGGCTCGCCGCGTCGCTCGCCCTCCTCGTGGCCGTGCCGCTGTCGCTCGTGCCGTTCAACCTGGCCGCGCATGTGCCGATGGACCTGTCGCCCGGCGCGCTGGAGGCGCGCGCACGCGACACGCTTGCGGACCTCGGATACGCGGACGCGCCGGCCGACAGCGCCTGGTGGTTCCGGGTGGACGAGGGGCAGCTCAACCGGATCGATCGCGCGCGTCCGAGCGAGGCGCGCGCGCTCGTCCGCGAGGCGCCGGGGCCGCTGCGCTTCTGCTACCGCCAGGCCGCAACGCCGCTTGCGCCATTCAACGCCGACGGTATCGCCACCGCCGCCGATCCTCCGCCCGCACCGGGGGACGCGCTGGTCGAGCTGGACGTTCGCGGCCGCCTCGTGGCGCTCCGCGTGACGCCGCCGCGCGCCGGCACGGGAGGCACGCCCGGGTCGGCGGACGCAGCCGGCAGCGGCCGCCTCGAGTCGCGCCCCATCGACTGGGCCCCCCTCTTCGCGGCCGCGCGCCTCGGCCCGCCCGACGCATTCGCCCCGTCGGTCCCGCGGATCTGGCCCGAGAGCGCCGCCGACACACGGGACGCGCGCACGGGCCAGTACGAGGGCCAGGACGTTCGCGTCGAAGCCGCCGCCCGCGAGGGGCGCACGATCTCGTTCCGCCTCGTCGCGCCTGGCGACATCGACGCGCCTGCCGAGGGCTTCGACCCGCGCCGCGGCACGGCCATCCTGCCGCGGGCCACGGGCGGGCTCCCCGATCGGGGCGCCGCCGGCCCGGCGTCGCCGCCGCTCGCGCCCGCGTTCGTCGTCGTGAC
Source organism: uncultured Vicinamibacterales bacterium (assembly GCA_964491885.1). Classification (GTDB taxonomy): domain Bacteria; phylum Acidobacteriota; class Vicinamibacteria; order Vicinamibacterales; family JAKQTR01; genus JAKQTR01. The sequence goes on from CAZBIP010000482.1 coordinate 1,540, forward strand.
ATTCGCCTTCTGGGCCATGCTCGCCGTCGTCGCCGCTCTCGCCCGCCGGAACCTCCGCCTCGGCCGCTGCGACCGCACGGCCGCGCGCACGCTCGCCACGGCCGTCGTCGTCGTGTGGGCGGCGCGGCAGGCGCTCAACGCCCATTCGATCACGACCGCCCTCGACCTCTTCACCAACCCCGGCCTGCTCGCGCAGCCGCTGCTCTTCGGCTTGGCCGTCTGGCTCGCGTACCTGGGCCTCGAGCCGTACTTCCGCCGCACGTGGCCGCACCTGCTCGTCGCGTCCACGCGCCTGCTCGACGGCCGGACGCGCGACCCGCTGGTCGGACGGGCCGTCCTCGCGGGGGTGGTGGTGGGCCTCGTGTTCGCGCTGCCGGGCAGTTACGCGATCTCGCTCGCCCTCGACCTCCCCGGCGGCGGGCCCTCGTCGTTCGCGTCGGCCCCCTTCGGCCGCGCGCCCGTGTTCTTCGCCTCGTGCCTCGATCCGTTCGTGCTGGCCGTCATCGAGACGCTCCTCTGGGTCACCGTCCTCCTCGTCGCGCGCCTCGCCACGCGCCGGGCGGGCGCGGCGTGGGCCATCCTCGTGTGCCTGATGATCGCGTTCGGCTACCTCGCGCTGCAGGCCACGCGGCCAACGACGATGAGCCCGCTGGTGGTGCTGGGCACGGCGGCGGCGTTCTGGGTGCTGATCGCGTGGCTGCTGTGGCGGCACGGCGCGCTGGCGATGACCGTCGCGTTTGCGATCGAATTCATCACCGACCCCGGCGTGTGGACGCTCGACATCACGCGCTGGTACGCGTGGCGAGGCGCGGTGGTGCTGGCGCTCGTCGCCGCGCTTGCGATCTGGGCATTCAGGAACGCGCTCGGGAAGCAGTCCGCGTTCCCCGCGTCGGCGCTCGACGGGTAGCGCCGGTCGGGACCGCGGGCGACGGTCACCATTTTGCCGGCACCGCCGCGCACTTCGTCGCTCACCCCCCAAAATCGTTCGCCGGGCGATTGCACATCCGTGCACGGAAAGTGAGCTTCCCGGCACACTTTCTGTGCA
>CAZBIP010000483.1:0-2579 GCA_964491885.1 uncultured Vicinamibacterales bacterium
CCCGCGCCGGCCCGGCACCTCCTCGCGTGCGGTCGAGATCTCGCGGAGCGCCTCGCAGTAGTTGATCATGTCCGTCAGGATAACGAGCACGTGAAGGTCGTGCGCAAAGGCGAGATACTCGGCAACCGTAAGTCCACAACGGGGGGCCGCGAGCCGCTCGACGGTCGGGTCATCGGCCAGGTTCATGAAGAAGACCACGCGGTCGAGCGCTCCTGTCCGCTCGAAGTCCTGCATGAAGAACGAGGCCTCCTTGTGCGTGATCCCCATGGCAACGAAGACCACCGCGAACTCCTCGCCCTCGCCCCGGACCTTTGCCTGCCTCGCGATCTGGGCAGCGAGCTTGCTTGCCGGCAGGCCCGAGCCGGAGAAGATCGGCAGCTTCTGGCCGCGAACGAGCGGGTTGAGACCGTCGATCGTGGAGATGCCCGTCTGGATGAACTCGTTGGGGTAGTCGCGGGCGTACGGGTTGATCGGCTGGCCGTTGATGTCGAGCCGGCTCGTCGGGATGATGGCGGGGCCGTCGTCCTTGGGGACGCCCAGGCCGCTGAAGACGCGGCCGAGGATGTCGGGCGAGACGCCCAGCTCCAGCGGCTTGGCCAGGAAGCGAGCGGTGGTGTTCTTGACGTCGATGCCGCTGGTGCCCTCGAAGACCTGGACGAGGACCTTGTCGTTCTCGACCTGGAGGATCTGGCCGTGGCGGATGGAACCGTCGGCCAGCTCGATGTCGACGATGTGGCCGAACTTGGCCTCGTCGACCATCTCGACCATCATCAGGGGGCCCTGAATGTTCGTGACTGTCTGGTATTCTTTCACCGATCGCATGTCGTACTCCTACGGCTGTCGGGAAGCTGTTCGCCTCGTTACTTGGCGGCGGCCGCACCTTGAAGCTGTTTCATCTGGTCTTCGATTTTCCGGCGGATCTGGCGGATCTTGTCGATCTCGTCCTGTGGGATGTACTTGGCGCGGGCGATGTCCTCGCGGACCGGCAGCTTGAAGATGTCCGCCGTCTCGACGCCGGCCTCGATCGCCTCGAGGCCCTGGCGGTGGAAGTGCAGGACGGTCTTGAGCATCTCGTACTGCTTGACCATCGAGGTGTAGGTGTCGACCGCGTGGAAGGCGTTCTGGTGCAGGTAGTCCTCGCGCAGCGACCGCGACGTCTCCAGGGCCAGGCGGTCGCGCGGCGAGAGGGCCTCGGCGCCGACCAGGCGGACGATCTCGCGCAGCTCCGACTCCTGCTCCAGCAGCGTCATCGCCTCCTTTCTCATCCGCTCCATTTCTTCGCCCTGATCCTTCTCGCCGAACGTTTTCGGGAGGTATTGGGTATAGAATGAATACGAAGTGAGCCAGTCGATGGCGGGAAAGTGCCGCTGGTAGGCCAGTTCGCCCTTGAGCGACCAGAAAACCTTGACGACGTGGAGCGTCGCCTGAACGACGGAGTCGGACAGATCGCCGCCGGGCGGGCTCACCGCCCCGATCACCGACAGCCCGCCTTCCCGCTCCGGCCCGCCCAGGCACTTCACCCGCCCCGCCCGCTCATAGAACGCCGCGATCCGGGCGCTCAAATAGGCCGGATACCCTTCCTCGGCTGGCATTTCTTCGAGGCGGGTGGAGATTTCGCGCATGGCCTCGGCCCAACGGCTGGTGCTGTCGGCCATGAGCGCGACGGTGTAGCCCATGTCGCGGAAGTACTCGGCCAGCGTGATCCCGGTGTACACCGACGCCTCGCGCGCCGCCACAGGCATATTCGACGTATTGGCGATCAGCACGGACCGCCGCATCAGCGGCTCGCCGCTGCGCGGGTCCTTCAACTCGGGGAACTCCGTCAGCACGTCGGTCATCTCGTTCCCGCGTTCCCCGCAGCCGACGTACACGACGACGTCCGCATCGACCCATTTGGCAAGCTGGTGCTGCACGACGGTCTTGCCCGTCCCGAACGGCCCGGGCACGCACGCGGTCCCGCCCTTGCTGATCGGAAAGAACGTATCGATCACGCGCTGCCCGCTGACCAGAATATGCTCCGGCGCCAGACGCCGCGCGATCGGCCGCGGGTTCCGCACCGGCCAGCGCTGCATCAGCTTCAGCTCGCGTGTCGCCCCGTCGTCGCTCCGGCACGTTCCCACCGTCTCCTCGACGGTGAAGTCGCCCTCGCGTATCCCGCCGATCGTCCCGCTCACGCCCGGCGGGATCATGATCTTATGCACCATCAGGGTCGTCTCATTGACCTCGCCGATGATGTCACCCGGGCCGACCTTCGTGCCGTCGCCAAGGGTCGGCTTGAAGTGCCACTTCTTCTTGCGGTCGAGGCCCGGCATGTCGCTGCCGCGGCTCATGAACGAGCCTTCCACGCCCACCAGATCGTCCAGCGGCCTCTGGATCCCGTCGTAGATGCTCTCGATCAGCCCAGGCCCGAGCTCGACGCTCAGCGGGGCCTCGGTGTCCACCACGGGCTCGCCCGGCCCGATGCCGGTCGTCTCCTCGTAGACCTGGATCGAAGCCGTGTCCCCGCGCAGCTCCACGATCTCGCCGATCAGGTTCAGCGCGCCGACGCGCACCACGTCGTACATGCGGGCGCCGGCCAT
>CAZBIP010000484.1:0-2579 GCA_964491885.1 uncultured Vicinamibacterales bacterium
ATCGGCAGCCACGCCGTTGACGTGGACGTGTCCGAAGTGGGGTCCGTCGTGTCGGTGGGCGACGGCATCGCGCGCGTCCATGGGGTCGACAAGACGATGGCGGGGGAGATGCTGGAGTTCCCGCACGGCGTCTTCGGCATCGCGTTGAACCTCGAGGAGGACAGCGTGGGCTGCGTGCTGCTCGGCGAGCATCACGCCATCGCCGAAGGCGACGCCGTCCGCCGCACGGGCCGCATCATCTCGGTTCCGGTGGGCGAGGAGATCGTGGGGCGCGTCGTGAACTCCCTCGGGCAGCCCGTCGACGGGAAGGGGCCGATCGTGACCGGCCGCTTCGCGCCCATCGAGCGCATCGCGCCCGGCGTCGTCGACCGCAAGGGCGTCAAGGAGCCGCTGCAGACCGGGCTCAAGGCCATCGACTCGATGGTGCCCATCGGCCGCGGCCAGCGCGAGCTGATCATCGGCGACCGCCAGACGGGCAAGACGGCCATCGCCGTCGACACGATCATCAACCAGAAGGGCCAGGACGTCGTCTGCATCTACAACGCGATCGGGCAGAAGCAGTCGACGATCGCGCAGGTGGTGAAGACGCTCGAGGAAGCGGGGGCGATGGAGTACACGATCGTCGTCGCCGCGGCCGCGTCCGACCCGGCGCCGATGCTCTACATCAGCCCGTACGCGGCGTGCACGATCGGGGAGTACTTCCGCGACAGCGGCAGGCACGCGCTGTGCGTCTACGACGATTTGTCGAAGCACGCGCAGGCGTACCGCGAGATCTCGCTCCTGCTGCGGCGCCCGCCGGGCCGCGAGGCGTACCCGGGCGACGTCTTCTACCTTCACTCGCGCCTGCTCGAGCGCGCCGTCAAGCTGTCGGACGCGCAGGGCGGCGGGTCGCTGACGGCGCTGCCGATCATCGAGACGCAGGCCGGCGACGTGTCGGCCTACATCCCGACCAACGTGATCTCGATCACCGACGGGCAGATCTTCCTGGAGAGCGACCTCTTCCACCAGGGCGTGCGCCCGGCGATCAACGTCGGCAACTCGGTGTCGCGCGTGGGCGGGTCCGCGCAGGTCAAGGCCATGCGGCAGGTGGCCGGCACGCTCCGCCTCGACATGGCGCAGTACCGCGAACTGGCCGCGTTCGCCCAGTTCGGAAGCGACCTCGACAAGGCCACGCAGGCCCAGTTGAACCGCGGCAGGCGCCTCGTCGAGGTCCTGAAGCAGCCCCAGTACCGGCCGCTCCCGGTCGAGAAGCAGGTGCTGATGATCTTCGCCGGCACCAATGGTTTCCTGGATCCGGTCCCGGTGGAGGACGTCGGCGCCTACGAGCAGGAAATGTACCGGTTCTTCGACTCGCACAAGCCCGCGCTGCTGCGGACGCTGGCCGAGAAGAAGCAGTTCGACGACGGGCTCAAGGCGGAGTTCCTGGCGGCCCTGAAGGAGTTCGCGGACGTGTCCGCCGCCGCGAAGAAGACGGCAGCCGCGTAATGGCCTCGCTCATCGATCTCCGCCGGCGCATCAGGGCCGTGAAGTCGACCCAGCAGATCACGAAGGCGATGAAGATGATCGCCGCGTCGAGGCTGCGCAAGTCGCAAGAGCGGATCGTCAACGCGCGCCCCTACGCGAACGAGACGCTGCGCGTGCTGCAGAACCTCGCCTCGCGCACGGATCCCGGGGCGCACCCGCTGCTCGCCGTCCGCGACGAACAGACCGCGCTCGTCGTGGTCATCACGGCCGACAAGGGCCTCTGCGGCAGCTTCAACACGAACATCATCAAGGCCGCCGGCCATGAGGTTCTGGCGACGGGAGGCCGGCGCGTCGTGCTCGCCCTGATTGGGCGCAAGGCCCGCGAGTTCTTCGGCCGCCGGGGCTTCCCGGTCGTGTACGAGCGCTCGCACTTCTTCCAGCACCTGGCCTTCGACGACGCGGCGGCGATCGCGGGCGTGGCGATCGAGGAGTACAGCGAGCGGCGGGTGGACGCCGTGTACCTCGTGTACAACGAGTTCAAGTCCGTTCTCCAGCAGCGCATCGTGACGGAGAAACTGCTGCCCATCCCCCGCGGCGACATGGACGAGGTCCCCGCGGCGGCGAGGGTGGATTACGTGTACGAACCGGACGCGGCGGCGCTCTTCGACCAGATGCTGCCGGCCTACGTGCGGACGGAAGTGTGGCGGGCGCTGCTCGAGTCGGCGGCCGCCGAGAACGCGGCGCGCATGACGGCCATGGACGCCGCGACGAAGAACGCGACCGACATGATCGACGCCCTGACGCTCTACATGAACAAGGTGCGCCAGGCCGGGATCACGAACGAGATCATCGAGGTCGTGTCGGGGGCGGAGGCGCTGTAGCTGGGCGCTGGGTACTAGGCGCTAGGCGCTAGTGCAGCGGGGGGACATCCAGACGAGCCCCCAGCCCCTAGCCCCTAGCCCCTGAGAGTGACGGGGACGAATGTCAATGGTAACTGCAACTGCCCGTGAGGGCCGGATCGTACAAATCATCGGTCCCGTTCTCGACGTCGAGTTCGAGAGCGGCCACCTGCCCCCGATCTACAACGCCCTCGAGATCAGGGCCGAGATCGGCGG
>CAZBIP010000485.1:0-2573 GCA_964491885.1 uncultured Vicinamibacterales bacterium
GTAGCGCGGCCGCCTCGCGAGGCGCCGGCGCTCAGCGGGTCCGGCGGCCGAAGACTGTCTCCAGTTCGTCGTCGAGCTTGTCGTCGGTGACCGAACGGACCCCGGGAACGAGCGCCGCCGGCTCCGAGAGGCCCGGGCGTCCCGGGTGCACCACGAAACTCGTGACCGTGTAGCCCGAAGCGGCGCGTCCCAGCTGGAGCAGCGGCGATCCCATTCGCGGCGTCACGGTCTTCGACGCCTTCGCTTCGATCAGCGCGATCCGGCGGTCGCCGGCCGGCACGACGAAATCGACTTCCAGCCCTTGCTGGTCCCGGAAGTAGTAGAGCTCCCTCCGGTGGCCGCCGTGCACCTGGCGCTTGACGACCTCCGACGCGACGAAGCCCTCATAGAGCGGCCCCAGAAACGGCGAGCGTCGCAGGGCGCTGGCGCTCTCGATCCCGAGCAGGTGGCACGCCAGGCCGGAGTCCACGAAGTGGAGTTTCGGCGACTTCACGAGGCGCTTGCCGAAGTTCTCGAGGAACGGCGGAACCAGGATGATCTGTCCGGTCGCCTCGAGGACGCCCAGCCACTGGGACACGGTCGGCACCGACACGCCCAGCGGGGCCGCGAGATCGGACTTGTTCAGCATCTGGCCCGCACGGCTGGCAACGAGGGCGAGGAACTGCCGGAAGGTCGCCAAGTCCCGGACGGCCGTGATGGCGCGCACATCCCGTTCCAGGTACGTCTGGATGTACGAGCGAAACCAGAGCGCCCTCCCGCCGGGCTTGGCCACGACCTCCGGAAACCCGCCGCCCAGCAGCGAGACCCTCGGTGACTCCCTCTTCGAGAACGGGAGCAACTGCAGCACCGCCGCGCGCCCTGCCATGGATTCGGTGACGCCCTTCATCAGGGGCGCCTCCTGCGAGCCCGTCAGCAGCCACTGTCCCTTCCTGGATGGCCGCCGGTCGATCCTGCCCCGAATGAAGGCCAGCACCTCGGGGACGTTCTGAATCTCGTCGAGGATCGCCGGCAGGCGCACCTCGTCCAGGAACCCCTGCGGGTCGGCCCTGAAGCGGGCCACCGCGTCGGGATCCTGCAGCAGGTGGTACGAGGCCTCCGGGAAGGCGCGGCGGAGGAGCGTGGTCTTGCCGGCGCGGCGCGGGCCGGTGAGGATCACCGCGCCGAAGGCCCTCGAGGCCCGCCGCAACTCCCGAGTCAGCGTCCGCTCGACATAGCGCATATGAGAATTCTAAAGTATCACTTTCAAATACTCAACACTTCATCTGTGGCGTTCCAGGGCTGAGCGGTCTGCCGACAGGAGTGGCCGACACCAACGACCAGCGCGCTTCGGAAGTCGCTATCCGCTTCGTACTTGCGGTAGGCAATCAGATACCGAGCACCATTGGCGCGCTGGATGACGAGATAGGATTCCAGGTAGTCACCCCCTTTGAAACCCAGGGGCTCTGAAGGGCAGTCCTCGCACACCGCCTCCCCGATCCGGTTGACTCCCCGCTCCGCAAAGGCCTTGAGGTGTCCTTTGTTCACGCCGACGCGGACCGAAGCTCCCCCGCCGACGGGGATCGCCGGCGTCCTCAGCCCAACGAACGCGACCATCCCGGTCAGCAAGCAGTGGCTGTCCACGCTCCCGCTGTCGGTCCAGATGGTGTACGGACTCTGATCGGAGACGGACTCGCCCTGTATTCCAACTCCGGCGGTGAGCGCGAGCGCAATGACGCCTCCGTCGGCGTTGATCCCGATCCCCCTGGACGCCGTGCCCTCACGCAGGGCAGATTGCTCACGCACGGCTGATGTGAGCACTCCCACGTGGGCGAACCAGCCGATCCCCGGGGGGTCAGCGGCCGCCGCGAGGCGCGGAAGCAGCAGGAGCACCGATGCGGCAACTAGAACGGGACCGGCCGAAGCCGTCGGTCGGCGGTGCAACCCGGAATTCTCGCGCGTGGCCTGCCGACCCGACGTCACCGCTGCGGCTCCCAGACGCTCGTGCACGGCGCCTTCGCTGACGAACATCGCCCGACCTCCCGCCTGCGCTTGATGCGAAGAGCGCGCCAGACGGGCGCCGGGCGATTCACGGGCCTTTCGGCCGCACGGACGCGGCGACGCCGCGTGCCAGGTGATCTCAAGCGCGTCGGATGTCCACGGCCGGCGACGAAGGCGCCCGCCCGCCGGACGCACTGGATGCATCACGCCGGACGTCAGCACGGTCCCGCGGAGAGCGTCGTGCCTCGGCGACCGGGCGTCACTCCGGCCGGGCTGCATCGTGGGGCCGCGCCCGCGCAAAGGCTGACGCGGCGCGGGGATCCGTCACACGGCTCGTCTCTGGTGAGATACTACTGGGGAACGGTCTTCCTGAAGGAGCATCGTGGCGAAGATCGAACGATCCAAAGTCAGTTACATCTTCGACGGTCTGGCGGAAGGCGTCCTGCCGGAAGAGACCGTCGCGATCATCAGGTCCATGCTCGCGACGGAGAGCCTGTACCTGTCCGCCACGCGCGAGATCGCGACGAAGCTCGAAAACCTCAACGACGAGTTCCAGTCGACGAAGGCGCGCAACCCCATCCAGTTCGTCCAGACGC
>CAZBIP010000486.1:0-2563 GCA_964491885.1 uncultured Vicinamibacterales bacterium
GCGGCACGTCTGGCACGACAGGACGTCGTCGACGCGGACCATGTAGTTGCGGAGCTTCGGGAAGAGCGCGCGGTCGCGTTCGTCCGCGCCCCCCGGCAGGCGATCCTTCTTGATCCGGGTCACCCAGCGGATCGCGTAGTCGTGGCGCCGCCGGCAGTGGGGGCAGGTGTAGGCCGCGGGCCTCGTGCCCTGCGTTTCGTGGTAGAAGTCCCGCTCTTGAAGCGCCATGCGCATATCATACCAGCGCGGCCGGTGGAGGGCCGGCCCGCGTGCGCGCCGAAGCGGGCGCCGGAGTGCAGCATGATGCGTATCGGTATCGACCTCGGGGGAACGAAGATCGAAGGTGTCGCGCTCGGTGCGGGCGGGGCAGTCCTCGCCGGCCGGCGGACGGCGACGCCGCGCCACGACTACGACGGGATGGTCCGCACGATCGCCGGGCTGGTGTCGGCGATCGAGGCCGAAACCGGCGCCGAGGGAACGGTCGGCGTCGGCATGCCAGGCGCGATCTCTCCGGCGACCGGCCTGGTGAAGAACGCCAACTCGACGTGGAACATCGGGCGGCCCCTGCAGCAGGACCTCGAGCGCGCGATCGGCCGGCCCGTGCGCTTGGCCAACGACGCGAACTGCTTCGCCCTCTCCGAGGCCGTCGACGGCGCGGGGGCCGGGGCGGGGATCGTGTTCGGGGTGATCGTCGGCACCGGGACGGGCGGCGGGGTGGTCGTCCGGCAGCAGGTGCTGACCGGGGCCAACGCGGTCGCGGGGGAGTGGGGGCACAACCCGCTGCCCTGGGTGACGCCGGACGAGTTGCCGGGCGCGCCGTGCTATTGCGGCCGGAGCGGATGCATCGAGACCGTGCTGTCGGGGCCGGGGATGGCGCGCGACCACGCCGAGACGACCGGCGAGTCCATCAGCAGCGAAGCCGTCGTCGCGAGGGCGGCCGAGGGAAACGCGGCGGCGGAGGCCACCCTGCGCCGCTACGAGCATCGCATGGCGCGGTCGCTGGCGAGCGTCATCAACCTCCTGGATCCCGACGTCATCGTGCTGGGCGGCGGGCTGTCTAAACTGGAGCGGCTGTACGTGAACGTGCCTGCGCTGTGGGGCCAGTGGGTGTTCTCCGACCGGGTGGACACGCGCCTGCTTCCGCCGCGCCACGGCGATGCCAGCGGCGTCCGGGGCGCCGCCTGGCTCTGGCCGCAGCGGGAAGGCATCTGATATGCTCCGGGTGACCGGCGCGGGCCTCCGTGCGCCGTTCCTGCGCGGGGCGCGCACGCGGCACGCGCGTGGCACCATTCACCTTCCAGGATTGCCATGACTTCGGACCTCGTCATCGGAATGGCCGGCTCGGGCGGCGACGGCATCGTGTCGGCGGGAGAATCGCTGCTGACCGCCGCGGCGCTCGAGGGATATCACGGCGTGCTCACCAAGAGCTTCGGTCCGCAAATCCGGGGCGGGGAGTCGAGCTTCCGGCTCCGGGTCTGCACGACGAAGGTGCTCAACTCCGGCGGCGCCCTCGACGTCGCCGTGGCGCTGAACTGGGCCGACTTCATGAGGTTCGGCGCCGAACTGCCCGTGACGAACCGGACGACGGTCATTTACGACAGCGCCGCCGGCATCGCGCCGGACGCGATTCCCGTCGCTGCCGCCTCGCCGGCCGAGGTGGTGCCGGTGCCCATCGAGCAGATGGCCCGCGATTCCGGGGGCGGAGACCGCGTCAAGAACACCGTGGTGCTCGGCCTGATGTCGGGTTGGGTGGGCCTCGGCCGCGAGCAGGTGATCGCCGGCATCAGGAAGCGGCTGGCCAAGAAGGGCGCCGAGGTCGTGGAGCGGGCGGAGAAGGCCTTCGCCGCCGGCCTCGCGTTCGCCCAGGCGCACCCGCTGCGCATGGACCGGTCCATTGCCGCGCCCGCCGAGTCGGGCGCCAAGTTCGTCGTCGACGGCAACGACCTCTGCGCCGCGGCCGCCATCGTCGCCGGCTGCGACTTCTTCGGCGGCTATCCCATCACGCCGTCCTCGGAGATCATGCACTTCCTCGGGCGGGAGATCTGGAAGTACGGCGGGACGATGCTCCAGGCCGAGGACGAGATCGCGGGCATCGGCGCCGTCGTGGGCGCGTCGTTCGCGGGCAAGAAGGCGATGACCGCGACGTCCGGGCCGGGCATGTCGCTCAAGACCGAGATGCTGGGCCTCGCGAGCATCGCGGAACTCCCGCTGGTCTGCGTCAACGTGCAGCGCGGCGGGCCCTCCACCGGCATCCCCACGAAGGGCGAGCAGGCGGACCTGTTCCAGGCCGTGTTCTCCGCGCACGGCGACGTCGTCCGCCCCGTGCTGGCCGCCATCAGCGCCGAGGACATGTTCGGCGTGACCATCGAGGCGTTCAACATCGCGGAGCACTACCAGACGCCGGTGATCGTGCTGTCCGACCAGGAGGTCGGCCAGCGGAAGGAGACCGCCGACCCCATCGATGCCGCTGCCGTCACCCTGGTCGACCGCCTGACGCCGGCCGAGGAAGAGCGGTCGCCCTACGTGCGTTTCCGGTTCACCGAGTCCGGCATCAGCCCGATCA
>CAZBIP010000487.1:0-2555 GCA_964491885.1 uncultured Vicinamibacterales bacterium
TCGCAGCCGGCTCCTGCGCCGACACCGCCAGCACAGACAGGACGGCCGCGGACAGCGCCGCGGCTGCGACCAGGACGCGCGTGCGTGCCGACATCGGGCTCCTTCGCGGGAACGACAGCGCCTCCACACCCGAAGGCGCACGCCTCCCGGCGTGCGGGCAGAGCAGAACGGCGCCGATGATCGCACCGCCGCCGCCGCGACGCAAGGGGGCACGCGTCGGCCGGAACGGCTCGGCCGGGGCCTCAGGCTGACACGGTGCGCTATACTGGCCCGGCGCACCCTTTGAAAGCACGCCACAGGGCCGGCTTGGGAATGTCGGTCCCGGTCGTCCTGCCGGCGGATCGTGTCTCGCCACGTGCGGCTGATCCGGAATGACGCTCCAGGCTGGAACGCGGCTCGGCCCCTACGAAATCGTCGGTCCCCTTGGGGCTGGCGGGATGGGCGAAGTGTACCGAGCCACGGACACCCGGCTCGGTCGAGCGGTGGCCATCAAGACCGTCAACACGCCCTTCAGCGCACGTTTCGAGCGCGAGGCACGCGCGATCTCGGCCCTGAATCACCCCCACATCTGCACGCTGTTCGACATCGGCGAGGCAGTCATCCCGAGTCCCGAGTCTCGAATCCCGAATCCCGAGCCCGTGCACTACCTCGTCATGGAACTCGTCGAGGGAGACCCTCTCCGCGGCCCGATGCCGTGGCAGGACGCCGCGCGCCACGCGGCCGATGTCTGCGACGCCTTGGCGACCGCGCACAAGAAGGGGGTCGTTCATCGGGACTTGAAACCGGGCAACGTGCTGTTGACCCCGCTCGGGGTCAAGATCATCGACTTCGGGCTGGCCAGAGAGGAGCGGGCGGGCGAGACTACGGTGACCGCGGCGACAGCGGCCGGAACCGTGCTGGGCACGGTGGCCTACATGGCGCCCGAGCAGGCCGCCGGCAGGCAGGTCGATCAACGCGCCGACCTGTGGTCGGTCGGTGTGCTCCTCTACGAACTGCTCTCGGGCAGGACCCCGTACGAGGGCAGGAGCACCACCGCCATCCTCGCGCAGTTGATGGACGCGGAAGCGCTGGCGCCGGCGTTTCCGCCCGGCGTGCCGGCCGAAGTGGCGCGCATCGCCCTCAAGTTGCTCGAGAAGGACCCGCGCCGGCGCTACCAGCACGCGGACGAGGTGGCGGTGGACCTGCGGGCGTCAGTGCGCGACGGAACGGAGTCGGCGGCCAGGCCGTCGCGCCGGCCACGGGCGCGCGTCCGCCTCCTGGTCGCCGCCGCGCTCCTGGCAGCTGTCGTCGGCTCGGCGTGGACCGCCTGGTACTGGCGCGAGCCGGACGTCCATGGTCCGTTGCCGTCCAGGGTGCCGGACGCCAATGAGTACCTCAGCCGGGCGATGCTGTTCATGGGCACGCAGGGTGACGTACAGCGAGCGCGGCAGCTCCTCGAGAAGGCTCTCGACCTCGACCCGCACTTCGCCCACGCTCGCGCGTACTACGGGATGTCGTATGTCTGGATCGTCGACTCGGGGGCCTCGTACGATTCGTCGTGGCTGTACAGGGCCGAGGCGGAGCTCCGCCGAGCCCTCGTCGACGATCCCAATTCGGCCATGGCTCACGCCTCGCTTGCCGCCGTCTACGTGTTCCAGGGACGCAAGGAGCGCGTCCTCCAGGAAGCCCGACGCGCCCTCGAATTGAACCCTGGCGAAAAGGACGGCCTCAGCCTCCTCGCGATCTACCATCAGTGGAACGGGGACTACGAGACCTCGCAAGCGACGCTCCAGCGTCTCATCGCCCTGGATCCGCTGTTCTTCCCGGCCCGAATCAACATCGGGGAGAACCTCAGGCAGACCGGCGATCCGGCGGGGGCCGTGCGGGAGCAGGAGAAGGTCCTGGAGCAGGATCCGAAGAACGTCACCGCCCTGCTGGCCATCGCGATGGCGCACCAGACGGCGGGCCACGTCGAGGAGGCGAGCCAAGCCGTCGCCAGGGCGCGGGCGCTGGACCCGGAGAACTACCAGGTCCGCCTGCTCTGGGCGCTGCAACTGGCCCTCGAGGGCCGCCGCGCGGAGGCCGTAGCGGCCATGAACCCCGGGGTGCTCAAGTACGGCGAGTTCCTGCTCGTCGCCTCGAATGTCGCCGAGTTCTACGCCGTGCTGGATGACCGCGCGAAGAGCCTGGAGTGGCTCGACCGCGCGGTTCGGGCCGGCGACGAGCGAGCGGACTGGTTCGAGCGGAATCCGCTGCTCGCGAACATCCGGCAGGAACCGCGTTTCCGCGAGATCGTCGACGGAATCCGCGCGAGGGCCGAGCAGCGCCGGACAGGAGCGCGCTGACCTACTCCGCGTCGCGCCAGTGGCCGCGCGCGCGGCCCATCTTGCGGTCGAGCCTGGCCAGGCGGTGCCGGAGCGCGGCAGCCGCCTCCTGATCCCGTTCGGCCGCGAGGGCGCGCTCAGCGAGTTCGCGGGCGGCGGCGAGGTCTCTCGCCCGGTGCTCCTGGTGGATGGCGAGCGCCTCGAGGGCCTCCCGCTCGTACGACGGGTCCGCGCCCGATGCCAGCAGCCGCT
>CAZBIP010000488.1:0-2551 GCA_964491885.1 uncultured Vicinamibacterales bacterium
CGTCCCGCATCCTGGGCGAAGCGATCGACTACGCCCGCCAGGGGCAGATCGCTCTTCGCGCCCCGGCCGGCCCGGCGCCGGCGAAGGCTGGCAACTGAGCAGTCGCGTCCGGGAAAATGCGGGCCTGCCGCGCCGCCGTCCGGCCGAGGGCTCCGCGCCGCGGGACGCGCCGATGCGACAGGCACGTCGCACGTCGAGTATCCTATAGGGTGAGTTGAAGGGCCCTGCGGGGCCGCCGAGGGGCCGCGCGCGATCCGCGACGCCGGATGGTCGTGCGCCGGGCCGGAATCCAGGCGGGCCCGCGTCCAGATAACGGTTCCCTACCGTCGGCGTTCGTCGCGCCCAACCCCCGCGCTTCGGCCGTGCGTAGGTGCCTGCGGTCTGCCGGAGGTTGGCATGGTTCGGTTGCGTTTCGGGGACAGGAGCTTTCGAGGAGGGGTCCACCCTCACGACGAGAAGGCCCTGACGAGCGATCTTCCGCTGCAGGACATGCCCGATCCCGAGCTGCTCCTGCTCCCGCTCCAGCAGCACCTTGGCCGGCCCTCGGTCCCGGTCGTCAAGAAGGGCGAGTGGGTGCGGGAAGGCCAGTTGCTGGCCGACGCCCAGGACGGCATCAGCGCCGTCGTGCGGGCGCCGCGGGCGGGCACGATCGCGGCGCTCCAGTCGGGCGGGACGGCCAGCGGCTTCCCGGGCCGCATCATCGCGCTCAAGCCCGGACCGCCGCCTCCGGCCGCGGACGGCGAGGCCCCGCGCGTGGCGTCCCCGGTCCTGCTGCCGCCGCTGAACCCGGCCGCGCTCGTTCCCGAAGATGTCGTCGCGCGCGCCCGGGAGGCCGGCATCGTGGGCCAGGGCGGCGCCGCGTTCCCCACGGCCGTTAAGCTCGCCCCCCCGAAGGACGCCAGCATCGACGTCCTGATCGTGAACGGCTGCGAGTGCGAGCCCTACCTCACGCGCGACTACCGCCTGATGATCGAGCGTCCGGCGGACCTGGTCGAGGCCTCGGCACTCGTCGCCCGCACGCTCGGCGTCGCGCGCGTCGTGATCGGCGTGGAAAACAACAAGCCCGACGCGGTGTCCGCGTTGCGGGCCGCGGCATCGGCGCCGGGCCGCCCCGCCTGGTCAAGCAGCATCTCGGTAGAGGTTCTGCCGCTTCGCACGAAGTACCCGCAGGGCGCCGAGAAGATGCTGATCGAAGCGGCGACGGGCAAGCGGGTGCCGCCGGGCGGACTGCCCATGACGGTCGGCGCGGCCATCCAGAACGTGGGCACGGTCTTGGCGGTGCGGGACGCGGTAATCGACGGCCGCGTCCAGACCAACGCCGTCCTGACGGTGAGCGGGCGCGCGATCCGGCGCCCGGCCAACCTGCGCGTGGCCGTCGGCACGCCCATCGCCGACGTCGTCGCGCACTGCGGCGGCTTCACCGACGATCTCGCGCGCCTCATCGTCGGCGGCCCGATGATGGGTGTGGCCCAGCACGACCTGGCGGCGCCGGTCGTCAAGGCGTGCTCGGGCATCCTGGCGCTGACGCAGGCGGAGCTGGGCCCGGCCCTGGAGCCGGGCAACTGCGTCCGCTGCGGCCGCTGCGCCGAGGTGTGTCCCATCAACCTGGTGCCGAGCCGGCTCTCGCGCCTCAGCGAGCTGGAGCGCTACGAGGACGCCCGGGACCACGGCATCGAGGTCTGCATGGAATGCGGAACGTGCGCGTTCACCTGCCCCTCCCACGTGCCGCTCGTGCAGTGGCTGCGGCTGGGCAAACAGGAAGCCCGCAAGCTGGCCCGGAGGGCGTCGTGAGCGCCGCAACGACGGCCCCGGAGCAGACGGGAGGGCAGGCCGCGCTGGCGCTGGCCACGTCGCCGCACCTGCACGGGTGGTGGACGACGCCCAGGCTGATGTGGGCGGTCGTCGCCGCGCTCGTGCCGTGCGCGGCGGCAGGGCTCGCGTTCTTCGGCTGGCAGGCGGCGGGCGTCCCGCTCGGAGCCATTGCGGGAGCGGCGGCCGCGGAGGCCGCCATCAATCGCTGGCGCAAGCTGCCGTTCACGCTGCGTGACGGGTCGGCCGTCCTGACGGGCCTGTTGCTCGGCCTGATCCTGCCGCCGGCGTTTCCCGTCTGGATGGCCTTCCTCGGCGGGGTCGTGTCCATCGGCCTCGGCAAGGCCGTCTTCGGCGGCCTCGGGATGAACATCTTCAACCCGGCGCTCGTCGGGCGCGCGTTCCTGCAGGCAGCCTTCCCGGTCGCCATGACCACATGGGCGGCCAACAGGTTCGCGGCCGACGCGGTCAGCGCGGCGACGCCCCTGGCGCTCGTGAAGTTCCGCGAGCCGGGCTTGCGCGCCATGGACGTCGCTCCGCCGCTGCGCGATCTCTTCCTGGGCACGATCCCGGGCAGCCTCGGCGAGACGAGTGCGCTGGCGATCCTGATCGGCGGCGGCGCGCTCCTGCTCCTGAAGGTGGCCAACTGGCGGACGCCGCTGGCCATGGCCGCGGGCGCCGTCGCGCTCGGCGGCGGGCTCTGGGTCTTCAACCCGGCCCAGTACCCGCACCCGCTCTTCCA
>CAZBIP010000489.1:0-2537 GCA_964491885.1 uncultured Vicinamibacterales bacterium
ATCGGACTACAGCAACGAGCTTGTGTGGACCAACGCGACCGGAGCGAGCCGAATCATGCTGGGATGGGATGCGTCTCCGAGTTCAAACATCGTCAACTACACCGTGTTCCGAGGGCTGGCTTCGGGCACCTACACCTTTGAGCGGATTCACGCCGGGACAAACCTGAGCGTAATCTTCTGGCTGGTGCGTGCGCCAAAAACCAACCGGGTTGTGCATGTGTCGTCTGTGAACGCTACCAGCATGTGGACTGCCGCGACTCTGAAAGGGCCGTGGATTCAGATTGCCGCAACCAATGTCAGCCTGACCAATCCCGCTCCGTCGCAGTTCTGGCGCGTCGAGCACCCGGCCAGGGTGTTTATCTCGGAGGAAGTTTTGTGAGATACGCGCATGCGCTTAAACTGCTGCAACTTCCGTCCGGTGTTTCCACTGAGCAGGCGTATGCTGCGTGGAAACAAGAGCATGTTGCGGCACGCCGCGCTGGTAATGAGGAGCGTGAGCGGGTGCTATCGCAGGTTAGAAACTCAATACGCAAGCGAGCGCCGAGGCGTTGTGAAACGTGTGGCTGCGTGGTTACCCGATTTGCCGCTACGTGTGTTGCACATGACCCGCGCCGCCACTCGATGCTATACCCGCCTCGGTTGAGGCTTCACACATGACAATCAGGATACGAGCGAACCTGAGCCAAGAGATTCTGCTGCTCGAACGAGTAAGGAGCAAACGCCAATGAACACACTAGTAAAAGAATTGGAGCCGCGGGTCGCCGTTTTGGAGACCAGCGTCGAGCAGCTAACTGATAACGTCGAGAAGCTGGTAGCGCACAGCGAGAAGGTCGAGCGCAGCATCAGCGACCTGTCAGTGCTGATAACCAAGGCCAGTGCTCCACGGAAAACGGACTGGTCAACCATCATCAGCTTCGTGTTTCTGCTGGGCACGGTGGTATCGGCTATCTACTGGCCGCTGAACATGCGGATGGACTTCATCGAGCAGCGGCAGGGCGACATGCAGGCCAAGCTGCAACGCGAGACGGAACTGATTACCACGCGCACAGACAGGGAGTTGCAGAATCTAGGGGACCGGCTGCTCATGCGGCTGAACACATCTGACGCTGACCACAACGCGGAACGGCAGAAGGATTTGGACGAACTGCGCCAGTGGCGTCTCAAGGCAATGACCCCAGCCAAACCGTAAGCGTATGCAACTAAGCGCAAAGACATTGGTTATCATTCGTATTGTGTTCTACAGCGTATGGTCGCTGGCCGTGTCATGGCAGACGACCATGAATGGGGTGGTGTGGAACGAGATGGGGTGGGAAGCGCAGTCTTGCGTGGTGGGCGGAATCATCGCACTCTGGACCGGCACGATGGTGGCGTACTTCGACAAGAGCATGTGGCGGCTGGAGCAGAACGGGAAGGGACCGAAGCATGAATGATATGGCCAGCATGATCATCGGAGCCAGCCTGTTGCTGGCCCTGTGTGCGCTGGCCTTGGCCGCTTGGTGTTACAAGTCACACCCGGCGACCTTCACGTTAATGGACTTGAAAGAAAGGCTCGAATACATCATGGCAAAAGAACAAGAGATCATTGCGGAGCTAACCGTAGTGAAGGAGCAGCTGGACGGTGCCAACGCAACCTTGCAGAAGATCAGCACGGAAACGGACGGGCTGCTAGGCAAAATCGAGGAACTGCAAGCGGCGCTGGGTAATGTCGAAATCCCGGAGAGCATCGTCAGTCTCGTGACCGAGATCAAAGAGAAGGCGACCGCGATCAACGCATCGGCCCTCAACGTTGACGGAAAGGTGCCGGACGCGCCGACGCCCACGGAATAACACCTGCCCCGGAGGTTTATCCGGGGACACTTTATGAAGAAAACGATTCTATCGAAGGCAGGGCGGTGGCTGGCGGTGCTGACTGCGGCGCTGGGCCTGTCGGCTTGTGTGAGCACCAACCAAGACGGGGGCGCGATGGAGAACACGATCGCGCTCATTAACGCGACGGTGCCAAGCGCCGTGGCGGTTGCGGCAGCGCATGAGACGGGGTCGGTCCCGGCGCTGCGGGTATCGGCGGGGCTGATTCGGGAAGCGGCCGTTGGGCCGACCGCGGACCTGCCCGAGCTGGTGACCCAGTTGCGCGACTTGGGGATGCGGCCCGAGGCGGAGCTGGCGGTGCTGGGCGGAGTCGCGCTGTGGCAGGCGTACCTGGCGCAGCACCCGGACGCCACAACGGAGCAATCGCGGCAAGTGCTGCTGGCGGTGAGCAACGCCATCACGGCGGGACTGCCGAAGGAGGCCCGATGAAGCGCTTGCTCGCGGTAGCTGCGGTGGGCCTGCTCTGCGGCTGCAACTCGACGCGATTCAGCCGGACGGAGACGTGGACAGACGCGGCAGGGATAACGCACACGAACACGGTTAGCGTGTGCAACCGGCGCTGCATCTGGACCACGGAATCCTACACCGCGAGCCTGAACAAGGACACGGCTAAGCTGACGGCAACCAAGTCCACCACTGACCAAGAGACAATTCAGGTCATGGCTCAGGCT
>CAZBIP010000490.1:0-2522 GCA_964491885.1 uncultured Vicinamibacterales bacterium
CCAGATAACGGTATCGTCTCCGGCAACGATGAACTTGTGCCAGATTGGCCGGTCGTAGGTCCGGTGAAGCTTGCCGCCGACATATTCCCCGAGTCCCCATTCCCTCGGGTTGAGCTTCATAAAGAAGGGCGTGACGAAAACGGCCTGATCCCGGTCGGTGCTGGTGTACCAAGCGGCCTTGTCTTCCCTCGAAACGGTTCCCCACGAAACTTGCGGAAACCTCATGGCGCACGGGTAAACCTCCGAGAAGTAGTTACCGGCCAGTGGAGATTCAAACCAGTTTGTTCCGCAGAATACCGACTTCCGATTCCAGTACATCGGATTATCGAGAATGTCTCCATACTTCATCACCTGCCAATGTCCGGCGAATTGGCATCCAGTGTCGCTGTTGATGCTGGTAAGCGGGTACATCTGGTCGTAGAACATCCTGGTAGGATGGGGAAGGATATACCGGAGCCCTTCCTTGACGGTCTCGTAGCTTTCCCGCCCTGTAACCGGATCGATGCCAACAAGCTCGTCCTGATAGTCCCACTCCTCCCGAGTGAAGGAGAGCGCGATGCCATACTTGAGCATCTGCTGGATTGATTGGCGCAGAACTGACGGATACCCGTACCACGTGGAGATTGTCTTTGCTATGTCGGTCATTATCTCGCACAAGACCTGGTTGCGAGATGTCATCTTCAGTGGCCGGTAGTTGAGGATGGTATCCGTATTCCGCTCGTTGAATATCTTGGCCAGCCGGATCGTGGTGTAGGCTTTCACAAGCGGGACAAATATCTGGAAGAATACCGGCGGATTTGGAACGAGCCCGAATCCGGCCTTGTCCTTGATGGGAACTTTCAGGAACAGGTCCTCCTCCTTGAGCCCCCACGATCTCAGCGCCGCTACTGTGTCCTCAGCGGATAGGCGCTGCGACATGATGTTGTTTATGAGTGTTGGGGTTGTCTGGTTGAACGGGACATCGTAGGCAATGTCGATGGCGGCGTATGCGCGTGCCTCCCGAAGGTTCATGGTCCTTCCGTCGCGAATCCTGGCGCTGATCAGGTCCACCAATCGCTTCACCTTGGCCGGGTACTCGGCGGGCTCGGCGGTGAAGATTTTCCTGTAAGACCCAGAGCTTACGCCTCGGGCCTTTAGCAAGGCCATGTCCATACTCATAGTTGTCGGGAGGATAATTGGGCTGCGGTTATTCCGCCATCAGCCTAGATACTGCCGGGTTTGCGTAGCCTTCGGAGACGCGCTCGCCAACATCGCTGGCTTCTCCCATCGCACCAGTCTCGCCCGGCTCGGATTCCTCTTCGGATTCGGACTTTTCGGGCTCGGCACTCAACACGACAAACCTTCCAGGGGACTCTTGCCGCACTCGCACCTTGTCGAACACGTATTCCTTTCCGTCTTCCCACGTGTCCACAACGCTTTGCCATTGCGGATCATTGGGGTTAAGGTTCAGCACGTTGTCGGTAGCGCCAGCTTCGTCCTGCGCATTGAGCGGGGCGGTTGGGCCAGTGTATTCGTTCAGGGCCATAAGAATCGTTCTTTGTTTTCTTGAACGCCCGCCGGGAACGGCGTTATCATTGATGGCAACCTAAGACGATAAAAGCCAATCGTGCAAGATTTTTCTTTCGCCTATGCCAATTGATGCCCAAGGGCGGTGGTCCCCTGCCGTATTCCCCAAGCAGGCAGAATTGATGCAACAGTGCTCGCCTGGGCCTAAAAACATGGTGTTGGTCAACGGTCCCCGGTTGTCTGGAAAAACCTTCGGTTGCGCCCATGCGGCCCCACAGCACGCCTGGAATACTGACCGGGGCAACATCTGCCTCCTGACAATCACGCAGTCGGTCGGCATTGACAGCGGTATCTGGCAGCACCTTACCGAAATATTCCTTCCGCAGTGGATTGAGGAAGGGAACTTCGGAATGGAGTGGGTCAAGAAGCCTTATATCCAGAACGTGACCAAGAAGCCTGCATGTGAGGTTTCCAACATGTACGGCAACGTGACCCGATTTTCGCTGGAGTCGCTCAAGAACGAGGACGAGGTAGAGGCCAGGTTCAAAGGCAAGTCGTACTCAATGATATGGGTGAATGAG
Source organism: uncultured Vicinamibacterales bacterium (assembly GCA_964491885.1). Classification (GTDB taxonomy): domain Bacteria; phylum Acidobacteriota; class Vicinamibacteria; order Vicinamibacterales; family JAKQTR01; genus JAKQTR01. Next base: position 2,088 of record CAZBIP010000490.1, read on the forward strand.
TTGAGCAAATTCAAGCGCCGCAAGACATTCGACACGCTCAAACAGTGCCTTCGTATGCCACACTTGCGATACAACCAGCATTTGTTTCTTGCGGACACAAACCCCGATCTCGACCTAGGGGAGCAGTCGTGGATTTACAAGCTCTGGTACGAATTCAGAACAGGAGACAAGGAGGTCTGGGATCGTCTTTATCCGGGGGTCTCGCCAGAAATCTTGGAGCCGTTACGTGATTCGCTCAACCTGATTGAGTTTACCGTTGATGATAACCTGTCACTCGACGACCGCAGGAAAAAGCAACTCATGGCCGACTTCGCCCACGACCAGGACCTACTGGCGGCTTACTTTTACGGACGATGGGTGACGGCAAGCAGCGACGCACTATTCTTCCGCGTCTTCCGGCCAGACTTCCACTGTATCGGCGAGTTGGAAACGGCC
>CAZBIP010000491.1:0-1534 GCA_964491885.1 uncultured Vicinamibacterales bacterium
TGGCCGAGCCGCAATGCGGGCACGTGGTCCCCTGCCAACGGCTGGAACGGACCAGTATCTCACTGTCTCGCTCGCACCTGGCGCAATGAAACTCGTAAATCGGCATGGGGGTAAGATAGCCGCCGGACGCCAAAGCTCAAGATTGGGTTTCCGCCTCAGCCGCCGGCCCGCCCGCCTTTGGCGGCTTCAGGCCGGCCCCGCTTCGGTCGGCATTGCCGGCTGCGCGGGGCGCATCCGGCTCATACCAACCCCAGCTTGCGATCGCACCATTCGCTGCCGGCAACTCTCCCTCGCCCCTTCCGAAGGCGGAGCATTACCCACATCTTCTGTCACTGTCGCAAGCCAATCCCACATGGATTGCATCGTTCAGCCCAGGGTTGGACCGCCGGGGCAAAGGGAAGCGGTGCTGCCCTGCGAAGCGCGCCCAATGAACCAACCGACCCTGAGAGAATTTCCCGAACTACCTGCTCGCGCCCTGCCCCCCCCTGAACCCCTCAACCGCCCTGAAGGGCACCCACTCCCCCTCGGAGTTGACCGTGTCCCATATTTTTTTGGCTGAACACCGTATCTGCCTTCATGCAGGTTTTCGACATGCTGCTGGTGGCGGGACGCCTGGTTTGGACTGAACTGCTTGAGGAACTCAAGCAGATGGCCCCGACTTGCTCGCCTCGCCGGTTGGCCCGACACCTCTGTGAGCAGATGGATTGGCGCAGCCCCGGTGGCGGGCGGCCTTTGATGACGGCCCGACTGGCACTCCAGGAGTTGGCCGATCGCGGGCAGTTGCCCTTGCCGCCCGCGGGACCCGGTCCGCAACGGATCCCCCGGGCGGAGGTTCTGTCTGGAGGGGTGGCGCCCGCGCCGGTGGCGTGTTCGCTGGCGGAGTTGGGTGACTTGGAAATCGTGTTGGTGGGCCAGGGCGGCTCTGCCCTCTCGCGGCAATGGAATGAGTTGATGCGCGAGCATTACCTGGGGCCCGGCCCCTTGTGCGGAGCCCAGTTGCGCTACGTGATCCGCAGCGCGCGGGGGCTGGTGGCCGCCCTGTCCTTCAGCCCCGCGGCTCGTCGCCTGCGCGGGCGCGACCGGTGGCTGGGCTGGAGTGAGGCCGCCCGGCGGGAGAACTTGCATCTGGCGGTCAACAACAGCCGGTTCTTGATCCGGCCGCATATCCAAGTCCCCAACCTGGCCAGTCACCTGTTGAGCCGGGTGCTGGCCCGATTGGCCGACGATTGGCAGGAGCGCTACGGCTATCGGCCCGTATTGGCCGAGACCTTTGTGGAGCGCGCGCGTTGGCTGCGCAGCTTGCAGGCGCTGGAAGCGCTGCAGCCGGCTTGTCCGCAGACGCGGCTGATTGGGGTGGGCGATCGGGAAGCGGACATTTACGAGTGGTTCGTTTGGGCGACAGAGAAGCCCGGGCGACCGGGCTTGCTGGTCCGGGCCGAGCGGCAACGGTTGTTGACCCAGGAGCAAGGTCCCTTGTGGGCGCACGTCGAGAGCCAACCCGTGGCCGGCCAGTTGGAGGTGAAAGTGCCCCGCC
>CAZBIP010000491.1:1544-2514 GCA_964491885.1 uncultured Vicinamibacterales bacterium
GTGGCCGTCTTGGAGGTGCGCTGGGCGGCGGTGCAGGTGCGTCCCCCCAAGCGCAAAGGGCAGTTGCCGCCGGTGGCGTTGTGGGCCGTGCTGGCGCGGGAAGTGGGCGCGCCCGCGGGAACGGATCCTTTGGAGTGGATGCTGCTGAGCACCGAGCCGGTCCAGGACTTTGCCGGTGCTCTGGAGCAGCTCCGGCGTTATACGTTGCGTTGGGGCATTGAAGTGTTCCATCGGGTGCTCAAGAGCGGCTGTCAGATCGAGACCCGGCGTTTGGGCAACGCCGACCGGTTGGAAGCCTGTCTGGGGATAGACTTGGTCGTGGCGTGGCGGATCTGTCATTTGACCAAGTTGGGGAGGGAGACGCCCTCGGTACCCTGCACGGTGTATTTTGAAGAGCATGAATGGCAGGCGTTGGTAGCCTTTGTGAGCCGCCAGCCCGAACCGCCCCAAGAGCCGCCGACGCTGCGTGAGGCGATACGCATGGTGGCAGGGCTGGGCGGATTTTTGGGTCGCAAAGGCGATGGCGAACCGGGAACTGAGACCCTTTGGCGTGGCTTACAGCGGCTGGACGACATTGCCGAAGCGTATCGAGTGCTCCGCGCAGCGCCAAAGCAAGACCCGGTGTCCAGCGATAGAAGATACGGGTAAGAGTCAGCCCCACGGGAGGGCTGGGGTGAGAATTCCCCCAAACCAGATTTCGCGCATTGGCCCCCTGAACCAGGTGTGCCAGTGGCCAAAAACAGCCATTCTTCGCAACCTGCGGTGGTACAATGAGTTGCGACGTCCAACCCGGGGGAGGTTCAAGGGGGAAACCGGCATCGCGCGTTGACGCCCCGGCCGGTTGCGGGCGATTATCGCGCGCCCAGAATGAACCTTCAAATCAGACTCCTGCTGCTGGCCGCCGCCCTGTCGAACGGCCTGTCTCTTTATGCTGATGATGCGAAGCCCGGCGCCCCGGCTCCTCCCGCCG
>CAZBIP010000492.1:0-2510 GCA_964491885.1 uncultured Vicinamibacterales bacterium
GAACCCGCTCGACTCGTCCGCGTCGTCGAACGCCGCGGCCGCGAGGTGCACGGTCTCCGTCGTGACCAGCGAGTCGGACCCGAGGCCGAAGTACAGGTGCGCCGGCACCGAGTTGCGCAGCATCGCCCGGAAGAACGAGAGCCGCAGCCGCACGAACGCGCCGACCTTCGTCTCGGTCACGTTCTCCTGGCCCACCAGCACGAGCCACCGCCGCGGATCGCCCGGCACCTTGATCTTCTTGAGCTCCTTCGCCTCCACCAGCGAGCGCCGGACGTCGGGCGTCTCCATGTAGCCGTACGTCGATTGCAGGCTCACGACCGACCCGAAGCGCGGGTCCGAGAGGAACGTCACCGCCTCGGTCCGCGGCGCCCGGACGGCGTGGGCGTTGGGCACGGGCAGCTGCCGCACGGTGAGCAGGATGATGTGCTTGGGCAACGCGCCCAGGCGGACCCAGAAGAGGTGGAGCGCCGGCGGGATGCGGTCGTCGAGATCGAGGACGGGCTTCGACGACATGACGACGACCGATCGGGGGAGCTGCGGGACGGCGGCGCGCTTCTTCAGCTCGACGAGCCGCCGCACGGTCTCGCAGCGGGGTGCGAGCTCCGCGTACACGCCCGCCACCCGCTTCCGGCCCCACTTCCACGTCGTCATCACCGAGAACACGATCAGGCCGACGGCCAGCGGCACCCAGGCGCCGTGCAGGATCTTCAGGCTCGCCGACGAGAAGAACACCGCCTCGATGGCCGCGAAGAACCCGAACAGGGGCACCGCCAGGTACGCGGGCCAGCCCCAGACGCGGACGGCGATCGTCATCATCGCGAACGACGTGACGAGCATCACGCCCGACACCGCGAACCCGTAGGCGGCGGCCAGGCTCGAACTGGACCCGAAGCCCACGACCAGGAAGATGCACGACACGAGCAGGGCCCGGTTGATGGCGGGGACGAAGATCTGGCCCTCGTGCGTGCCGCTCGTGTGCACGATGTCGAGGCGGGGGAAGAGGCCGAGGGCGATGGCCTGCTTCGTCAGCGAGAACGCCCCCGAGATGAGGGCCTGCGACGCGATGACCGTGGCGAACGTCGCGAGGGCCACCATCGGCAGCAGGCCCGCGCGCGGCACGAGGGCGTAGAAGAGGTGCCCGCCTTCCACCGGCCCGCCGCCGTAGGCGTACGCGCCCTGGCCGAGGTAGTTGAGCATCAGGGCGGGATAGACGAGCGAGAACCACGTGACGCGGATCGGCCTGGCGCCGAAGTGGCCCATGTCCGCGAAGAGCGCCTCGCAGCCCGTGACGGCGAGGAGCACGGACCCCAGGACGGCGACGGACCCCGGCACGCCGTTCGCCAGCAGGAACCCGGCCGCGCTGCGCGGGTCGATCGCGGCGAGGATGGCGGGCTGCCGGAGGATGTGCATCACGCCCAGGCCGGCGATGACGAGGAACCACACGGCGATGGCCGGCCCGAACAGCGTCCCGATCTTCGCCGTGCCGCTCCGCTGTATCGAGAAGAGCGCGAGGAGGATCACGGCGGTCAGGGGCACGACGACGGGATCGAAGGCGGAGGTGACGACCCTGAGGCCCTCGACCGCCGACAGCACCGAGATCGCGGGCGTGATGATGCCCTCGCCGAAGAGCAGGGCGGCCGCGAGGACGAGCGCCAGGCCGAGGCCGCCGAGCAGGGGCGCGGCGCCGGGCCGTCGGGCGGCTCCCGTCGAGCGCTGGATGAGCGCCAGGAGCGCGAAGGTGCCGCCCTGGTCCTCGTAGCTCGCGCGCAGCACGAGCAGGACGTACTTGAGGGTGACCGAGAGCGTCAGGATCCAGACGACGAGGCTCGTGGCGCCGAGCGCGTTCCCGGGGGTGTACGCGATGGCGTTCGGGCCGAAGAAGATCTCGCCGATCGTGTAGAGCGGGCTCGTGCCGATGTCGCCGTAGACGACGCCGAGGGTGGCGAGGCAAATCGCGGCAAACGCGCGGCGGCTGGCCGGTGAGGTCGGCGACGAAGGCATCGGTTCGGCAACGCCCCCAATCAGGGGCCCCGCGCACTTTCACACAGCCGGGCGCGTTTGGCAAGGGCGCTCCGCTTGCCCGGGCGGCGCCGGTTCGACCATGATGGGGGCATGCCCACGTCGGAAGCCGTCACGCGAGGCATTCGCGTCCACGTCGAGTCGAGCTACGCGCCGGAGCGGTCGAACCCCGCCCAGCGCGAGTGGTTCTTTCCGTACACGATCACGATCAGCAACGAGAGCGACGTCACCGTGCAGCTGCTGACGCGCCACTGGGTCATCACCGACGGCGACAACCACGTCGAGGAGGTGCGGGGCGCGGGCGTGGTCGGCGAGCAGCCCGTGCTCAAGCCCGGCGACGCGCACACCTACACGTCGGGCTGCCCGCTGCCGACGCCCTTCGGCATGATGGAGGGCAGCTACCGGATGGTCACGGAAGGCGGCGAGCGGTTCGACGCGGCGATCGCGCCCTTCGCCCTCAGCGAGCCCTACACGGTGCACTGACCGCGCGC
>CAZBIP010000493.1:0-2509 GCA_964491885.1 uncultured Vicinamibacterales bacterium
GGATCAGCGTCCGTTGCACCCCGGTCGCCAGCGTCAGCGCCACGACGCTGGCGTTCGACGGACTCAGCACCGTGAAGAGAAGGACCTGTCCCCCCGGGAGGAGGTGGGGCCAGAGGAGGTACCGCGTGCTGGACGGCACGAGGTTGCGAGGGCTGCCCCCCGACGCCGGCACGATCGACAACCCCCCCGGCCAGTGGCCGAACACGATGTCCCCGCCTGCCGTCCAGTGGGCGCGGGACAGGCCCTGGTAGTCGAACGGACAAATCACCTGCCTCTCTTCGCCATCGACGAGCACCCGGACCAGCTTCCCGTCCACGCCGAAGGCGAGCCACTTCCCGTCCGGGGAGAACAACGGGGCGACGGCGCCGTCAGTGCCCTTGACCGGGCGGGCTTCTCGCTCGCTCAGCCGGCGGAGGTACAGCCGCGGTTCCTCCTGGCGGCGACGGGCAACGAAGGCGATCGTCCCGCCATCCGGCGAGATCGCCACGCCTCCCGCGGAGAGCGTCAGTTCGAGGTCCGACAGTGAGAGCGTGACGTGCAGGATCTCCGGCGCAGGAGCGCGGCGAACACTCCACCCGATGATCACGCCTGCGAGCGCCACGAGCGGCACCAGGAACGGCCAGGCCCGCGCTCGAAGACGACGCGAGGCGCGGCGTGGGCCCGGCGACGTCTCGCGGCCCTCGGCAATCCAGCGCAGTTCGTCCGCGACGTCAGCCGCGCTCTGCCACCGCGCGTCGGGATCCTTGGCCAGGCACTTGCGGATCAGTCGGTCGAGCGCGGGTGGAGTCAGCGGCTGAGCATCCGTGATGGGCAGGGGCTCGCGCTCGAGGACTGCCGCAATGACGCCCGCCTGGCTGTCGCTGTCAAAGGCGCGCCGCCCGGTGAGCATCTCGTAGAGAACGGCGCCGAACGCGAACAGATCCGTCCTCGCGTCAGCCGGACGCCCGACTACCTGCTCAGGGGCCATGTAAGGGACGGTGCCGACAACCAAGCCGTGCGTTCTGACGGAGTCAACCGCGGTCGCCGCGTCAGGGGGGGTGACGTTCCGCGCGAGGCCGAAATCGAGCAACTTGACGTCCGACTGCCTCGGACGGCCCGGCCCGGCCTTCACGAGCATGATGTTCCCGGGCTTCAGATCGCGGTGCACGATCCCCGCGCGATGCGCGGCGGCGAGCGCGTCGGCGATCTGGATCGCCGCATCGAGCGCCTGCGGTGGCGGCAGCGGGCCGCGCCTGGTGAGCCTCTCGGCGAGGGTCTCGCCGTCGAGGTACTCCATCACCAGGTAGGCCGTCCCGGCTTCCGATCCGATATCGTGGACCGTGCAGATGTGCGGATGGTTCAGAGCCGATGCCGCCCGTGCCTCTTGCTCCAGCCGGCGACGGTCAACATCGGAAGCCGCCCGCGTTGTCAGGACCTTGATCGCGACGGTCCGGGCGAGCCGGGGGTCGGTGGCCCGGTACACGGCTCCCATTCCGCCGGCGCCTATGAAGTCCTCGATCCGATAGGGACCAAGTTCGGTGCCGGCGGCGAGCCGGCTGGAGGCGGGGTCCAAGTTTGCGCCGAGATCCGCCGCCGAAACGCCATGGGGATGCGGCACCTCCAGGAACCCCTCCACCCGGGCCTCGCGGGCGAGCAGGGACTCGACCTCCCGGCGCATCTTGGAATCGGCGGAGCATTCTTTGTCCAGGAACGCAGGGCGGGCCTCCGGGGCAAGCGTTGTCGCGGCGTCCACGAGCGCCTCGAGACGTGTCCACCTGTCGCCGGTCATGGTGCGCCTTCCCGAGCCTGTACGCCGTCAAGTTCTCTGAGCAGCCACAACCTGGCCACCTTCCAGTCCCGCGTGATCGTGTCGGGTGACACGTGCATGACGGCGGCGGTTTCCGCCACGGTCAGTCCGGCAAAGTAGCGGAGTTCCACGACACGCGCTTTTCGCGGGTCGACCTCGGCCAGTGCCAGGAGCGCTTCGTCGAGCGCCAGCAGCGCGGCGTCAGGCTGGGGCGAGGCGCGCAACGCCTCGTCGAACGGGACGTGGACGACGCCGCCGCCACGCCGCTGCGCGTCGCGCCGGCGCGCGGTGTCCACGAGGACCCGCCGCATGATGTTGGCCGCGACCGCGTAGAAGTGCAGGCGGCCCTGCCACTCCACGGCGCCGCCGGCCAGGCCCGTGCCGGCCAGCCGCAGAAAGGCCTCGTGAACGAGCGCGGTCGTCTGGAGGATGTGGCCCGGACTTTCGTGACGAATCTGGGCGTGGGCGAGCCTGTGGAGCTCGGCGTAGACGACGGGAAACAGTCGGTCGAGGGCAGCCCGGTCGCCTTCGCTCCATGCGGCCAGCAGGCCGGTGATGCCCGGAACCGGGGACGAAGTCACGCGAACCTCCGTGGGCGGGCAAAGGTTACCACGACCAGGAGGAGGGCGCACCGGGCGGCGGTGCCCCGCACCAGGGTTTCGAGCGCCGCGGCTCGGCGTCACCTCATGAGTTCAGCGATCAGCGCCTCGGTCAGCTTGGAGG
>CAZBIP010000494.1:0-2498 GCA_964491885.1 uncultured Vicinamibacterales bacterium
GCTCGAACGCGTCCAGTCCGTGCCCGTTCGCGGCGACGATCCCCATGCCCGTCACGACCACCCGCTCAGCCATGCTTCACTCCCACCCCTGAGGCCGTCGTCTGCGCCACCAGCACGCCGTCGGCTCCGAACATCCCGATCCGCGCCCGCAGCTTGTGCCGCCGCCACAGCAGCCGCTCGCCGCGGATCGTCACGGTCTCGCCGGGCAGCACGGATCGCATGAACTCGGTCTCCGCCTCGACGAACAGCGTCGTCCAGGCGGGGGCCTCCTCGGCGGAATGGTCCAGCGCGAACAGGTAGATCCCGAGCGCCACGACGCCCACCTGGCACATCGACTCGAGCAGGATCACGCCGGGCGTGATCGGCCGGCCGGGGAAGTGGCCCGCGTAGAAGAACTCGTCGGGGCGGAACGTGTAGCGGCCGCTGATGCGCTGCTCGTCCACCTCGAGGATTTCGTCCACGAAACGGAAGGGGCGCTGCTGGGGCAGCAGGTCCAGGATCCGCGCCGGGCTCAGCCGTTCACCAGGCATCGTCAACTCCTCGTCGCACGGGGGGCGGATGGCACCCTACCGCTTCAACTGCCCGCCGACCGAATTGGCCGATCGCAGGGGGTAGTCCGTGTAGCGGATGTCCTTGAAGATGCCGACCTTCGCGTCCTTCACGACGTAGATCGGCTCGCCGTCCACGAGCACCGTCCCGGTGCCGATGGCGATCGCGGCCCCGGCGCCGGCGAGCTCCGTGTAGCGGCGGATGTCGATCTCGTAGCGGACGATCGCGTTGTAAGGGCGGATCTGGCCGGAGAACTCGATCTCCTTCGCGCCGAGCGCGCGGCCGCCGCCCCTCGCGCCCCGCACGCCGCCGTAGAAGCCGATCAGCTGCCAGATGGCGTCCACGCCGAGGCATCCGGGCTGCACCGGGTCGCCCCGGAAGTGGCATTGGAAGAACCAGGCATCGACGGCCACGTCATATTCCGCGACGATGCGCCCCTGCGGCCCCCGGTGGCTGATCTCCACCACGCGGTCCACCATGAGCATCGGCGGGCCGGGCAGCGTCGGAAACCCCTCGGCGGGCGGATCGCTGACGAGCGTGCCAAAGGCGCACGCGAGCAGTTCCTCTTTGGAGAACGACGATCGCTGCTGGAACTCGGCGTAAGTCACGAGGGCCTCCGCACGTCGATGAGCAGGCCGGCCCAGGTCAACCCCGAGCCGACGACGACGAGGGCGATCTCGCAGGCCGCCGGCAGGTCGTCCCATCGTTGCGACAGCACGCCCGGGGCGCCGGCGGCGCCGCAATTGCCGAAATCCTCGACGTTGTGCAGGTGGCGGTCCGGGGCGATCTCCGCCCGCTCGCGCACCGCGTCGAGCATCATGAGGTTGGCCTGGTGGCCGATGAACACGAGCTCGGAGCGATCGCGATCGAGGTGCGACGCCAGCGAAGCGATGGTCGCGACCGACTTGCGGATGGCGAAACCCTGGACCGCCCGTCCGTCCTGCGCGAAGTGTCCGCCCGCCGGGATCACGACCTTGTCCCAGCCGGCCGGATCCGAATGCACGACGCTGCGTTTGACGCGCACGGGCGCCGGCACGCGCGTCGAGAGCACGGCGGCCGCGCTGCCGTCGCCCCACAGCACGGCGGATCGGCGGTCGCGGTAGTCGACGGTCCGGGTCGTGTTCTCGACGTTGACCACGAGGACGTAGTCGGGCAGCGCGTCGGGCCGCATCTGCTGCAGGTGGTGCACCTGCACGGCGAAACTCGAACAGGCCGAGTTGACGTCGTAGGCCGTGGCGTGGATGCCGAGTTCGGCGGCAATCTGACAGGCCTCGGCCGGGATCGAGTACTGAGGGGAACAGCCCCCCGCGATCACCAGCCCGATGTCCGACGGCGCCAGCCCGGCGCGCGCGAGCGCCATCCGGGCGGCTGCCGCCCCGGTCTGGGCGTTCGTGTACACCGAGGCCTCGGCCGCCAGCAGCGGCAGGGCGTTCTTCGTCGCCCTGATGTACTCCAGCGGCAGGACCGTGCGCCGCGAGCGGATGCCCACCCGCTCCATGATCCACGCATCGTCGGTCCCGATGTCCAGCGAGGCCAGAAAGGCGTTGTCGATCCGGTTCTCGGGATGGAAGTGCCCCACGCCGTGGATGAACACGTCGCCGACCGTCGTGTCGCCCCTATGCAACGCGCTCCCCCCCGTCCACGCGGATGATCGCGCCGTTGATCCAGTCGGCCTCGTCCAGGCTCAGCAGGTACACCGCGTTGGCCACGTCCTCGGGCGTGGTCAGCCGCCCGAGGGGGTTGCGGAGAAGGGCGCCGGCCTTCATCCGCTCACTGCCAGGGATGATGCGCAGCGCGGGCGTGTCCGTGACGCCCGGCTGGAGGATGTTCGAGCGGATGCCGTGCGGGCCGAACTCCACGGCGATGGCGCGCGACACCGACTCGAGCGCGGACTTCGCGGCGGCCACCGCCGCGTAGCCCCGCCACGCCACCTCGTTGCCCTCGCTCGT
>CAZBIP010000495.1:0-2489 GCA_964491885.1 uncultured Vicinamibacterales bacterium
TCTGGGACGAACGGCGGCGCAACGCGTGGCTCTTCGCCGCGGTGGCCGCCGCCGGCCTCGCCTTCGGCGCGCACCTCATCTTCGTCGGCGCCATTCCGGCGCTGGTGTTCTTCGTCCTGTCGCGGTTCCACGGGCGCCCGCCCCTGCGCGTGCTCGCCGTCTGCGCGCTCCTCGTCGCGGCGGGCATCGCCCAGTACGGCTACGTCTGGATCCGCACCGCCCAGGAGGCCGAGTACCTCGAGGCGCGCGCCAGGAGCGTGCGCGAGCTCGCCGACGTCATGCGGGCGAAGCAGTTCGAGTCGCTGGCCTTCAGCGAGCCCGCGCGTGTCGTCGTTTCCACACGAATCCCCGGCGCGCTGAGGGCCATCCGCGCGGAAACGGGATGGGCGGCCTCGCTTCTTGCGGCGGCCGGCGCGTTCCTGCTGATCCGCCGGCGTCGGACCGCTGGCGGCTTGATCGCCGGAGCCCTCGCCGGGCTCGTCCTCATGCTCGCGCTGCTCGGAGGCATCCCCGTCGGCGCGATTGGACTCCCGGCCGTCGCGCTGGTCTGGGTGCTCGCGGCCTGCGGGATCGAAGGCGTGCGGGAATGGCTGGCGTCACGGGTGCCAGCCCGGTTGGCCACAGCCGCGGCCGTGGCTGCAGCCGGCACGATCGCCGTGATCCTCGCGGCCGGCAACTTCACCGCGAACGATCACCGCAACGACAGCTACGACACCGACTACATGCGGCTCCTCTTCGACTACGCGCCGCCAGACGCGGCCATCGTCAGCGAGGCCTACACGATCGACCACATGGTCGAGTACCAGAAGCTCGTGACCGGCCGGGCTGGGGTCTTCACGCGCGTCCCTCCCTCGGCCGACGCGGTTGCCGCCCTGAAGGAGAAGGGCGTGCCGGTGTTCGCCTTCGAGCAGGGGCGGCGCCAACTCGCCCACCGGTTCCTGATGAAACCGGTGGAGCTCTTCGGGCTCACCCTGGACGAGCGGCTCCGCGCGCTCCCGCGGGGCCGGATCGTGATTCTCGCAGGCGACGCTGACCCGTGGCCGCCGCTCGATTCGCTCGGACTTGCGGGAGACCGCGTGCCGCGCGGCCGCTCCGCCATCGTCGCCATCCTTGGCTCAGGCATTGTTTCGAGCGTGAAGGACGGCGGCGCGAACCAGATCGCGATTGCCGCGGGCCAACCGCTCGGCAGGAGCGGCGTGGCCGCGCCGGCAGGCATCTCCGCAGCGGCGGAGAGCGGTCGTGCGGTCATTTCCATCGACGGCGAACCGGCGATCGAGTCCCCGCGAGGCCTGGCCGTCGTCGAACTGGGGCGGCGGGTGGAATGGGCGCACGCGGTGTTGCCGGAACGGGGCATGCGCGTGCCCGTGCCCATGAGAGAGCGCCCGTTGTTCGAGGTGGCTGACGCGATTCCGCCCGATTCGTGCACCCAGGTGGGGAGCGGCGCGTGGGTGCCGCTGAAGCAGACCGGCGCGCACGTCCTGCTCGGCTACCTCGACAACCGCGAGCCTGCCACGGCCGGACTCGACGTGTATTTGGCGTCCGGGAATGCACTGCCGGTCAAGATTGACGACGTGTATGGGACCGGGGTCCCTGAGCTTTCCGTGGAGTGGTTCGCGAGGGGACCCGAAGGTTCGGCGGAGCTGGCCGCCCGCCTGCGAGACGACGGCGTCACGGGAGAGCCGGCGCTCGTCGCTGCGCTCATGGGAGCGCCCGTCGTGACGCGCGTTCACGTGAGCGTTCAGGACGAGGGCGCCTTCAGCGCGTTCCGCCTGCTGCTCGGCGGCGAGCCGACACTTGCGGTGGCGCGAGGCCTCGTGGATGCGCCTGCGGGGCCGCGAGCCACTCTCTGCGCGCTGCCCCTTGCCATGCTCGACATCCCGGGCGGATGGCCAGGCGCAGACGTCTATCTGGGGCCCGGCGGCGAGGAACACTTCGGCCGGGGTTGGGGCCGGGCCGAAGCCATGCCTTTTGGGCACGAACGCGCGCTTTCGGCTCTTGAAGCCGAGCTTCTCCTGCCGCTCGCCGGCGTTCAGACGCTCGATATGGGCATCCGAATCGGCGGCGCCACCGCCGAAGGCTCGGCCGAACTCCTGCTGAACGGAGCGAGCCTGGGCAATCAGCCGTATTCGTCGGCGTGGACGACGATCAGATGGGCCGCGCCGGCCTCGGCGTGGACCACCGGCCTCAACCGAGTGACGATACGCGTCACACCGCGCGTTGCCGGCGCCACGCTCCCTCGCGTCCGCCGCATCACGCTCGCGCAGCCCGACACGAATTCTGAATTCCGACTTCTGTCTTCCGTCTACTGAATTCCGTCTCGCCGGGGCTGAAGCCCCGACCTCCATCACCACCGCTGCCTCTCGCCGGGGCTGAAGCCCCGGCCTCCATCACGATCGCGGCGTTCCGTATTCTGAATTCTGAATTCTGACTCCTGACTCCTGACTCCTGACTTCTATCTACCCACCCCGAGATCATTCCAGTTCAAGATG
>CAZBIP010000496.1:0-2488 GCA_964491885.1 uncultured Vicinamibacterales bacterium
CGTAGTCGAAGCAGCAGCCGGAGTTGTAGTGGCGGCCGCTGATGACCCAGTACTGGCCCTGCGCCTGGTCGTCGACGGCCGTCCCCCTCGTGTCGTTCTGGCGCAGGCCCATGCCCGGCGCGATGAAGACGCCGTACACCTTGTGGCCCATCAGCGTGACGGGCGCCATGTCGGCGAGCGGCAGGTTGTTGAACCCGCCCATGGCCGGGCCGCTGAATCCGCCGCGCGGCGCCTGGATCAGGTGGTTCTTCCCGGGCGACTGGTCGTAGATGACGCTGATCCAGCAATACGTGTTGGCGCAGAACGCGTCCTGCGCGGCCGCATTGGCGTACCCGCCGGCATCGGGCACCGGCGACGCCGCGGGCTGCACCACGCCGATGTCGAGGGTCTTGGCGTCCGACTGGCGAAGCACCTGGTAGAGCGGGCCGTTGTAGGAGGCGTACAACGCGCGCGTGGTGCTGTGGGCCGCCGCGCACGGCGCGCCGGCGGCGGCGTAGATGTCGCAGGGGCCGTCCGGCCTGGGCGGAGCCGAGGCTGGCGCCGGTCCGGCCTGCCTGGCGGTCATGACCGCCGCGCCCGCCAGCGTGAGTGCCAGGGCGCACATCAGCGTCGTGATGAGTCTCGTCTTCATGGGGTCTCCGTTCACGTGGCGGGTGCGCCGCCCTTTGCGCGCCTTGACGACGCCAGCGCCGGCAGTATACTACGCCCTGTAAACGCTTACGCCCACGCGTTCTTCGTGGGAAGCTTCAAGTTCACGGTCGGTGCTGACATCTGCTGTAAACGCTTTCTCCACGCGCGTTCCAGCGTCGGGGAGGCTCGCGCGGCCGGGGCGCAGCGATATCGCACCGGGGCGCGCGCGGTGGGGACGCGCTGAAGGCTCGGCACCGGCTTCCGCTGCGCATGAACGGAGGGACTGTGAGAACGTCATCCTGCCTCGCGTTGGTCTGTCTCGCCGCGACGCTCATCGCCGTTCGAGTCGAGCCTGTCGCGGCGCAATCGCACACCAGAGTCAAGACCCCCGCGGTTCGCGGCGAACAGGCGCCGCCGGCCGACCCCGGACAGCGGAACTTCGGCGGCCCCATCCTCGTCCCGGGCCGAGGCGGGCAGAAGCCGCCCGTCCCGCCGCGGCGCCCCGAACCGAAGTTCGGCACGGTGCCGCTCGACGATCTCTCGATGAGCGATCCCTTCATCTTCGCCGACGAGAAGACGCGGACCTACTACCTCATCGGCAGCGGCGGGCGCCTCTACAAGAGCCCCGACCTGAAGATGTGGACGGGGCCGTACTCCGTCATCGACCTGAAGGGGACGTGGATGGACGGGCGCTTCGTGGCCGCGGCCGAAATCCACCACATCGGCGGCAAGTACTACCTCGCGGGCACCTGGAACGACCACAACCACCTCATCGAGAACATCCCGCGCCGCTACAACGTGCCGACGAACCAGACCCAGTTGCTGGTCGCCGACACCCCCGACGGCCCGTTCAAGCCGCTGGTGCCCGAGTTCGAGTTCTGCCTCGGCCCCGGCGACTGGGACATCATCGACGGCACCCTCTACCAGGAGGACGGCACGACCTACATGGTGTTCGTGCACGAGTGGACGCAGCTCATCGACGGCACCATGGACTACATGCCGCTCTCGAAGGACCTCACGCGCCGCACCGCCGAGCCGACGACGATCTTCCGCGCCAGCGAAGCCGCCTGGTCGAAGGAGATGAACAGCATCGGCGAAGCGACATTCGGCATGAAGATGCCGGGATGGGTGACCGACGGGCCGCAGGTGTTCAGGACGCAGACCGGCAGGCTGGGGATGCTGTGGTCGAGCTGGGGTGAGCACCGGTACGCGCAGGGCGTCGCCTACTCCGCCTCAGGCAGCCTCAAGGGGCCGTGGATCCAGGAGAAGACCGCGCTCATGGGCGACAACTCCGGCCACGGCATGCTCTTCCGGACGTTCGACGGGACGCTGCTCTTCATCGTCCATCACGCCGAGGGCAACGGCCCGCGCAAGCCGCAGATCTGGAACGTGGACGACTCGGGGGACACGCTGGTGATCAAGGACCGGCGCACCTTCTGAGCCGGCCTGCTCAGCGCCCGCTCCGCGCCGGCTCGCACGCCGACGCGAGAACCGCAGTGCGCCGGCGGGAGTTCCTCCCCTTGTGTCCTCAAGCACGCCCCGATCGATATGCTTGACGTAACGCATACATCCGTGCGACCATTTCATGGATGATCGTCAGCTACCGGGGCAAGCGGACGAAGGACTTTGTCCGCGAGAGACGGGTCAAAGCCTTCTCTGGCTTCGAACGATCGGCTGAGATCAAACTGGCGCAGCTCGATTCCGCCACCGCTCTCGCTGACCTTCGTCGGCCGGGCAACCGGCTCGAGGCGCTGAAGGGCAGCCGCAAAGGCCAGTACAGCATCCGCATCAACGATCAGTGGCGCGTGTGCTTCGAATGGCCGGACGGATCCCCGGGGCCCGTGAACGTTGAGATTGT
>CAZBIP010000497.1:0-2486 GCA_964491885.1 uncultured Vicinamibacterales bacterium
GCGCTCACGCGAGGTACTTCCCGTACCAGGCGAAGATCTTCTTCCAGCCTTCGGTCGCCACCAGCGGGCGGTAGTCCGCGCGGTCGGTCGCGAAGATGGAGTGCCCGGCCCCGTCGTACGACACCAACTCGTACGTCTTGCCGTACTTCTTCAGCTCAGCCTCGATTCTGGCGACGTGTTCCTGAGAGGGGCGCCTGTCGTCCTTGCCGAAGATCCCGAGCAAGGGACAGGTCAGGTCCTTGGTGAAGTCGAGGGGATCCACGGGCTGCCGCGGCGTCAGCCCCGCGCTCCCCGCGCCCACGCCGCCCGGATAGCACGGCACGGCCGCGTCGATGCCCTTGAGCGTGCACGCCGCCAGATACACCTGGCGGCCGCCTGAACAGTAGCCGATGATGCCCACCTTGCCGTTGAGCACCCCCATCGCCCGCAGGTGCCGGATCGCGCCGTCGATGTCCCCCATCGTCCGGTCGTCCGGCATGCCGCCGCCCTGCCGCACGCTCGCGGCATTGCCCTCGGGCGTCGCCCGGCCTTCACGGAAGTGCAGGTTCGGACAGATGGCGACGTATCCGTGCTGCGCGAACCGGCGCGTGATCTCGATGGTCGGCTCGTCCCACCCGGGCATGTGGTGCACAACGACGACGCCCGGGTACGGGCCCGACCCAGTCGGCCTCGCCACGTAGGCATCGATCATGTCGCCCTGGTGCCCGCGCATCTGCACGGTCTCTCCCGACAACGCGCTGTAGACGACGCGGCCGGGCGGCGCGGGTGGCGTCGCCGCCGCGGGCGGCGCCTGCGCGGGAGCGGCCGGCGGCGCTTGCGCCCTCCCGACGGCCCCCATGGCCACGGCGCCCGCCACCCCGGAGGTGGCTCCTGCGATGAACTCCCGTCGATTCATGGCTCCTTCTCCTTTCGAACGACCCGCACATGAACCCCGGCCGGATCACGCCCTGAGGCAGCACGCTTTGTACTTGCGCCCGCTCCCGCAGGGACAGGGATCGTTGCGGCCGACGTTCGGATGCGCCGCAGCCGCTTCGTCCCGAAGTTGTTCCATCAGAAACGCCGGCTCCTGGCCCGCCCACAGCAGCGCCGCCATGCGTTCGGTGCAGGGACGGCAGTGCCTGAAGAAACGCCGGTAGCCGGCGCACAGGTAGTTCAGGCCTGGCTCGCCGTCTGGTGTCTGGATGATGCGGTCTTTCTGGCAGCCCCCGTGGCACATCGCGCGCACCTCGCACGCCTGGCAGTACCGCGGCAGAGTGTCCTGCTTGGCCCGCCCGAAGGCTTCCTGCGCCGGGCTGTCGAACAGCACGGCCAGCGGCGTGTCGCGGACGTTACCTAGCCTGTGTTCGGGCGTCACGTAATGATCGCACTGATAGACGTCGCCGTTGTGCTCGACCACCGGGACGTCGCCGCAGGTGGGACGGAAGATGCACAGCGAATGATCCAGCCGAAAAGCCGGCCGCGCCGCCTCTTCGAAGATCTGGACGATGATGCGCCCGATGTCGTGCCGGACCCACTCGTCGAAGACCGCGCACAGGAACCCGCCGAACGCCTCGGCCGGCACCGAGCGTTCGCTGACGCCTCCCGGCGCGCCCGGCGCTGGCTCCACCAGGGGGATGAAACTGATGTACTGGGCGCCGATCTCGCTGAAAAAGCGATAGACCTCGAGCGGGTGCTGCGCGTTCTGCGCGTGAACGACGCAGAGCAGGTCCACCGGGACCTTGTGCCTGCGCAGCAGGCGGTAGCCCTGCATCACCTGCCGATGCGAGCCCCGCTGGTCCTTCGTGACGCGATAGGCGTCGTGCAGGGCCTGTGGGCCGTCCAGGCTCAGGCCGACGCCGAAATGCTCCGCGGCGAAGAATCGGCACCACTCCTCGGTCAGGAGCACGCCGTTGGTCTGGATGCTGTTGACGACGTGCTTGCCCGCCGGGCAATGGGCGCGCTGGAGCTCCGCGATTCGCCGGAAGTAATCCAGGCCGAGAACCGTCGGTTCACCGCCGTGCCACGAGAACAGGATCTCGTCCCCCGGCGCCATGGCGACGTGCTGGGCGATGTAGCGCTCCAGCAGATCGTCGGCCATCCGGAAGTGCCTGGTCTCGGGATAGAGCTGCGCTTTCTCCAGGTAGTAGCAGTAGCGGCAATCGAGGTTGCAGGCGGCCCCGGCCGGCTTGGCGAAGATCTGGAACTCGCGGGAAGGCTGGGCCATGCTCGTCCTGCTCACGTTCCGGGTGTGTGCGGCGCCCACGATACAGCGGAGCGGCGGCCAGTGTCGATACTGCGGTCTGGTCGCGCGAAATCGCCCGACAGGCGGGAGAAACAGTCAGGTACTTGAGGTAATCTAGGATTCGACTCCAACCTCACTGCGAACCGAGGAGTAGACACCATGGAAGGCGAAAGCAAGAACCCGTTTTCGGGCGGCATGCCCAAAGGCACGTCGAACCGCGACTGGTGGCCGAACCAGCTGGACCTGAGAATCCTGCACCAGCCCG
>CAZBIP010000498.1:0-2486 GCA_964491885.1 uncultured Vicinamibacterales bacterium
GGCGGCGCGCGCGGCATGCTGCAGCCGGGCTTCCTCTTCCGACAGCGACGCGCCTTGTCCGGCGGGCAGCAGGCCGGCGCTCCCCTGGCGGTTCGCCGACGATTGCAGCCGCCACGCGTCCGGCGCCGTGCGCTGCGCCGCGTCGATCGCGACGGAGTAGCGCGTCGAGTACTCGTTCACGCTGGCCGTGCGGTGGCGGATCCACTGGCGCCACACGTCCATCGGCACGCGCACGTGCAGCTTGAGCTCGCACATCTCGAACGGGGTCGTGTGCGCGTGGCGCATCAGGTAACGGATGAGGCCGCGATCCTCGTGGCGGCGCTTCGTACCCGCGCCGTACGATGTCCGCGCCGCCTGGACGACGGCCGTGTCGTCTCCCATGTAGTCCACGACGCGCACGAACCCGTCGTCCAGGACGCGGATGGGCTGGCCGAGAATCGCGTCGAGGGCGGGCACGACGGGGCGCACGATGGCTTCAGGGCGCGGAGTGTCGTCAGGCATTCGATGCGGGCTCCATAGCCGGCATTCTATCCCGGCGGGCGTCGCTCGACAGGTCCCGATGCCGGGAGTAGAATCCGGCTCGCCCCGCGATCGCGTCGGCGTCCACCGTTTGATTCGCACGGGAGGCACCGTGCCCAACGACTACCAGCGGCCGCTCGAGATCGCGATCGACGCGGCGCTCAAGGCCGGCGCCGTCCTTCGGGACGACTTCCACCGCTCCGGCGGCCCGCGCGGCGAAGGTGCGCACGCCGACGCCGACACCGAGGCCGAGCACGTCATCCGCGCCGCGCTGACGGCGGCATTCCCGGGCTGGGGCTACGTCGGCGAAGAGACCGGCTCCGAGCCTGGCGCCGCCGGCGAGCCCCACCTCTGGCTCGTGGATCCCAACGACGGCACCCGCGACTACCTGAGAGGTCACCGCGGCAGCGCCGTCTCGATCGGCCTCCTGCGACACGGCCTGCCCGTGCTCGGCGTCGTCTATGCCTTCGCCGCTCCGGACGACCGGGGCGACCTGTTCGCCTGGGCGGAGGGCTGCGGTCCGATGCGGCGAAACGGGCAGACGGTGGAGGCGCCGCAGTGGCCGACGGCCCTCGGGCGCTACGACGCGGTGTTGCTGTCGGTGGGGATGAACCGGAAGCCGCGCCCGAACCTCGAGCTCATCCAGCCCGCCCGCGCCTGGGCGGTGCCGAGCATTGCCTACCGGCTCGCCCTCGCCGCGGCCGGGGACGGTCACGCCGCCGTGTCGCTGAACGGGCCTGGCGCGTGGGACTACGCGGGCGGGCACGCGCTCGTCCGCGGCTCGGGAGGGGAGTTCGTCGATCAGGACGGCCGGGAGGTCTCCTACACGCCGGGCGGCGCGAGCGGGACGACGAACTGCTTCGGAGGAGCGCCGGCTCTCGTGCGCGACCTGGCGGCGCGCGAGTGGAGGACCGTTCTCGCGGCGCCGCGCCCGACCGCCGAACCGTACGACCTGGCGGTGCCGGAGCGGGGCCTGACGGTGTCGGACGCGGGCCTGCTCTCGCGCGCGCAGGGCTGCCTGCTCGGGCAGTTCGCCGGTGACGCCCTCGGCGGGCTCGTCGAGTTCAAGACTCCAGTGGAGATCGCCCGCCGGTACCCCGCCGGACTGCGGTCGCTGGCCGATGGCGGAACCTGGGACACCCTTGCTGGGCAGCCGACCGACGACAGCGAACTCGCGCTGATGCTGGCACGGTCCATCGTGAAGGAACGGCGCTACGACGCCGAGGCCGCGGCGCGGGCCTACCACCACTGGTATCACTCCCACCCGTTCGACTGCGGCGGCACGACCGCCAAGGCGCTTGCCGCGATCGGCCCGCGGGACGCCGAACGCGGACAGACCGCGGAGGCCGCGGCGCAGGCCGCCTCGCGCGAAAGCCAGGCCAACGGGTCGCTGATGCGCTGCTGCCCGCTGGCGGTGTGGGGGCACGCGCTGGCGCCCGAGCGCCTGGCCGACTTCGCTCGGACGGACTCGGGCCTGACGCACCCGCACCGCGTGTGCCGCGACTCGGTTGCGGTGTTCGCCGTCGCCGCGGCCCACGCCATCCGGACCGGAGAGCGGCCAGCCCACGTCTACGCGTACGCCATGAAGCGGGCGGGGGAGTTGCGGTGCTGCGAGGAGGTGCGGAGCGCCCTCAGCGCGGCGGCGACGGCGCCGCCCGCCAGTTTCATGACTCGCCAGGGCTGGGTGCTCGTCGCCCTGCAGAACGCCTTCCACCAGTTGCTGCACGCCCAGAGCGTCGAAGAGGGCGTCGTGAGGACGGTGATGTCCGGCGGCGACACCGACACGAATGCGGCCATCGCCGGGGCGCTGCTCGGGTCGGTGCACGGCCGGGACGCGATCCCGCCCGCGTGGCGGCGGATGATTCTGACGTGCCGGCCGCTGGCCGGGCTGCCGGCCGTCCGGCACCCCCGCCCGCGCGCGTTCTGGCCCGTCGACGCGCTGGAACTGGCGGAGCGCCTGCTGTGGC
>CAZBIP010000499.1:0-2479 GCA_964491885.1 uncultured Vicinamibacterales bacterium
GCCGCCACGACGTTGCGGTAGAGAGCGCCGCGCCGGCGTGTAGCCCGCCGTCATCGCCGCCGGGCCTGGGAGGGCAACGTCCTCCCAGGCCCGGTTGGCGTTCGGGATCGCAATCGTCGCCGTTACTCCCCTCGAGTCGCCGCAGGCGCGCCCAACTGCCTCAGTGACCGCTCCAACTCCTCAGCCGCGGTTCGATCATCCGCGATCGCCCGGCACGGGCGGCGCGGGTACGCCTCGCAGGCCTGATGCCACCAGGCCGCCGACGAACGTCGCGAAGGGCCGTATGTCCTGTCCGACGCTTGCCGCCTCCAGCGACGCCAGGTAATCGACGCGCCGGTCCACCGGGATGATCGTCCACGGGTAGCCGCCCGAGGTCAGCATCACGTTCATGAGGAAGCGGCCCATGCGGCCGTTGCCGTCCATGTAGGGGTGGACGTAGACGAACACGAAGTGCCCGAGCACGGCGCGCACCGCCGGCTCGGGCTCGGCCCGCAGCAGTTCGAAGAGCGCCGGCATGCAGTCGCGCACCGCCTCGCGCGGCGGCGGCACGTGCCTGGAGCGCCGGATGAAGACCGGCGCGGTCCGGTAGCCGGCGAGATCGACGGCGCTGATGATCCCGGCGGTGACGCTCGGCCCGAAGAGCTGGCGATACCAGCGGGCGTGATCGTCACGCGCGACATCGCCGGGGTTGTCGCCGCGCAGGACTTTCTCGAGACTGGCCTTCACGGCGATGAAGGCGTCGAAGTAGCCGCGGGCGGCGAGCGCGTCGCGGTTCTCACGGTCATCCGAATTTCCACGGGCGTCCCACGCGCCGTTGCGCACACGCTCGATCAGCGCCGGGCTGACCCGGTACCCCTCGATCGAGAGCGAGTGGTAAGCGTCGCTGACAGACGCGTCCTCGACCGCCCTCATGTGCGCAGCCCGATCCGCTGGAGCTCCGGGCGCGTCCGGGAAGACATCCAGTACGGGCCCTCGCATCGCCTCCCACATCAAGCGCATCCGGTTCACATACGGCGACACCTCGCGTCCGGCGACGGTGACCGCGGGCCTGTCCTCGAACGGGTCCGTCTCCCGCACGTCGTAGCCGGCCGCCTCCATGGTCCTGACGATTTCCTCTCCAATGCTGGGGTTGCCGGCATGGCGGAATGCGCCCGCGAGCCGTCCGGCGATGGTGCTGTGGCCGCCCGCCAGCAGAACAGCGAGGACGTCCGAGGCGTCCTTCACCGTCGCCATGGCGGCGCGCACGTCTGTGGTCGCGACCCGGAAATGCCGCTGCGACACCGTGGCGAGCGCCGCCGGCACCGAGAACAGGCGCAGGCCTTCCCGCACGACGACTTCGCCCTCCGGCGGCATCGGGTAGCGTGCGTCGAAGAGCGACGTGCCGTGCGGTAGCGGAGTCGGCTTGTTGCCGCCTTTCGGCGCGCGCACGAGCAACTGTGCCGGCACCGTGCGATTGCCGCTCTGCAGGGCCAGCGATTGCTCGGGCGAGAGGCACCACTCGTCGCCGAAGCGCGCAGTGAGATAGCCTGCGCAGAAAGCCCAGAACGACGCGTACCAGGCCGTGCTGTCGCCTGGGGCATCTTCGGGGCACGAGGGAATGTACCAGCCCTTGACGACCTTCTTGAGGAAGCCGCCGGAGAGCAACCGCTCGCGCCGGGTGCGTCTCAGGTCCCGCGACCGGATCGCGACGACGCCCCGGCTCTGGAGTTCGTGAAGGTCCTCGAGAGCGTCCGCCAGTCTCTCTTGCGGTGACGCCATGTCGCCAATTGCTCCACCGGGGTCCGCGCGGGACGTTATCCAGGTTATTAAGTTGTATGTTATCCAGGTTTTTAAGCTGAGTCAAACATAGGGTTTAGCGCTGCTAGTTCTTGAACAGCAGCTGCGCGAACGCGTGGAGGCTGCGCCGCCACGTCTGCCACTCGTGCGCCGTTCCCTCTGATATGTACATCGCCGTGTTGATACCCGCGGCCTTCAGCTGCTCGTAGCTGGCCTTGATGCCCTCGGGGCGTTCCTTCGACCCGCAGCTCTGGAAGATCAGCTTCACCTTCTTGTTGAACTCCGCGGCGTTCGCCATCACCCCGTTGTGCGCCGTGGCCGGGTCGCCCACCGTCCCGCCGCTGAAGATACCGACCCACCCGAACACGTCCGTGTTCTCCATCGCGATGGCGTTCGTCTGCATGCCCCCCATCGACAGGCCGGCCATCGCGCGATGCGCCGGATCGGGCACCGTGCGGAACGTGGCGTCAATCATCGGGATGATGTCCTGCACCAGCGTGTTCTTGAACCTGTCGGCCCACCCCGGCGGCGGCCAGTTCGCCGGCCGCTGCCCGGGCTTCGCCCCCGGGGGAGGGGCGGCCGGACGCGCCTGCCCGGGCATCGCCCACGTGCCGTTGTCCATCACGATGATGAAGGGCTTGGCCCTGCCCGCCGCGATCAGGTTGTCCATGATCAAGTGCGTCCTGCCCTGCGAGGGCCAGCC
>CAZBIP010000500.1:0-2474 GCA_964491885.1 uncultured Vicinamibacterales bacterium
CAGCCGGCCGACCCGTACGCCCGTGGCGGCTCGGGCGTGTCGTGCGATTCATCATCGAACCTGACGCCGAGCGTGCCGGTCAGGTTCGTCCTGGCTCCGTCGGACACCCGCACCGAGTACCACTGGCTGTCGTCAGCGCTGAAGGCCAGCACGTGCGTGCCGCCCGGCGAGAGCGACGCTGCAAAGCGCGACTTCTCGAGGAGCCTCTTGCGCGAGCCGTCGCGCAGGTTCACAGCGAAGTAGTCGCGGTAGTCTCCGTCCCAGGATGCCAGCTGGCGGTAAGGAACGTCGGACGAGCCCAGGCCGACGTCCCCCTGCTCGATGAGCGTGAGATCCGGCATGTCCTCGGACGCGAGCGGGACGAGGCGCTTCTCCGCCAGGTGAATCACCGCGCGGTAGCTGCGCTTCCGCTCGTCCTCGGCGCGCACCTTCTGCATGGGCTGCAGGAGCGGATCCTTCCAGCCCCAGATATCCACCTTGATCGGCTCGGGCGCGTCCTCCGCGGGCTCCGCCTGAGGGGGTTTCGCGTATCCGAAGAAGAGACGCGAGCCGTCCTTCGAGAACTCGAGGCGGCCGTGCTCGCTGACGGCCATGCCCTGGGGCATGCCCGCCGACGATCCCGACGCCAGTTCGACGGCCGCGTCGGCCGGCGCCGTCCAGCGATACAGCTTGAAGGCCGCCGGGTTGTCCTTGTAGGTGTCGCGGTCGGAAACGAACGCCGCCTGCGTGCCCTTCTCGTCGAAGACGAGGCTCTTGTAGTGACCGAGGCCGGACGCAAGCGTCTTCGTGAGTCCGTCAGAAGAGCGGCGCACGAACGCGCCGTCCTTCTCCGGCGTCTTCTCGGCAGACGACGTGGCGTAAGCGAGCCAGCTGCCGTCCCTGGCCCAGACGTACTCGACGACCTCGGCGACGGTCGTCTGTGCACCGGAGGCGAGGTCGCGGATCACGAGGTCCGTGCCGGGGTCCTTCTTCTTCTCGCGCGGCTTGCCGCCGGCCGGCGGCGCGGGCTTCGCGTCCGCGTCGCCCTTCTCGCCGGCCTTCTTCTCGGGCGGCTCGAGCAGGTAGGCGACGAGCGCGCCCGACTCCTCCGCCAGTTTGAAGCTCTTGACGCGGTCGGCGGTGAAGACCTGCCCCGAAGCGAGAGTCAGGATGCCGAGGCCGCTCTTCGGCTGATCTTCCGGCTTCTTCTTCTCCTTCTTCGCCTTGTCCGCGTCGGCCTTCGCGGGCGCGATCGCGTAGACGACGAAGCTCCCGTCTGGCGTAATGACCGCGTCGCGGCCCCTGGCGTAGCGCAGCTCCGTGCCGGTCTTCAGGTTCCTGACCACCAGTTCGCCATCGCCGTCCTGGGGCGCGAGGGTGTACACGAGCCATGCGCCGTCCTGCGACACCTTCGTTCCCTGGATTGACTTCCAGCCGTCGTAGGCGTCGTAGGAGATCGGGCGCTTCGCAGGCGGCTGCGCGAGCAGCGACGCGGCTGCGAAGACGAGGCAGAGGGCGACAACGAGGATCCTGAGCGTGGGCTGGCGCTTCGACATGGGCACTCCCTCGGCAAGAGGACGGCGCATGGTACTACCGCCGAGCCGGATCCCGAAGCAGCGCCGCGGTCACCCGCGTGGGCGCCGTCCCCGGCGCCGGCGTGCGGGTCCTGCCCGCGACGTTTCCATCTGTGCTCGGCAGAACTGACGGTGACTAGCCTGCGCGCAGATGGAAAGCGCCGCGGTCACCCGCGTGGGCGCCGTCCCCGGCGCCGGCGTGCGGGTCCGGAGGGCCGATCGGGCTTGTGGCGGCAGGTCGTGCCGCGAACCGCTCAGCGGCCGGCGGCGGGAATCGTGGACTGGACGAGCTTCTCGCCGGCGCGGATCGGGACGGGCAGGCGGTTGGAGAGCGGCGGATACGGGCAGTCGTACGACGGGTTGTAGTAGCAGTACGGGTGGAACGCACGGTTGAAGTCGATGACGTAGATGCCCGTGGCGTTGCGTTCGAGCTCGAGGTATCGCCCGGCCTGGTAGGTCTCGGTCCCGCTCGTCAGGTCGGTGAAGGGCACGAACAGCGTGTCCGGCGGCGCGCCGGCCTCGACGAACGCGCCGAGCGCCAGCGCCTGCCCCTTGAGCGTGAACGAGAGCGTGCCGATCTGCTCCATGTCGCGCACCAGGCCCGTGGAGGTGGGCATCGTGACCGGAGTGCGCGTCTGCGCCGGCGCGAAGGATGCCGTGACCGCGTACGCCGGATCGACGGGGAAGTACTTGAGCGGCAGGAAGACCTGCTGCTGCGCCGCCGGAATCGGCTCGTTCACCTGGCGCCGGAACGCTTCGTCCTTCGCGGCCCGGTCCGCCTGGATTCCCGCTGCGTACTCGGCGGCCGGGTCGGCCTTCTCCTGGCTCGAACAGGCCGCGCCAGCCGCCAGGGCAACCAAGGTGCTCACCGCGAGAAGTCGTGTCCGTGTCCTCACGCCAGCATTTCCCCGTGTTCTTCTT
>CAZBIP010000501.1:0-2467 GCA_964491885.1 uncultured Vicinamibacterales bacterium
TCTCGACGGGGAAGACGCCGAACACGATGCGCGCGTCGCTGGGGCTCGCGTCGAACTTCGCCGACGCGTACGCCCTCGCGGCCTTCGCGGAGCGCTTCAGGGACGTGCCGGCCGACCCCGTCACCGGCGCGCCGAAGCGCCCCTGAGCCGGCCGAGCATGTCGTGCCGGCGCCGCAGGGCTCAGTAGCCGATGGACAGCCCCGCGCCGACGCCGTGGGACGTGTAACTGTAGAACGCGTCGTTCGAACGGGAGCGGATGTAGCGGTACGTGAGGTCAAAGGTCAGCTCGACCTTGCCCGTGCGGGAGGCCAGGACCGGCGTGCTCCACCAGGCGTTCCCGCGCCAGACGCGATCACGGCGCAGCGGCGAACCGGTCAGGGTGTTGCCCTCGGCATCCACCGCCGGCGTGCTCGTGTATCGCCGGTCCGCCCAGGACAGGCTGCCGCCGAGTTCCGCACCGGACTCGAAGGCCCTCGTCACGCCTCCCTGCAGCGACGAGGTGTCGAACGCGAACGGGTCGTCGTAGATGCCGTCGTCGAAGAACCCGGCGGGCGTCGTGATGAGCGCCGGCGGCACCGAGCCGAACGTGGTGCGCACCATCGCCTGCGCGTGGATGCCCGTGCGATCCGAGAGTGACTGGGCCACACGGAAGAGGCCCGACACGAGACCGGCCGAACCGCTCTGGTCCTGCGTCTGCGATGGGACCGCCGTCGTCCGGCGGAGCGTCGGCCCCATGCCGCGGCCCGGCCCGTAGCCAGAGCCGGGCGCCGCCGGGTCCATCGTGGGCGTCGTGACGGCTGTCTCGGAGATGACCTCGCCGTCGTAGGACTTGCCGCCGACCTGGACTTCCGCGATTACGCTCGTCCGCGTCTCGAAGCTCGCCAGCACGCTCGCGAAGCCGCGGTGCTCGAGCTGCGTGAGGGCGTTGAGATCGCTGAAGGAACGGTAGTCGGCCCGGTAGCCCGTCCGGAACGTGACGTTTGCGCGCGGGCGAAGCTCGGCGTTCAGGCCGCCCCCGAACGCCGAGTAGTCCGCCGCCGCCCACGCGTCGCCGTTCCGTCTCAGCGCAGCCGACGCGGTGAAATAGAGGCGCTTGGAGGTCGGCTCACCGTCGCCGAACCGGTACCGGAAGCCGATCGTGTGCAGGTAATACGACCAGTCTCCCGGCGACGCGTACGTCCCGCCATCCAGGTCGTAGGCAATCCGCCCGCGCCCATCGCCGAAGAGGTGTTCGAAGCCGGCGCCGCCGTCCATGTCGCTCCGGCGCTCGGCATCGGCGCCGACGTCTCGAAACGACGAAATCGTGCCGCCGATTGACGCGCTCCCGGACGTTTGGGCCGACGCGTTGGTGGCGGCGAGGACGACGGCGACGGCGACGGCGAAGTGCTTCATGGGGAGCCCGTCACGTGAGGCGCGCGTCCAAAGGCCCGGGTCGGGCTGCGGCGCGGACGGGCACGCCAGTTTCCGTCCGCACCGGTCACTGCCCGACCCGAGAGTTCCTGGTCACGCTACCGGCGCCCGCGGCCGCGTCCCTGGCCCTTGGGTCCGGTCCCGTCGCAGACACCCGCGCCGTTCCCGCCGCCGCCGACCGCCGCGCCGGAGCCGGCGCCGAAGCCGCTGCCGTCCTGCGGGCCGAGCCGCTTGCCCTTGCGGGCCATGGCGTTGCCCTGCCCCTGCCGGGTGCCCGACTGGAAGTTGTCGCAGATGCCGTCGCCGTTCGCGTCGATGAAGTTCGGACCGCTCGAGGCCGCGACTTTCGCCTGAACCTGGGCCGCGACCGGGGTGCCCGGCGCCTGCGCGAAGGCCGCGGTCGCCGAGAGGCTGAGGATTCCAACTGCCGCAATCAATGCTCGCTTCATGGCCCTTCTCCTTGAAGGTGGCGTGCTGTGTTGTCGTTCGTCCCGTCCGGCCTCGTTTGCCGGACGCCTTACACGAGAGCAAGCTTGAGGCCAACTCGTGCCAACGCTGGTCAGGAGCTATAACTCTTGCATCTTCAGTATATTCCAGCTGTCGTTACCTTTCGAGCCTTCCCGCGGATTGCCTTGTCGGTCGACCCGACGGTCGAAGGATTCGACCGTTTGGTCGAGTACTCGGGACTCGGGACTCGGGACTCGGGACTCGCCCGCCTTCGCCGGAGGCGCGGACGCTCGGCTTCGGCGCGGCCAGGGCACTGGGATCCCAGCAGGCGGCGGCGTGCTCACGCGTTCCCGATTCCGTACTTCTTCAGCTTGTAGCGGAGGTGGCGCTCGCTCATGCCGAGCCGCTCGGCGGCGCGCGTCTGCACGCCCGACGCCCGCTCCAGGGCGTCGACGATGAGCGCCCGCTCGAACTCCGAGACGCGCTCGACGAACGACGCCGGCGCGTCGCGGTTCTCCGGCCTCAGCTGGTTCACGTGGATCGGGAAGTCGGACGTCGAGAGCAGCGGCCCGCGTGCCAGTACCATCGCACGGTGCATCAGGTTCTCGAG
>CAZBIP010000502.1:0-2466 GCA_964491885.1 uncultured Vicinamibacterales bacterium
ACACGACGTGCCTGACCTGTACCCGGTCCTCTACGGCCACATCGCGCGCCTGGGGCTGCCGCTTCACCTCGGGGAACCGGAAGTGCCCTGGGGGAAGAAGTTCGACGGCAAGGCGATGTTTCGCATGATCTACTTCACGGATCAGTACGACTACCTGGAGCGCTACTCGCCGACCCCGCCCGAGAAACTGCTGAATTCCGGGGCGTCGAGCGACGACTACCTCCGGGCGCGGTACCAGTCGCTGACGATCAACTGCGAACTGCCGTACTTCTTCGACGCGCGGATCGGAGACACGCGCCCGAGCGATGTGACGCGGCGGCAGGCGGCGCTCGCGAGCATCGCGGAGCAGCGGGATCGGATCGCGGACCTGCGCAGGAGGTTCACGCGGGTGGAGCCGCTCCTGACCGCGCCGTCCCCCTTCGCCGACGCCATCCGGGAGACGCTTCGCACGGCGGGCGCGTCGCTGGCCGCCGAGGAGAAGATCGCGCGGTCGGACGAGCAGTACGCGCGGCAGGCGACTGTCGCCGAGAAGTGGGATGCCCTGACGCTGCGGCGGTTCTACGCGCTGCTGACGGCTGGGCAGTTCGTACGGCTCTTGGAAGCGGAACAGGCGCGGCGCGGGGGGACGTCGGTCCCGCCCGTCCTGCGGGACGAGCTGGCTGCGAGCCTGGCCGATTTCGACCGGCGGGCCGCCGGCCTCGAGTCCGAGCTTCACTACTCCGTCGTGCCGATCAAGAAGCTGGCGACGGTGCAGTTGCTGACGGCCCTGTACGCGATGGACTACCTGCAGAGGGCCCCGGCCCGATGACGGACCAGAGGCGCGGCGGCGGCTGGATCCTGCGCGCCAAGACAGGCATGACCCTGCGCGTCGAGCATCCCGTCGCCTGGTACGTGGGCTGGGTGGAGGCAGATGGCCGCCCGCCGGTCTTCTTCGCGGTGAACTTCGACATCGCCACAGAGGCCGACGCGCGCCCGCGCCTTGCCATCGCCTGCGAGAATCTCGTCAGACTGGGGGCGCTGCCGCCCGGGACGCAACCGCGCTGACGGCCGCGCCGGTCACGGGCGGTGCGATCGTCGTCACCGGACAGCCGGTGGCGCAGGCCCTGTTCCCGCATTCAGGCGCCGGGCGGCGCGCCGGCGTGCCGCACGACCGTGTCCGAGATCAACGCGTGCAGCGCAGCGCGATCGATCTGCCCGTAACACGCCCGTTCGCGGGGACAGGCCGCCCTCTGGTCGCACGGCCTGCACTCGAGCGGCGCGTCGACGACCGACAGGACGGACGAACACGGCGCGGATCGTGCCGGCACGTTCGGACCGAAGATGCCCACCGAGGGCACGCCCAGCGCACAGGCCAGGTGGAGGAGTCCACTATCGGCCCCGATGAACATCCGGCAACACGCCAGTTCTCCGGGCAGCTCGCGCAGGCCCGCCCTGACGTGGTTGAGCGGCCGGCCCAGGACCCGCTCCAGGTCCAGGGCGATCTCCCGCTCGGTCCCGAACAACCGGAGATCGGCGCCGCACTCGAGGACGCGGGCCGCGATGCCGGCGAGCATGTCGACCGGGAGTACCCGAACGGCCTGCCCGGCTCCGACGTGAAGGGCGACCCCCCGCTCCGTTCTCGTCACAGGTGCCGTCAGTGTCAGGCGTGGCTCGCCGAGGCGCAGCCCGAAGAGGCTGGCGACCGCCTCGTACCGGCCGCCGATGTGTCGGGACGCCTCGGGCAGCTGTTCCGTGTAGAACAGACGGGAGTGGAGTGCTTTCAGCCAGCCCGTGCGCTTGGGATTGTGGAGCGCAATCCTGCGGTCGGCCACGAGGCCTTCCGCCAGCGACCGGGATCGGTGCGAGTGGCTGAGATCGATCAGCGTGTCGTAGCGGGGTGGTCGCCCGCCCGTCACCGCCGGGGCCAACGTCGTGTCGAGCAGCAGGTGCTCCAGGCCGCGCCGGGTCACCAGGGTGACGCCATGGCCCTGATCGATGAAGGCCTGGACGAGGCCGAGGCTCGCCACGAGGTCTCCCAGCCTGCCGGTGTTGACCAGCGCGAGGTTCATGGGGGCGCCGGCAGTCCGCGGGACTCGGCGCGCAGCCCGGAGGTGGACTGCCAGCCGGCAGCGGGTTCGGGGACAGGCCGGGTCATGCCGCGCTGATGTTACACCGGGTCAGCGTCGTCCTTGAGCCGCCGGCAACGCGGCCGCCGAAGCCCGCGCCGCAGGAGGATCGCGATGCCCGCCGGCGGCGTCCTGCCGAGTGAGGGACACGATGACGACCGCCTTCTTCGAACTCGAGGCGGGGAGCGCTGCCGCCCGGGACGCAACCGCGCTGACGGAAGCCCCAGCATCGGCAGTCAGGGGTTCGATCCGCATCCAGGCGGAGTTGCCCCCGCCTCCTCGGCAGAGGGCCCTCCGACCGTGCTCGCGAGTTCCCGGTTGACCCGCCGGTTGCCGGCGCGATAATCAGCCCTGTGTCCGA
>CAZBIP010000503.1:0-2463 GCA_964491885.1 uncultured Vicinamibacterales bacterium
AGAGGAAGAGCCGGTTGACGAGTGCGTGCGGCGAGAACGGAGGACGGGAAGAGCGATTACGATTACGAGTAGGATTACGAGTACGAGTAGAAGCAGGGAGGCCGAACCCGGCCCGATACAGATCTCCGCACAGGAGCTGGAATTCAGGAGTCAGAATACAGAATGGCAGCGAATTGGCCTTCGGCACACTGCGGGCGTCCGTGTCACCCCTTCGTGTACGTCGTGTCTTTCGTGGCGCCTTTTCTTATTCTGACTCCTGACTTCTGACTCCTGACTCCTGCTCTTACTTCTCCTTGATCTCGTAGACCCGCGAGGCGTAGCCCTCGAGGCGGTCTTCGAGCCGGCCGTCCTTGAGCGGGATCGGCGCGCCGGTGAAGAAGTCGGACGCGCCGGCCGGGGAGGCGGGCGCGGGCAGATCGAACCGTACCGTCGCCGGCCGGTTTTCGGCATTGACCGCGAGCAGGACCCGGCGCCCGTCGCGTTCGCGGTAGAGCGTATGGATGGCGCAGGTGGGCGCATCGAGCGGCTGGACCACGACCCCGTCAAGCGTCTCGGCGTCGAGCAGGAAGGGGGTGAGTTGTTTCACCTCGCGGGCCAGCGCGCCCATTTCCTCCCACAGCTCTTCACAGCAGGGCTTGAACAGGAAATAGATGATGCCGTGGGCCTGGTGGATGAGGGCAAGGTAGGTCTGGCAGCGCTGTTCGGCGGGCGTCAGTTCGCGCCGCGACGCCGACCAGGACGCCGCCGTGGGCACGATCCAGAACGGCATCCGCCTGGCGGTCGTGATTCGACGGGCGTTATCCGTGAGCTTGGCCACATAGGTCGGGTCCCCGCTATGGGGCGTCCAGTAGGCGTCCACGCAGCCGATATTCCAGCCGTCCTCGAACTTGATGTTGATGCAGAAGATGGGGAAGACCGGGTGATAGGGATCCATGGCCTGCAAGCCGTCGAAGATCTTGACCACCGGCTCGCGTTCGGGCGGATTGGGCTCGCCGGCCGAGTACCAGGCCAGCAGCGCCGGGTGGTTTACCAGGGTCGGCAACCCGTCGGGCGCCATGTATTTTGGGAAGACGGTCTCGAATTCCTTGTCGAACCCGCTTCCGGCATGGAACAGGCCAAGCACGACCTTGAGGCCATGCGCGTGGGCCGTGTCCAGGAACGAGCGCCACCGCTTCATCTTCACGCCGTCTTCCCAGCCCGTCTTGCGTTCCGGCGAGCTTTCCTGGACGAGCACGCAGTTGAAGCCCATGTCGGCCACTTCCTCGAGGGCTGGTTCGGGCACGTGCGTCATGCCGAACGGGAAAAAGAGCTCGCCATCCACCACCGCGCCCATCTGCTCGTTGAACTTGACCTCGTTCGGCGAGCCCGGCCGCTTGACCAGCCCGCATTCGGCGCGGCCCAGCACGGCGTCGCCGCGCACGAGGCGCGCCTCGACCGTGTACTGCCCGGGCGGCAGGTCGGCGATCGGCGCGGCAACGCGCGCCGTGGCGCGCGTGGGCACCCTGTCCGTCCATCGCTCCGCCTCACCGTCCCGCAAGGCCAGGGCAAGCTCCGCCCCTTCCAGCAAGGCCGGATCGAGCGCCACGCGCACGATCAGCTCGGCCTGCGGCTCGCGCGTATAGTAGTTCCGGGTCGGCGTCAGCGACAGGGACTCCGGGGCGGAAAACCGGACCGGCTGCGCGTAGGCGAGCAGTTCGCGGGTCTCCGGGTCGCGCACGAGCACATCCGCGCGCATGCGGCCGCCGCCCGCGAGGGGAACCGGCTCGCGGAGCGTCACGGCCTCGCGCGCCGGGACGGACACCGCGCGCTCGATGGCGTGCGCGGCGCCGGCTTCCGGCGTAACGGTCAGGGCGACGAGTACGTCGCGGGACTGGCCGGTCTGGTTCTGGACGGCGATCTGCGCCTGGAGTGTGCTGTCCCGGGGATTGTAGTCGTGGAACGAGAGGTGCGGCACGCTGAACTGCGCATAGCGCTCGAGGGCGACGGCGGGCGCCTCGACGACGGCGAACCGCTCCGGCACCGCGAATTTCAGCTGGAACCCGGGCGCCCAGGCGGAATACTCCTTTTTCCCCATGTTCGCGCGGCACAGGTTCATGCGCCAGGCGGGCGCCGCGCGGCCCGCGTAGCGGGCGAAGGCCGAATACGGGAGGGCGAGCTCAACCGACCAGAACCCGGCGCCATGCCCGATCGCCGCGTTCCAGTGCGCGTCCCAGCGCGGATCGCTGCCGAATGCGTCCGCCTGGGTGCCGAGCGTATTGACGGCAAACCGGTAATAGAGATGCGGGGCATCCGGGTCGTACGCCGGGTTGAGCAGCACTTCGATCGAATCTTCTCTGGAAAACGAGGCGTCGCGCTCGGTGACCGCCCCATTCACCTGCGGGCCGAGCGGCAACTGCGGATTCATCACGTTGGCCTGCGCCATGCGGAAGGCCAGGTAGAGGGCGCGGTCGTCATAGCCGAACC
>CAZBIP010000504.1:0-2461 GCA_964491885.1 uncultured Vicinamibacterales bacterium
CTCGTCGCCGTTGGACTGGCGGTCGTCGGCAGCATCGGCGGCCTCCTGCTGGCCTCGGCGCTGCTCCTCTTCAAGGACTCGGTCCGCACCCGCCTCGTGCCGTGGCTCGTGAGTTTCGCCGTCGGCACGTTGCTCGGCGTCGCGCTCCTCGACCTGCTGCCCGAAGCCCTCGAATAGATCACGCCGGCGCAGACCTTCGGGACGCTGCTGGCGGCGATCCTGGCGTTCTTCACGCTGGAGAAGATCCTGCTCTGGCGGCACTGTCACGCCGACCATTGCGAACTGCACCACGCGGCCGCGCCGCTCATCCTCATCGGCGACGCCTTCCACAACTTCATCGACGGCGCCGTCATCGCGGCCGCCACCTTCATCTCCGTGCCGCTCGGCGTCACGACGGCCATCGCGGTGGCCGCGCACGAGATCCCGCAGGAAGTGGGCGACTTCGCGATCCTCCTCGGCGCGGGCTACACCCGCGTCCGGGCCCTGTGGCTGAACGTCCTCTCGGGTCTGTCGGCCGTCGCCGGCGTGCTCGTGGCCGGCCTGGCCATCGACCGCGTGCCGGCCGTGCTGCCGTACTTCCTCCCGGTGGCCGCTGCGAGCTTCCTCTACGTGGCCATGTCGGACCTGATCCCGAGCCTCCACCGCGGGCCCTTCATGAAAGGCGCCGTCCGCCAGGTCCTCGTCGTCGTCGCGGGCATCCTCACGGTCGTCTTCTTCGCCGCGCACGAATAGCACGGACAGCCACTGGCGAAAGCTTCGGACTGAGCTGTACCGGACAACGGGTCCTGTGGGCGCCGACCGACGGGTGGCGCCAGTCGGGGGCCCGCCACCACCCCACCGCGCAAGCGTGCGCGGCGGGGGCCCCGGTCCCGGCCGGCCGCAGCGCGACTCCCGTGACAAGCGCTTTGCGCGCGAGCACGGACGGGGGTGACTGGCGACAGGACCCGTCGGGAGGCGATTGACTGGCACGGGCGGGATGTAACCCGTGGTCGCTCCTCCGGTCTAATCCTGGTGAGCAACGAATCCTGCGCCGGCTTCCTCGTGAGGCAGGCCGGCGACACCAGTACCGGAGGTTCGCATGTCGCAGCACCGCATCCCGCTCTCCCTCGCCGCCATCGTCTCGGCCACCCTGCTGAGCGCAGGTATCGCGTCGGCGCAGGCGTCCACCACGCAGCAGGCGCCATCCGCGCCGAAAGCGCAGAGCGCTGCGCCCGCCACGACGGCGCAGCAGGGGCAGGCGGCCGCCGCGATCACCGCCCGCGCGGCGCGTCGCCAGGCCCTGCGGGCCGCGCAGCGTGTGCAGCGGCCGCTCGCGGGCCGGCTCGCCGGCGTGCCGTGGGCGCGGTTGAACCTGACCGACGCGCAGCGAGATCAACTGAAGCAGATTCAGGCGCAGCAGGCGACGGACGCGCAGGCCGTGCGCGAGCGCCTCAGGACCGCGCGGCAGCAACTGCGCGAAGCGATGCAGGCGGACGTCCCAGACGAGGGGGCGGTGAGGACAGCGGCCGAGGCGGTGGGCGCTGCGCAGGCCGAACAGAGCGTGCTGCAGGCGCGACTGAAGGGGCAGCGGATGCAGGTGCTCACGCCGGAGCAGCTGCAGCAGCTGAAGGACGCGCGGGCCCGGGTCGCCGATCGGCAGCGCAACCTGCGTCAGAGCACCGCGCGGGGCTGGCGGCGGTAGCGCTCAGCGTTTCTGCTTCCCCTTGCGGGAGACCCACCAGATCGCCGACGCGAACACCAGCAGCGCGAGCAGCGCGCTGACGCCGAACAGCACCAGCGTCGAGTAGAGGATCGACGTCTCGTCGATGCGCGCTTCGGCCTCGAGGGGCTTGCCCGCCTGCCGCTCGGCCAGCGTCTGCTCCCACACGAGGATGTTGCCGCGGCGCAGGTTGTCGGGACCGGCGTTGTGGTAGCGGATGCGGCTCGGCAGGTGCACGCGCACGGCGACGAGTTCGCTGCCCTTCCAGCCGACGTCGCCCACCGGCTTGCCGGCCGCTTCCCCGAGCACCTGCCGGTAGACGATGAGCCCGTCCTTGCGGTCGAACTGGTAGGCCGCCCACGCAAAGGGCGGCGCCGAGCCCAGCTTGCGGATGTCGTCCACCTCCATCCGCACCTGCACGAACTGCCGCCCGAACCGCCGCCACCGGCTCACGCGCGTCACGCGCGCGGCGGGCGACGTGAAGAGCGCGCGCACCTTCGCGCGGTCGAGCATCGCGTTCGGCCGGACGTCGAGGTCCATGCCGCGCAGGTTCACGAGGGCCGCAATCGACGCGTTCACGAAGACCGTCGCGCTGCCGTCCACCGACAGCGTGATGTCCTCGTCGTACTCGTATTGCCTCCCGAGCCCCGCCCGGCCGCACGCGGCCAGCGACACCGCGGCCAGCAGCAGCGCCGCTGCCGCAAGCGCCAGCCTTCTGCCCGGATTCACCGATCCTCTCCGCATGGCACGCCCATCATAGTA
>CAZBIP010000505.1:0-2441 GCA_964491885.1 uncultured Vicinamibacterales bacterium
TTGGAGCCGGTCGCGTAGTCGCCGGCGGCAGGGACCGACCAGGCGCCGACGAAGATGGTTCCCGCCCGCGGCCGCTGCGAGACGATCCACGGATCGTCCGTCGCCAGGTGTTCGGGGGCCAATCCGTCGAGGACTGCCAGCACCTCGTCCCGCGATCGAGCGACCAGCGCGGCGCCGTTGGCCGCGAGCGCCGAGGCCGCCACGCTCCCTGCCGGCGCCAGGCGTCGGGCCTCACGGGCCACGGCCTCGGCCAAACGCCGCGACGTCGTCACAAGGAACGCCCGGGCGTCGGGGTCGTGTTCCGCCTGCGCGACCAGGTCCCGGGCCACCCACACAGGCCGGGCCTTCTGCGTGGCCCAGACGAGTTCGGTCGGGCCCGCCTCGAAGTCGATGGCGCAGTCGCCGGACACGAGCGCCTTCGCCGCCGCCACGTACCGGTTTCCCGGCCCGACGATCCGGTCGACTCGCGGAACGCTCGCGGTCCCGTACGCGAGCGCGGCAATCGCGTGGGCCCCGCCAATCCGGAAGAGTCTCGTGACGCCGGCTTCCACGGCCGCCGCCGCGATGACCGCGTCGAACCGCGGGCAGACCGCGATGATCTCGGGCACGCCCGCCGCACGGGCCGGCACGGCGGTCATCAACAGCGTCGAGGGCAGGGGAAAGCGCCCGCCGGGCACGTAGCATCCGACGCGCGCCAGCGGCGTCACCGTGTGCTCGACGCGCACGCCAGGCGCCACCGCGACCCTCGACGGACGGGGCAACTGGGCCCGGGCGACGCGCGCGATGCTGCGCGCGCACGCGGCCACGGCGCGCCGCACCTCGGGCGGCGCCTCGGCGGCCATCCGGCGGACCTCCTCGAGCGGAACCTCGATGTCGCCGGTCAACGCGTCGAAGCGGCGGGCGTACCGCACCACGGCTTCGTCGCCCCGCCGGCGCACGGCATCGACGATCGACCGGACCCGGCGCAGCAGGGCCGGGTCGCGCGTGACCCGCCGGCCGACGAGCGCCAGGGCGTCGGCAGACGACGCGTCCAACACACGGAACATGGGGATCTCCTACAGCACGATCTTGTTGAGGGCGTACTCGACGATGCCCTGGCCGCCCGCCGCCTTGAGGCGGGGGATGAGGTCGCGCGCCGTCTTCTCTTCCAGCACGGTGTTCACCGCCACCCACCCCTCGTCGGCCAGGGGCGACACGGTGGGCCGCCTGAGCGCCGGGAGCAGGGCGAGCACGCTCTCCAGCGCCGCGCGCTCGACGTTGAGCATCAGCCCGACCCGGCCGTGGGCGGCCATGGCCGCGTGCAGCAGCAGGGAGAGATTCTCGAGGCGCGTCCGCTTCCACTCATCGCGGAGCGCGTCCGCGTTCGCGATGAGCTGCGTGTGCGACTCGAGCACGGTGTCGACAATCCGCAGCCGGTTGGCCCGAAGCGTCGAGCCGGTCTCGGTGGCCTCGACGATGGCGTCGGCGAGCAGCGGCGGCTTCACCTCGGTGGCGCCCCACGAGAACTCGACGTTCACCCGCACGCCCAGGCGGGCGAACCACGCC
Source organism: uncultured Vicinamibacterales bacterium (assembly GCA_964491885.1). Classification (GTDB taxonomy): domain Bacteria; phylum Acidobacteriota; class Vicinamibacteria; order Vicinamibacterales; family JAKQTR01; genus JAKQTR01. The sequence continues at coordinate 1,546 of CAZBIP010000505.1, forward strand.
CGGGTGACCTGCACCAGTTCGGTCGCGATCGTCGCGCCCTCGAGGTCGCGGGCGCTGCGGACCGGCGACTCGTCCGGCACGGCCAGCACCCATCGCACCTTGCCGTAGGACTGCTTGGCGTACACGAAGTCGGCGAACGGCACGACCGAGTCGCGGCCTGCCGCCGCGGCCTGCTCGGCGACCCAGTCGAGCCCCGTGAGGCCGGCGTCGAGCACGCCGTCGGCGACGTAGCGCGCCATTTCCTGCGCCCGGATCAGCATGCACTCCAGGTCCGGGGCGTCGATGACGGGGAAGTACGAGCGCGGGTCCACGTAGATGGCATACCCGGCGCGGGCGAAGAGCTGGACCGTGGCTTCCTGCAACGAGCCCTTGGGGATGCCGAGCTTGAGCGTCACTGGGCGCCTCCGGAGAAGGCGAGGTCGGTCGCGAAACAGCTCCGGGCCCCGGTGTGACAGACGTTGCCTTCGCCCAGCCGCGTGACGCGGACCACCAGCGAATCCCGGTCGCAGTCGGCCAGGACGCGGCGGACCGCGAGGCGGTTCCCGGACGTCTCTCCCTTCACCCAGAGCGTCTTGCGGCTCCGGCTGTAAAACGTCACGTAGCCCGTCCGCAGGGTCGCGGCGAGCGAATCCTCGTTCATGAATCCCACCATCAGCACTTCTCCGGTCTCGTCGTCCTGCGCGACGGCCGGAATGAGTCCGTTCAGCTTCGAGAAGTCCATGCGGCGTTCCTCGTTCGAATGACGAGCGGTCGTCCTGCTCGCCTCGCCCCGCGCGCGGGGTGGTTGACGGCAACGGCGTGAGGGATGACCCGGCCGGCGCCGGGCAGTCGCTACTCAGACAGGACGGCCCCAGGTCCGCCTGGTCCGGCGGGCTGCGGGAGACGCGAAAAGGGGG
>CAZBIP010000506.1:0-2436 GCA_964491885.1 uncultured Vicinamibacterales bacterium
CCGCGAACTCGACGAGGCCTACGCCCGGTGGGTCGAGCTGGAGCCCTGGTCGCAGGCGTGAACGCGGGGGCGCCTACCTCCGCCACAGATAGGACGCCTTCACGAAGAAGCCCCTGCGCGTCTCGATGAGGCCGCGCCCCGCCGCGAACGCCTCGCCGCGTTCCGCCGCCTCCTCATAGAGCGACCCGTAACCGACGTGGAAGACCGTCCCCGGGATGTAGGTGAACGACGCGAGCACGTCGGTGACGAGCTGACGGCGGTAGCTGTTGTACTCGGCGATCCCTCGGAAGAACAGGTATCGGTTCACCTGGTACGTCGTCCTGGCGCGGTAGATGCCGTAGTCGAACAGACGCCGCCCGTCACTCTGCCGCGAGAAGCCCGAGTACGTCCCGCGCAACTCGAGCATCCACTGTTCCGAGGGCTCGTAGAACGCCGCGAGCGTGGCGGAGGTCGACGTGCCGCCGAACGGAACGGCGGAGTAGTAGATGGCCCGCTGGTTCGAGAACGAGCCCTGGAGCCGGATCTCGTTCCTCAGCTGGCCGGTCGCCGTTGCCTGGAGCCCGGAGGTGTCGAAGGACTGCCGCGCGTACACCTCGTTGGAGACATGGTACTGGGCGCTGAGGCGGGCGGACCGCGGGAGCGCGACGCTGACCCCTCCCTGGTACCACTTCTCCCAGATCCCGCTCTCCGCGTCGCGGACGAAGTCGGCGATGACCATCGGTTCGACGCGGCGAACGAGCGTACTCTTCGGGTAGAGCCTCGGCACGACGAGGAGTGAACCCTGGAACACGCCGGCGCGCGTCAGGTAGCCGCTCCACGTGTCGAAGGTGCCGGAGACATCGAAGGCCTGGGCGTACAGCGACAGGTTGCGGTCGTCGTGCGCATAGTTGGCCAGGACGGCATGCCCGCCGCGCTCGGCCTCGCCCCGAGGCCGGGTCGACGAGCCGAACGCGTAGAATCCCAGCGTCCCCGCCTTCGTGACCCTGAGCGATCCGTCGGCGCCGAACACGCGGTTGAAGGCACCGCCCTCCTCGCGCCCGGTGTAGAAGCCGCCGACGTACGAGTCGCCCGGGAGCGACCGCTTGTAGCGCAGGATCGCGACCTGCGCGTGGTCCGGGCCGCCGGCCGCGACGGCCTCGTCCGGCCGTTCGTCGACGGCGTAAACCGCAGCCACGGTGCCGGCCGCGCCCAGCTTGCCGGTCAGCTTGGCGCCGGCCACGGGGTTCACGATCGTGCGGGTGTGCACGACGCTTTGCAGCGTGCCGTAGTCGGCACCTGGGAAGTTGAAGCTGTCGCGCCCCTCGAGGAAGAACGGCCGCTTCTCGGCGAAGAAGAGGGCGTACCGGCGGTTCACGTCGATCTGGCCCGCGTCGGCCTCGACCTGGCTGAAATCCGGGTTGAGCGCGCCGTCGAACACGAGCCGCGCCGTGACGCCGTACTTCACGGAGACGCCGACCTCCGGCGCGCTCGCGGTCTCCTGTAGCGGTCCCGCCTGCCGCTCCATCCGGTGGCTGTACACCGCGTCCGGCAGGACCTCGAGCAGCCGGTAGTGGGCGATGCCGGCGAACTCGATCGGGACGTTCTGCGTGAGGAAGTTGGGGCCCGCGGCCGGGTCGAGCGGCGGATACGTGCCCTGTTCGGACGTTCGCGTCACGCGCCGCTCGAAGATGAGCGCCATCCGGACGGGATCGGCGCGGCCGTAGCGGAGGCTCTTGAAGGGAATCCGCACCTCTATCGTGAATCCCTGGTCGTCGATCCGCCCCGCGCTGTACCAGACCGCGTCGAACCCGAAGTCTTCCTGCCCGGCCGCGGATCGGCTGTCGCCCTGGATGCCGAGCGGGTTCACGTAGAACGCGTAGAGCGACTGCCGGTCGCCGAACGAGTCGAGATTGATGCACACCCAGTCGTCCGCGCTGATGCCGTCGCGGGCGGTCACCGACGCCTTGATCCGCGCCGGCTGACGGTCGTACGCCCGAAAGGCGAAATAGAGGTTCTCGGCGTCGTATGCATAGGAGACGACGGTCTGGTCCGGCATGTCCGTGCCGTAGTCCGGCAGCCACGACTTGAACCCGGTGACGGTGGGAGCGTCCCGCCAGACGGGGTCGCCGAGGTCGCCGTCGATGACCGGCGGCGTCCCCGCCTTGAGCGGCTTGAGCGGATCGGCTGCCCGCGCGCCCGCCGGCCAGGCAAACAGCAGAAGGGCCGCGATGCAGGAGGCGATGCGCGGCGTGCTCGTGCGGACGTCCATGGGCGCGTTGTTCACAGATACGGGCGGGACGCCGGCGCGGTTCCGCCAGCCCCACGCCCAGTGTGACACCTGAACCCTGCCCACGCCTGCCCCGACCTTCCTCGAACTGCATTCAGTTCTGTTCGCGGGCCTGTGTTCGCCGCCCACCGTGCCGATAGCGCGTGGAAGCCCCGCCCCGGAGAGCACCG
>CAZBIP010000507.1:0-2434 GCA_964491885.1 uncultured Vicinamibacterales bacterium
CTCGGGCGAGACCCGCTGCGCGAGCGAGGCGTCGGTCAACTCGTTCATCACCTTGGAGGTGTTCTCGCTCTCGGACTGCCAGGCGTCGGCGAACTCCGCGATGGTGTGGTACATAGCGTCCTCCTGACGGATCAGCCGAACTCTACACTCCGGCCGCAGGGCGCGCAAGGCGGTGTCTCTCGCCGCGTCTCCCGCGGCGTTTCTCCCTCCGGCGGCTGTGACCTGATCTGTCGCGGGCCGACGCGACAATGCTGCTGGCGGCGGGAAGGCGCGGAGTGGTGAGGAGGCAGGGGAGGACGGATGGCTGGACGACGGTCGCGGGCGAAGTCGGCGAAACTGGCGGTCACCGCGGAAGCTCTGATGGGCAGGGCCACGCCTCGGCCGGGCAACCGAGACGCGCGCCTGGAGGCGCTTGCGGAACGCTGCTGTCCAAGGCAGACGTCTGGCGACGTGCGAAGCGAACTGGTTCAGCCGTCCCGCAATCGCCGGTTGTCGGCCGACCAGGTCCGGGCGCTCGTGCGGGACCGAGTGGCAGCCGTCGTCGCCCGAACTTGTGAATGGGGCCAGATGGGGCGCGACTGGGAGGTTGGCGACCACCGTTGCCTGATCCTGTCGTACTCCGTGAAGGGCGACGCCGGGTTCTACGTCCAGCTCTGGGCGGAGCCTGAGGAGCCGGTGATCGTCGAGGCTTGTTCGGGCGCCTGGAACCCGGCCGTCCGCCTCTACATCGGCCCGCCGCAGCGGGCCGCACTCCGGCGGCTCGGGTACCGTGTCGGCGGCCGGGCCCGGAACTACGGGAAGACGTGGACGGTCTCGTCAGCCGCTGATGCGGCCGCTCTCGCGGAGGAGTTCGTCGGCATCCTGGTCGACGTCTTCGGCTACCGCGCGGGTCGGCCACTCGAACTGACGTACTTCGCCGGGCGCCGCACTTCGAGCGCCCCGGTGTTTCCGGCGCTCGCGCGCGACGACGTCGAGCGGATGCTCAGGATGGGGGGCTTCGGTCTGACCGACGCCAGACCCGCGGGGCGGGTGGCTCCCGGCGTGAAGAAGCGTCTGATTCACGCCACAGAACCGTTTCCGCTCGCCGTCGAGCTGAAGGGCGAAGTGCCGGAGGAACCGCACGGGTACGAGGCCATGAGGCTCATCACGCCGATCCCGGGCGGCCAGGGCGTATCGGACGCGCAGTTGGCGGCGATCGCGCGCGCCTGCCCGTTCCTCCGGGTGTTCCGCGACGACGAGGGCGACGTGCTGGCCATCTACGACGTCCCGGTGGCGGGCACGACGGTGCGATGGTTCCTGCTGATGCTCCAGATCGTGGGCGTCATGCGGGCGCGCGTCGTCTCGATGGTGCAGGAAGCGCTGGCGGCGCGCCACGGCCTGGCTCGAGGAGGGCGGGGGCGCGGCGGTTCCTCGGGAGACGGCGGCGAGGATTCCGCGGAGTCCGAGGCCGATGCCGACGAGGATGACCCGGCCGACGAGGAGGACGCGAGCGGGAGCGCCGGGCCGGGCCGCTCGAGCCGGATCGTCGTGCACTGAGTGTCCATCCGGGCGCCCTCCAGCCGGCCGGACCTGTGGAATACTACGCGCGTGGCGGCGCCGCTCCCGGATCTCACCGTCGTCATCACCAGCTTCAACGCCAGGGCGACGATCGGCGCGTGCCTGGAGTCGCTGCGCCGCCAACGGACGGCGCGGCTCTTCGAGACGCTGCTCGTCGACAGCTCGACGGACGGCACGGCCGGGTTCGTCCGGGACGCCTATCCGGAGGTCACGGTGATCGCAGCCGCGCGGCGCCTCTACGCGGGCGCGGCGCGCAACCTCGCCGTGCCGCGCGCGCGCGCGCCTGTCGTCGCGTTCCTGGACGCCGACTGCCGCGTGAACGCCGACTGGGTCGACCGCGTCTGCGAGGCCCACGCGCGGCCGGACCTGCTCGTCGGCGGCGCGGTGGACAACGCGCCGACGCGCAGCCTCGTATCCTGGGCGTACTACTTCTGCGAGTTCAACCTCTGGCTGCCGGCCCGCCGCGCCCGTTACGCGGCCGAGGTCCCGGGCTGCTCGCTGTCGATGAAACGCGAGGCCTTCGACCGGTACGGCCCCTTCCTCGAGGGCACCTACTCGTCCGACACCGCGTTCCAATGGAAGACGAGCCGCGGCGGGCAGCGCGCGTGGTTCACGCCGGAGGCCCGGGTGTACCACGAGAGCCCGTCGGATCTCCGCGAGTTCCTCCGGCACACGGTCGAGCACCGGCGGGGGTACGCGCGCGTGAAATGCTTCGAGCAGCGCCTGTCGGCCGCCGCGCGGCTGCGCGGCATGGCGCTGCAGCCCGTCGCCCCGCTGCTGCTGATGGGCGCGACGGCGTGGCGGCTCCGCCGCTGCCCGCGCTACGTCCCGCGGTTCGTGGCGGCGTCGCCCCTGGTGCTGCTGGGCTACGCCGCGC
>CAZBIP010000508.1:0-2434 GCA_964491885.1 uncultured Vicinamibacterales bacterium
ACAGTGTGATTAGCCAGAAGTGAGCCGCGCAAAGCGCAAGTCAAATATGAAACGCCCCTACCTAACCGTTGGCGAAGTGAACCGGGCCGCGCAGACCATTCAACGGCTCGCGTGGCGCGGCGCTGGGCGCAAAGGCAAGTCTCCCCCGTGGCATGAGCTAGCGCACGAGCAGCGCAACGCCTGCCGCGAGGTTGCGCGGTGGCACCTGCGAAAGCTCAGGGAGGACAAGGAGTTCAGGGAAAAGGCAAAGGGCAAACGCTGAAACCAGAACCACATGAATACTGAAATGAAAACGCAAGGGACAGAAATGCAAATAGCCGAAGAGCGTCCGTGGGAGCAGATCGTGCAGGCCGGGGAGAAGGTCGCTTACGCCTACCAGCACGTCCTGAAGGCGGCGGACGAGCTGGCCGACTTGCTCGAATACAACGCGGACTATGTGCTGCGGCGGGCGTTGCCGCGGAGCGTGGCGGAGCGCCGGGACTGCGAGCTGGTTCCGAAGTGGCTGGAGGCCGAGCGCGAGGAGATCGAGGAGCATGTGCGGGCGCGCCTGGCGGCGCACGCGAAGGCGATCAAACGCGAAGCGTTGCTTGCGCGGCTGAAGCTGACGAAGGCGGAACAGCGGTTGCTGGGCATCCCGAATCCACACGAATTTGAGGGAGCCGGAGACGGCGCGGACGGGGGCAAAGGATTATGACAAAAACGAACCTGAAGCGGGGCAACGAAACCGCCTTCACCGCCGACTGCCTGCAAGACATAGCGCACTTCATGGGCCAGTTGCAGAAACCGGAGTAGGATTATGACCGACCAAATCACCGGCTACCACTTCACAGGCGCAACGCTCCGCAACGGCGAGCCGATACCTAAACTCGGAGAGTGGCTTGTCCATAACGGGCTGAGCTACGAGGACTCACGCTGCCCATGCGGCGATAAGAAGCTGCCGGCAGGCCCGATACCGCTGCCAAACGAGCCGTATAACCACTGATGAGCTTTGAATACAAGATGCGAATGGTTTGTGACCGCTGCGGCAAGGTCATTGAACCGTGGACCCCAGCAGGATCACTGGACAAGCTAAAATGGGACGTGAAACACAGGTGGACCAGCAAGCACGAAAAAACAGGAGTGATGTTAGGACTACCCAACCGCTACGGCAAATACTCCATCTACTGCCAGCCGTGCGCGGATGGCGCGAAGGTTTGAATATGAGCAAACTTAAATCTACATCCGACGCCGAGTGGGGCCGAGTGCTATGGGATTGGCTGCGGGAAATGCTGCCCGATGCCGGATGCTGTGTCGAGTTCGATACCGAGGATTTGATGCGACTGGCCGAGAAGCATGGCCGGGCAAGGAAAGTGAAATACGACCCTGCAATCCACGGAGACATTTCCGATGTGGAACCCGGAGACGAAATCTGGGCGTGGGGCGATGACCTAACGCAGAACGATAAGGCGATGCCATGACCAAACTCCCCCACCTAACCGTTGGCGAAGTGAACAAGGCCGCGCAACTACCATGAAAACGAGCTACCGCTTTATCCATTTCGTCCAGTCCGCCCGTGGTCCGTGGGCCTGCCGTAACAACAAAACCGGCGTCCTGTTGGGTGTGGTCCACTTTTTTTTATACGCGGGGGTGTAAGTAACCTACGATGATTTGCCGACGCAGCGTTGTTGGCCGTGACTAGGCCCGTTGCGACGGAAGAAAAGAACAGAGAAAAACTATGCGTGAAACAATGGAAATCGTGGCGCAAGCAGAAGCGCCGGCGTCCATCGAGGCTGTGAGCCGTGCCGAGATTGACGTGCAGATACGAACGGCGCGGACATACCAGCGGAAGGAACTTTCAATTCTGAAGCAGCGAATGCTGTCGCACGCCACGATTGACGAGGAAACGGCAGCGTCTTGCTTCTACAAGATTCCCCGTGGTAGCGATATGATTGAGGGGCCTTCGGTGCGGCTGGCCGAAATCGTGGCCGCGAACTACGGCAATCTGCGGGTTGCAACCCGCACACTTGAAACCGTCACGACAGGCGATTCGCCGCATGTGGTTGTTCAGGTGGCGATTCACGACTTGGAAAACAATCTCGCGGTGCAGGTTGAGAAGCGCCGCCGAATCACCGGGAAGAAGTCGAAGGGCGGCAGGCCCGACGAGGACGATATTAACCTTGCTACGAACGCCTGCGCGTCCGTCGCCTTCCGAGACGCAGTGTTCCGAGTCGTTCCGAACGTGCTGGTTCACCCCGTTCTTGAGGCTTGCAAGCGCGTCGCCGTGGGCAAAGCTACGAGCCTGTCTGGCAAGCGGGTTGCGATTCTGAAGCGACTCGCCCAGCTTGGCGCCGCGCAAGCCCGTGTGTTAGCTAGTCTTGGGGTGAAGAAGGTCGAAGACATTACGCTTGAGCACTGTGAAGACCTGATAGGGCGCGGCACAGCGCTGAAAGACGGC
>CAZBIP010000509.1:0-2432 GCA_964491885.1 uncultured Vicinamibacterales bacterium
TAGTCGATGCCGGAACTGCGTTGCGCGAGGATCTGTTCGTGCTTGTGCAGGAGCAAGTCGAGGTAGCTGTAGTGCGCCGGGCCACGTGGACAAACGGCGGGCTGTTCCACAGGACCTTCCCGCGAATAACGCTGGCCTACGCCCAGGTACTCGCCGTCCTCGGAATAGAGCAGGACTGTCTCCAACTCCACGAAGGGGTCGTACCGCACTTCCACCCAGTCGTCCCGGAACTGCGGGGCGACGCGGAAGTACCGCGTGTCGATCTGGACGTCGGAGTAAATGCGGTTCACCTTACGGCGTCGGCGGTGCAGGAAGTGCCGGAGTACCTGCTGCAGGTCCACGTGGCGGGTGAACGAGCGACCTTGCTCATAGCGCTCGCGCGGCGCCTGTCCCGTTTCACTGTTAGGACGTGCGTGGTAGCTGACCTCCAGCCAGGCCGTCAGGGACTGGTTCAACTGAGGCAGCGTCAGCAGCCTGCCGGCGCGGACCTCGGCTTCCAACTGCGTTTGGGCCGTGTGGAAGAAGCGTTCGATCAGGCCGCCGGGCGCCGGATCCCCCACGCCGCGATGGAGCAACCGGATGTTCAAGGCGGCACAGGCGCGACGCAGTGCGTGGGCGTGATAGATCTTGGCGTTGTCCAGGTAGAGTTCCCGGCTGGCCCCCTGGATCGACCAGGCGCGCAGGAGCGAATCGATGAGGATGTCGAGGTTCTCCCGCAGATAATAGCGGGCCTCCACGATGTAACGGCTGTGGCAATCGATGAAGGCCGACAGATGCGTGGGCACGACACGGTCTTCGTGCAGCACGTACGGTCCGTCCTCGAAGTCTCCCAGCCAGAGCGCGTTACTGAAGTCACGCGTCCACCGGCAGCGCACCTTCAGTGGGCTGACTCCCAGTTTGAGTCGCGTGGCTCCGGCCCGGCGCAGATGCCGATAGAGGGTCGACTTGGGAATCGTCGCCTGAAACTCCTGCTCCAGGAACTGGTTGATGGCGTGGTCCGAACGAAGCGGTTGGTCCTTCTTGAGCGCGATGGCCTTGTCGATCATGGCCAGCGTGGCGCGCCGTGGTCGCCCCCGGTCGTTTCGGCGGCGGCGGAGCAGGCCGTCGAACCCGTGTTCGCGGTACTGCTTCCATTTCCGCCAAAGGGTGGCGCGGGACGGCTTGCGTCGCGTGCCGTCAGGGAAGTCGCACTCGCTGCCGGCCAGTTCGCGCAGAAAGGGACCCGCCTCGTCCGGCGGAATCACGCCGGAGAGGAGCGGACCGAGCAAGGCACACCAGAAAATGGCCCCCTGCTCATCGCGGTCTTGCTGCCGGGACATGAAGAAGCTCCGTTGCGTCGTCCTCACACTCATGACGAACGCGAGCTTACGTCAGGGCCGGCGCGTAACCGTTGCGAAACGGGGGAAAACCGCCTTGCCGAACAACCGCGCGAAGACCTGGGCGACCACCCACCTCTCCACAGCGCGCTGCAGGGTCTGCCGGCGCGGCTCGGAGCGGTATTTGTACCGCGACACGTGCCACCCCTCGCGGTGTAGGGCACTGTCGGAGGTCCGTGCGCGGATCAACTGACGCACCGTACGCCAAGCCTCCGGCAGCGCATCGCCCAGCCAACTCAGCCAACGCCACACGGTGCTGTGTGCCAGCGCGGCGGCTTGGCGAGCGAACGCTTCATCCTGGCGGTCGTCATACACGATCTCTCGTCCGTGCCACCGTACGGTCTGGCGGTAGGACTGATCCGAGCCCAGAAAAGTCTTGCTGTGGTCGCAGATCACGTCGGTCACAAAGCGTTTGTACGGCAAGGCAAAGGAGGGTAATCCGTGAAACACCCTCGGCAGGCCAGGCACCGCCAGCGCCAGATCCCCGAGCGGACGATCCACACGTATCCGTCGCGGAGCAGTCGAAACGTACGTGGTCGGCAATCGTGAACGCGCAAGCCCTCCTGGCGGCCGCACAGCGTGCAGGCCTCCCCGTAGAACACCGGCAGGCCTGCCTCGACACGCCAAGTGTGCATCTTGACATCTTCTTCCAGAGACATGATTCTTATAACAAGCTTTTTGGATGGGGGGCGTGCTGCGGAATGGTTACTCTGCGGCGCCCCCTTTCTTCTTGACCCCCACTGAAAAATGCACCTGCCGCAGCGCGCAAAAAAAAGAGAAGGGCGGGGTCCTATTGTCAGAGGAGGGGGGCGGGGTCACAAGCGGGGCTGGGCTGCCCAGGCGGCGGGAATCCGTCTCACCGAATTCGAGTCCACCACGCCACTTTGCGTCTCAAGAAATCCGGGGCGCATCACGTAGACAAGCAGGGCGACCACCACGATCCCCGGCAGCAGCGTCAGCAGAAACAACAGCCGCAGCTGCCCCGGCCAAGCCAGCAGGAACAGCGAGGCGAAAATGGGCCCAATTGCTGCTCCGAGATGATCCATCGCACGGTGA
>CAZBIP010000510.1:0-2423 GCA_964491885.1 uncultured Vicinamibacterales bacterium
GTCCCGGCGGCGCGACGTAGAGCACGATGCCCGACGTCGCCAGCGCGAGGAACGAGAAGCTGACGTAGAAGCTGACGAAGGCCTTCCAGCTGAACTTGGCGTGATCCGGCATGGTGTGTCCGAGGTGAGTCCGAGCAAGTGCCGCCTGCGCCCGAGGGCTCAGTAGCCGACGGACAGGCCCGCGCCGACGCCGTGCGACGTGTAACTGTAGAACGCGTCATTCGACCTGGAGCGGATGAACCGGTAGGTGACGTCGAAGGTCAGCTCGGCCTTGCCCGTGCGTGAGGCCAGGATCGGCGTGCTCCACCAGGCGTTCCCGCGCCAGACACGATCGCGGCGCAGCGGCGAACCGGCCAGGGCGTTGCCCTCGCCATCCACCGCCGGCGTGCTCGTGTATCGCCGGTCCGCCCATGACAGGCTGCCGCCGAGCTCCGCGCCGGACTCGAAGGCCCTCGTCACGCCACTCTGCAGCGACGAGGTGTCGAACGCGAACGGGTCGTCGTAGATGCCGTCGTCGAAGAACCCGGCGGGCGTCGTGATGAGCGCCGGCGGCACCGAGCCGAACGTGTTGCGCACGAAGGCCTGCGCGTGAATGCCCGTGCGGTCCGAGAGTGACTGGGCCACGCGGAAGAGGCCCGACACCAGGCCGGCCGAACCGCTCTGGTCAAGGGTCTGCGATGGGACCACCGTCGTCTGGCGGAGCGTCGGCCCCATGCCGCGTCCACGCCCGGAGACCTGCCCGGGAGACGTCGGGTCGGCAATGGGGGGCTCGACGGGCATCGCAACGTAGATCTCGCCGTCGTAGGATTTCCCGCCGACCTGGACCTCCGCGACCACGCTCGTCCGCGTCTCGAAGCTCGCGAGCACGCTTGCGAAGCCGCGGTGCTCGAGCTGCGTGAGCGCGTTGAGATCGCTGAAGGAACGGTAGTCGGCCCGGTAGCCCGTCCGGAACGTGACGTTTGCGCGCGGGCGAAGCTCGGCGTTCAGGCCGCCCCCGAACGCCGAGTAGTCCGCCGCCGCCCACGCGTCGCCGTTCCGCCTCAGCGCGGCTGACGCCGTGAGATAGAGCCGCTTGGAGGTCGGCTCCCCGTCGCCGAACCGGTACCGGAAGCCGACCGTGTGCAGGTAATACGACCAGTCTCCCGGCGACGCGTACGTCCCGCCATCGAGGTCGTAGGAGATCCGGCCGCGCCCGTCGCCGAAGAGGTGTTCGAAGCCGGCTCCGCCGTCCATGTCGTTCCGGCGCTCGGCACCGGCGCCAACGTCGCGAAACGACGAGATCGTGCCGCTGATGGACGCGCTGCCGGTCGTTTGGGCCGACGCGCTGGATGCGGCGAGGACGACGATGATGGCGGCGGAAAGCTGCTTCATGGGGAGCCCGTCACGTGAGGCGCGCATGCAGGAACCCGGGCCGGGCTGCGGCGCGGACGGGCACGCCAGTTTCCGTCCGCACCGGTCGCTGCCCGACCCGAGTATTCACGGTCACCCTAGCGGCGCCCGCGGCCGCGTCCCTGGCCCTTGGGTCCGGTCCCGTCGCAGACGCCCGCGCCGTTGCCGCCGCCCATCGCCGCGCCGGACCCGGCACCGAAGCCGCTGCCGTCCTGCGGGCCGAGCCGCTTGCCGCGGCGGGCCATGCCGTTGCCCTGCCCCTGCTTGGTTCCGCCCTGGAAGTTGTCGCAGATGCCGTCGTTGTTCGCGTCGACGAAGTTCGCCCCGCCTGCGGTGGCGACCTGCGCCTGAGACGCGACCGGGGTGCCCGGCGCCTGCGCGAAGGCTGCGGTCGCCGAGAGGCTGAGGATTCCAACTGCCGCAATCAATGCTCGCTTCATGGCCCTTCTCCTTGAAGGTGGCGTGCTGTGTTGTCGCTCGTCCCGCCCGGCCTCATTTGCCGGACGCCTGACACTGTAGCAAGCTTGAGGCCAACTCGTGCCGGCCTCGGTCTGAAGTTGGAACTCCTTGATAATCAATGTGTTCCAGTTGTCGTCCGCTTGAGAGTGCGTCGATCGGCTTCTCTGTCCCTCGACCCGTCGGTCGAAGGATTCGACCGTTTGGTCGAGTGCCCGGGATTCGGGACTCGCCCGCCTTCGGCGGAAGCGCGGACGGTCGGCTTCGGCGCGGCAAGGGCAACGGGATCCCAGCAGGCGGCGGCGTACTTAGGCGTTGCCGATCCCGTACTTCTTCAGCTTGTACCGGAGGTGGCGCTCGCTCATGCCGAGGCGCTCGGCGGCGCGTGTCTGCACGCCCGAGGCCCGCTCAAGGGCGTCCACAATCAGCGCCCGCTCGAACTCCGAGACGCGCTCGACGAACGACGCCGGGGCGTCGCGGTTCTCCGGCCTCAGCTGGTTCACGTGGATCGGGAAGTCGGAGCTCGAGAGCAGCGGCCCGCGTGCCAGTACCATCGCACGGTGCATCAGGTTCTCGAG
>CAZBIP010000511.1:0-2421 GCA_964491885.1 uncultured Vicinamibacterales bacterium
GAGGCCGGCGGCACGAGCTCGATGGCCGGCGGCCGCTCGGCTGTGGCCGTCCAGGTGACGGGCGCGGGAGCGCCGGAGGCGGCAGTCCCGGCCGCACAGGCGAGGGTACCGGCCAGGATGTGTCGAGCCTTCGCGAATCGGCGGGCGGCGGTGTTCATGGGGGGATCCTCCTGTGTATGACGCTGTGTTGTATCCGTTGCCATTCTCGTGCGCGTGCCCGCACCCGATTCCTGCTTTTTCGCGAAACTCAATGGCCGCCCATCAGGACCACTTTTTCCCTATTCGTATCCACCCGGCCGGGAGCCGCTTTGTCTGTTCATGGATATCCGTGGCCAGTTGCTCAGCCTGCGCGTTCAGCGCGGCGGCCTCGTCCTTCCTTCCGGCCTTGTCCGCTTCCTCCATTCGGCGCTTCAACCGCCAGTAGGTTGCCGCCGCCTTCCAGTACTCCGCCGCCTGGGCCAGCTTGGCCACCTGGCGCTTCTCCCGCTCGTCCGCCGCCTTGGCCTGCGCCTTGGCCAGGCACTCGTCCAGCCGCGCCGCGCCCAGCCCCTCGATCAGCAGCACGATATTCTGCCCGTTCGGACTGATGGCCCGGCCGTTCTGCTCGTTGCTGCTGAACTCCGGCCAGCGCCCGGCGTCGGCGTCTTCCGCCGCCTTCCGCCATACGGCGTGGAACGCGTCATAGATGGGCCGGATCTCGCTCGCCGCCGAGCCGTACATGCCCGCCAGGTACTCCTCGAGCAGGGCATCCGGGTCCACCTCGTCCTCCCATGCCGAACGCGCGAACGCCAGCAGGTTCAGCGCGTAAATCTCATGGCTGTCCGGCCGCTCCTGGATCGTGGCGCCTTCAATCCCCAGCGCCTTCAGGTGTTTCCACTCCTCGAGGATCACCCGGTCCTGCGGGTAAGGCAGCGAGCGCTGCGCGTTCATCCCCATGTAGTACGAGTACGTGATCAGCCTGCCGGCATACTTCCGGCGCCAATCCTTCAGCGCGGCGTAATAATCCTGGTTGATCTTCGACGGGCTGCCCGGCGCGATGGGCCGCGCCCCGTCGCACCAGTACATCGCCACCCAGACGACCACGTTCGATTCAACAGGCAGCTCCGGATCGGGGCATGTGTAGTCTACGGCCGCGCCCCGCCCCACGAGCACGCCGGGAAACTCCTCGCGCACGGCCCGCGCCACCTGGTTGATCAGCAGGGTGTAGCGCCGGATCTTGGCCCGGTTCCCGGGAATCCACGGCGCTTCCTTGAAATGCTCCTCCGGGTCAATCCCGTTGGCCACGTCCAGCGCGGTGCACGCCTCGCAGTGGCACAGCCCGAAGCCGTCTTCCGGGATGACCCCGACGATCGACACCTCCGGGTGCTTGCGCATGAACTCCTTGACGTTCTCGATCACCGTCCGCACGGCGTCCGGGTTGCTCGAGCAGATGCACAACTGCCCGCTCCGCTTCTCGCGTTTGCCCTTCACCATGGGGAACCACTCCGGGTGCTCGGCGAAGTGGCGAGTCGGAAGCCACTGACCGAGGTTATGGTGGTTCATGTCGAACTTCATGCCGCGCTTCTCCATTTCCGGGCGGAGATGGGTCGCGAACCATTCGCCGCCGCAGGAGAAGAAGTCGCTGTACAACAGGTAGTTGAAGCCGTTCTTGCAGAGCCAGTCTACCCACTCCACGCAGAGCTGCGTGCTCGCCTCCTCGGAGAGGTATTCCCGGCCCCTCGACATCAACTGCGGGCCGCGGTACCAGAGCGTCGGCTTCCGCGTGAGCGGCAGCCCCTCGGCCGTCACGCTCGAGCGGCGCGGCACGAGCTCGCCGTCGGGCCCGAGCCCGCTGAACCGGCACCCGCCGTACCGCCGCAGGAACTCGTACGCCCCGAAGACCACCCCCGGGTCGCCGCCCCCGCGCAGGCGCAGCGCGGAGCCGTCGGCGGAAATCTCGTAGCTCTCGTCGCCCATCGGCGACGGGTCGGGCACCTTCTCGATCACGATCCGAGTCTGGCCCTCGGACGCCGGGCCGACGGACACCGGCTTGTCCAGAATCCGGCCCAGGTAGCGCGAGAGTTCCGCGGCGGCGAATTCCATGGGTGCCGAGGCCGGCGGCACGAGCTCGATGGCCGGCGGCGCCTCGGATGCGGCCGTCCAGGCGCCGGGCGCGGGAGCGCCGGAGGCGGCAGTCCCGGCCGCGCAGGCGAGGAAGCCAGCCAGAATGGATCGGACGTTCTTGAATCGGCGGCGTGCGGCGGTGTTCACGGGGGATCTTCCTGTGTATGACGCTGTGTTGTATCCGTTGCCATTCTCGTGCTCGTACCCGGTTCCTGCTTTTTCGCGGAACCCAATGGCCGCCCATCAGGACAACTTTTTCCCTGTTCGTATCCACCCGGCCGGGAGCCGCTTTGTCTGTTCATGGATATCCGTGGCCAG
>CAZBIP010000512.1:0-1818 GCA_964491885.1 uncultured Vicinamibacterales bacterium
GCAGACATCCGCGCTCACGTGACACGGCTCGTCGGCACGGCGGAGGCACTCGAGCGCGAGCAGTGAAGCGAAGGGGTCGGGACTGTGTTCGCAAGCAGCTCGAGCTCGATTGCAGGGTGGTGATCCCGCGCTTCAGGTCACAGAACCGTCATTGAGCGGGGGTTGCGTGCGTAAAGAGACCCGACCCCTGCGACCCGCCATCGAGGTTCATCCTGCCGAGCAGGGAGCGGAACCTGGGCTCGGGGCGCAGCCTGTCGAACAGGGGCCACACCCCGAGGTAGGCCATGAGCGATTCCCTCTCCGTGTAGGCCTGTTCCAGGCACTCCAGAGCCTTGTCGGTGTCTCCCAGCCCTATCCAGACGGGCGCTCTCCAGAAGGCCCCCACGTATCGGTCCTTCGACATCGTGTCCATCCGCCGAAGGACCGCGGCTGCCTCGTCCGCCATCCCTGCCGCGCCGTACGCGTGACCCAGCGTGGACAAGATGACCACGGATTCCGTCGAGAGCTGACCGGCGACCTCCTTGAGCATCGCGATTGCGTCGCTCCACATGCCCGTAGCCAGGAGGTTCGCCGACTGGTACCAATAGGCGATCCACAGCTCCGGATCGGACGCGATGACCTTGTTGAGCTCGTGCGCCGACTCGTCGAACCGGCGCGCGTGGTGGAGCGCCAGGCCCAGGTGCGTGGGGTTGATCGGTTCGAGCGGCTCCAGTTCCCGGGCCGTCTGCATCTCGCGGATGGCCTCGTCGAACCGGCCCGTGCAGGTCAGGAGGTTGCCGTACCAGTGATGGGCGAGCGCGTAGTCGGGCTTCCGTCTGAGGGCGGCCAGGAAGTGCCGTTCAGCCGCCTGCCAGTTCCAGTCATAGAACGTGGCGATGAAACCCAGGGAGGCGGAGGCCTCGGCCAGATCGGGATCGAGCTCCAGCGCCCGGCTGGCCGAGGCGAACGCCCGTGAATAGGCCTGGTGAGGCGACATGAAGCTGAAGATCCCGAGGATGCCGAACGTGTCGGCGACCCCTACGTGCGCCAGGGCGAACCCGGGGTCCCTCTCGATGGCCTGCTGGAAGCGCTGGAGACCCAGCTGCACGCCCTTCTCGTAGCGTCGATACCAGTGATAGCGCCCCTTCAGGTACAAGTCGTAGGCCTCGGGGTCTTCCGTCGGGCGCTTGAGGACCCGCTCCCGCTCTGGTTTCAGCACCCTGAGCTTCAGCTGGTCCACGATGGCCAGCGCGATCTCCTCCTGAATGTCGAAGATGTCCTTCAGCTCCCTGTCGAACCGACCGGACCAGACGTCGTAGCCGTCCTCGACGCTGACGAGCTGCGCGGTAATGCGAAGCCGCTGGCCGGACTTACGCACGCTTCCTTCCAGGACGGCGCCCACGCCCAGTCGCGCTCCGATGTCGCGGACGTCGAGGTTCTGGCCTTTGAACGCGAAGGCGGAGGTCCTCGCCGCGACCCTCAGCTCCCGGATGTGGCTCATGGCGTTGGACAGCTCGTCGCTCAAGCCGTCGCAGAAGTACTCGTTCTCCCGGTCCGCGCTCAGGTTCACGAACGGCAGCACCGCCAGCGACGGGACGCGCGGGCGCGCCGCCGCGCCAGGGGCCGCCGCCCGTCCCGAACCGGACATCCGCTTGAATCGCGCGAGATCGACCCGCAGGTCTCCAGCTGACAGGTACCGCAAGTCGCGGTCCTTCTCGAGCGCCTTGACGACGATGCGATCCAGCTCGCCGGGCACGTCCGGGTTCAGGCGCCCGGGCGGAGCCGGCGCCCGCGTGAGGATCCCGCTGAGGACAGCGCCCGCCGTCGCGCCCTGGAACG
>CAZBIP010000512.1:1828-2404 GCA_964491885.1 uncultured Vicinamibacterales bacterium
ACCACCCCCAGCGAGAACAGGTCGGTGCGCGCGTCCACACTCTCACCGCGCACCTGCTCCGGGGACATGTAGCCGACCGTGCCCAGCGTCACCCCCGTCTCCGTGACCGGTTCGCGGGCGGACGTCGGCGCGTCCGACGACGGGGAGGACGGCGCATCGGCCATCTTCGCCAGTCCGAAGTCGAGCAGCTTCACGCCGCCCCGCGTGGTCACGAAGATGTTGGCCGGCTTGATGTCCCGGTGGACGATCCCCCCGGCGTGCGCGGCCGTCAGCGCGTCAGCGAGCTGCAGCCCCGTCTCCACGACTTCCGCCACGGGCAGCGGCCGTCCGCGCAGCCGCTCCTTCAGCGTCGATCCCTCCAGGAGCTCCGTGACGAGGAACGGCACGCCGTCACGGGTGCCGACGTCGAACACGGTGAGGATGTTGGGGTGGTTGAGCGCCGACGCCGCGCGCGCCTCCTGCTCGAACCGGCGCAACCGGTCCGGATCGGCCGCGCACGCCGCCGGAAGCACCTTGATCGCCACGTCGCGCCCCAGGCGCGTGTCGTGCGCGCGATACACCTCCCCCATTCCGCCT
>CAZBIP010000513.1:0-2395 GCA_964491885.1 uncultured Vicinamibacterales bacterium
TGTCTGAAGACCGACTCGACAAGGCTCTGCAGGAGATGCAACAGGAAGACGTCGACGGCGGGACGCTCGAAGCGGCACGGGCGCGCGTGTGGAACAGCGTGTCAGGAGCCGCCGGCTCAGGCTGTGCGGAGTTCCGGCCGGACTTCCGCGCGTACCTGAACGGAACGCTCGGGAGCAGCAGGCGCGTCCTGATGGAAGACCACCTCAGCCGCTGCCCCGCGTGCCGCGCGGCCCTGGCTGACATGAAGGGCGAGCGGCGGGTGATCGCGATGCCCCGCCGGTCCTCCTCCCGCGTGATGCGATGGGGCTCCCTGGCCGCGGCGGCCGTCCTGGTGCTCTCGGTCCTCTATCTCAGCCGCGGCGCCATCGACGCCATGATGGCCCCCGGCGGCCCGCGCGCCACGGTCGTCGCCGCGACCGGCGGCCTCTACGGAGTGCCAGGCGGCGCGCTCGCCGCGGGTGCCGCCATCGGCGAAAAGGAAGTCGTCCGCACCGGTCCGGGGGCCCACGCGGTCCTTCGCCTGGCCGACGGCTCGACGGTGGACGTCAACGAACGGACTGAGCTCTTCGTGACCGCCGCCTGGAGCGGCCGCGCCATTCACCTCCAGCGCGGTGACGTCATCGTCACGGCCGCGAAACAGCGACGCGGCCACCTGCGCGTCCTGACCCGCGACTCGGTGGCCTCCGTGAAGGGCACCGTCTTCGCGGTGTCCGCGGGCATGGGCGGCTCGGTCGTCTCCGTCGTCGAGGGTTCCGTCGCGGTGAACCAGCCTGGCACGGAAGTCCTGCTCCGCCCGGGCGAGCAGGCCGCCTCCAACCCGGCGCTCGCCTCGTCTGTCGAGGACGCCATCGCCTGGAGTCCGTCGGCGGAAGAGTACCTGGCGCTGCTCGGCTCGATCGCGAAGATCGAACAGCAGCTTGCGGAAAGCGCTCCGGGTGAGCTGCGCACGACTTCCACACTGCTCTCGTATCTCCCAGCCGGGGCGTTCGTCTACGGCGCCGTTCCCAACCTGGGCGGCACGATCGGCCAGGCCCTGGTCCTGACGGAACAGCAGGCGTCCGAGAACGCCGCGTTCGGCGCGTGGTGGAACTCCGAGACGGGACGGCAACTGAAGCAGATGGTCGATCGCGTCCAGTCGGTGAGCTCGCTGCTCGGCGACGAGGTCGCCTTCTGCGCGACGTCACCGGCCAGCGGCCAGGACGTGCCGATGGTGATGGCCCGCGTGCAGCCCGGCAAGCAGGCTGAGCTCGCCAGCGCGCTCGACGGCCTGTTCGCCGAGGCGAGCGAGTCTACTCCGTCGTATTCGATGTCCGACGACCTGGTGGTTGTCTCGAACTCGCCGTCGAATCTGGCGCTGGCCCTCGATCACCTCGGACAGGGCGCAGGTTCGCCGTTCGCGTCGGCGATCGAGGAACGGTACCGGCGCGGCGCCGGCTGGATGCTCGCCATCGATGCCGCGCCCATCGTCGAGATGGCGGCGGGAGACGACGCGCCGCCCGTCGAACTCGCGGGCATGATCGGGGTGAAGTACATCTTCCTGGAGCAGCGTGCGCCAGCGGGCGTCGAGGAAAACGAAGTCACGCTGCTGTTCCAGGGCGCGCGGACGGGCATGGCGTCCTGGCTGGCGGACTCCGGTTCCGGGGGCGCCGCGGAATACCTCCCGGCCGATGCCCTCGCTGCCGGGTACGCGTCGACGCGAGAGCCCTGGCAGCTCTTCCAGGAACTCACCGCGCTGATGAAGAAGGAGAACGAGTCCTTCGACGACGACCTGGCCAAGGCGAACGAGAAGCTCGGCGCGGGCTTCCTCGAGAACCTGACCGCGGCGATGGGGACCGAGTCGGCCTTCGCGCTGAACGGGTTCTCGGTTGACGGACCGGCGTGGGTGATGGCCGCCCTGGCCTACGACCCGGCGGTCATCGACAGCTCGCTGCGGACGCTGACGGATGCCATCAACGCGGAGCTTTCGCCCGAGGAGCAGGCCAACCGGATCGTGCTCACGCAGGAGAACGCGAACGGCCGCGTCTGGAGCACGCTGAAGGCGGGACGCCTGCCGTTCGGCGTCACCTGGACCTACGATCGCGGCTACCTGGTGGCGGCTTCCGATCGCGCATCCGCGGAGCGCGCGATCGCGACCCGGACGAACGGGTCTCCGCTCGTCTGGTCGCCGGCGTTCCTCGACCGGCTCCCATCGACCGCGGGAATCCACCCGGCCGCTTTCGCCTGGCTCAATACGAAGGGGGCGCTCGGCGCCTTCTCGACGCTGGCCCCGAACCCGGCGCTGGCCGAGTTGCTGGCGGGACGCGACCCGATTCTCGTAGTATTCGATGGCACGACGGAACAAATCCACGCCGCCAGCCGTACTCGTCTATCAGGGTTGATCGTGGACGTGATGCT
>CAZBIP010000514.1:0-2393 GCA_964491885.1 uncultured Vicinamibacterales bacterium
GCGCCGACCACCCTTTCCCCCACGCCTCTCCTTCACCGTCACCAACGCCTGCAACCTGCGCTGCCGGATGTGCGGCCAGTGGAGCGAAACGGGCTACGTCCGCTGCGGCGGCGCCACGAAGCCCGAGATGGAGCTCGCCGACTGGACGCGTCTCGTCGACGAGGGCGCCGCGCACGGTGTCTCGTTCGTCCTCGTGCGAGGCGGTGAGCCGTTCCTCTTTCCGGGCATCATCGAACTGCTCGAGCACCTGGTGACCAGGGGAATCGCGACCGCGGTGGACACCAACGGGACGATGCTCGAGCGGTACGCGGCGGATCTCGTGCGGCTGGGCGACATCGAGCTGACCGTGTCGGTGGATGGTCCGGAAGAGGTCCACGATGCCGTCAGGGGCGTCGAGGGGTGCTTCCGGCGCATCGAGCGGGGCGTGGCGGCGCTGCGCGCCGCGGAAGAAGCGGCTGGGAAGAAGATCCGGCGCGCGATCTGCTTCACGATCAGCCCCTACTCGCTTCGCGGCCTCGGCGAGATGCCGGCGGTCGCGCGGCGCCTCGGCATGCCCATCCACGCGGTGCCCTACTACTACTTCCCCGATGCCGTGGGCGAGGCGTACGAAACGGAGCTCCGGAGCCTGGGCTGCGAGGCGTTCTCGTGGCGGGGCTTCCGCCATCCGGCTTCGGGGATCGACTTCGACGAGTTCCTCACCCAGTTTCGTCGGTACCAGGGCGGGCTGGCGCCGGACGAGCGCGCCGTGTTCATGGACCTTGGAGAGGAGGACTACCGGACGTGGTTCGCGGACGCCGCGACGCCCGTCGGCTCGACGGAGTGCTGGAACCTCGACGGCCTCCTCGACATCCAGCCGGACGGCGAGGCCAACTTCTGCGTGGACTTCCCGGACTACTCGATCGGCAACGTCGGATCGGCCACGATCGAGGCGCTCTGGAACGGCGAACGGGCCGAGCGGCTTCGTGAGTATCGCCGGAGGAAGCCGCTGGCAGTCTGCCATCGCTGCGGCGCGAAGTACATCTCCATGCCGCGGCAGGAGTGAAGAGGTCGTCCCGTGGCTCCCGGGTGAGGCCACGCACGGCTTCCCACACACGGCCATCCCGCTGAAGAAGCACCCACCCGGCCAGCCTACCTCAGGGTACGCTCCCATGCCGAAAGGTCGATCAGCACGATCCCGCGCCCCTGGCCTGCGCCCATCCCGTGGATGCCCAGCTGCACGACGGCGCGGCTCCCGTCCGGGCTCACGACGGGATTCGATCCGTGGTAGGGCGTGTTTCCGGATTGGAAGTAGGTGACCCGATCGGCGCGATTGCTGCCATCCAGCGCCAGACGGTAGACGTCGATCTTCCACTGCCGGTTGGCGCCGTGGCGGTCGCTCTCGACCATCGCGTACCGGCCATCTGGAAACACGCCTTCGGCCTCGTCGTACTGCTCTGGCGTGTTCGTGTAGTTGGTCACGGTGCCCCTCGCGAGGTCGATCCCGCAGAGATCGGCGAAGTAGAAGGGCTCCTCGACGGTTCCGCTGTAGCAGGTGAAGAGGAGTTCCTTTTCGTCTGGCGGACGGAAATCCTGTGTCTCGAGCCTTTCGGTGGCGGGCCTACCCTCGTACGATAGCACCATCCGCTTGTTCGCCAGCGCCGGCAGGCCGCCCGGGTAGACGATGTCCGCCTCGAACATCTCGCGCTGCCCCCGTGTAGTCCACGCCACGTGCATGCGCGTCCGCGAGACCGCCGGCCCCTCGTCGAGCCGCTCGCCGAGCGGCACCGGCGGCTTCGTCAGGCTGCCGTCGAGCACGAACATCTCGAAGCCGGTGTGGCGTTGGCTCCACGGGTCCTTCGGGTCGACGGCCTTCGGCCCGGTGAGCAGGTAGTCTCCGTTGGGGAGCGGCAGCACCCGGTCGAAGCCCTGGTTGTAGAAGTGCGCCGTCAGCGGCGCCACCCGCCCGGTCCCGATGTCGAGCCGATACGCGTCGCCGAGACCCCGCTCCATGAACAGCACGGATCTGCCGTCGAGGCTCCACTCTGGCCGGACGCCCCAGTCGACGAGCGCGCGCATGTAGGGCGGCAGGTTCCTGAGCGGCGGCAGTGCCTGGCCATCCGCGGGCGGCTGCGACCACAGGGGCAACAGGACGAGGGCGATAGTCAGGATCGTCAAGGTACGGGTCACAAGTCACCTCGCCGGTGGATCGCGCCGAGGAGCGCGTTCTGCAGGACGCTCGCGCGTCATCGTCCGCGCGATGACGATACCGCCGCCTGCAGCATCGCGCGGGTGTAGGCGACGTTGAACGCATCGCCGGCGTACCCGCCGCCGCCCGGGTACCCGCGCAGCCCGCCCGATGGCTTCGCGACCTCGCGGTCGTAGTCCAGCGCGCGCGGGTGCTCGGGGTAGATGGC
>CAZBIP010000515.1:0-2389 GCA_964491885.1 uncultured Vicinamibacterales bacterium
CGTCGGCGCAGAAGTAATAGGTCGTGCCCTCGTGCTCCGCGGTCCGGCCCGCCGCCTCGGCGCGCTTCCGATCGACCTCCATGCCGCACACCGGGTCGGTTTCCGCGTCGAAGATGCCGGCGGAGACGGCGCGCATGCGGCTCTCCGAGTCGAGCAGGAAGTTGGCCGCCGCCACGACGCGCTCGCCCTCCATCAGGCCCCTGACGATCTCGACCTGGCCGCCAAGGCGCCAGCCGCTCTCCACGCGCCTGGCCTCGAAGTTGCCGTTGCCGCGATCGACGAAGACGGTCTTGCGGAGGCCGGAGTCGAACACCGCGTCGGCGGGCACCGTGATGGCCGGGGGCATGGCGACGTCGAGCTCGACGTCCACGAACATGTCGGGCTGGAGGACGTGGCCCGGGTTGTCGATCTCGAACCGCGTCTTGAGCGTGCGCGACTGCGTGTCGAACTGGGGCAGCGCGTCGCTCATGCGGGCCTTGAACCGGCGTCCTTGATAGATCGCGACGGCTTCGGCGCCGGGCTTCACGAACTGCCTGTCCTTCTCGAAGATGTCCGTCCACAGCCACATCCGGCTGATGTCCGCGATGCGGTACAGTTCCGTCCCCTTGTCGAACCGCTGGCCCGGCGAGATGTTCCGCTCGAGCACGAATCCGGACGCGGGCGCGTGGATGCTGACGTGCGGGGAGGCGGTCCGGGTCCGCTGGATTTCCTCGATCTGCAGGTCGCTCATGCCCAGGGCGCGCAGCGTGTCGATCGGAAACTCGGGGTTGGCGGATCCCGCCGTCCGCACCGACGCCTGGCTGAAGTCCCGCGTCTGAGGCGGCAGCGAGCCGCCCGCGGGGATGCTCAGCAGGAACAGCCGTTCGGAGTACAGGAGGTTGGGCGTGTAGTAGGACGCGAGGAACTGGTTCTTCCTCACGGATCGGCCGACGGTGTTGTCGCCGAGATCGAGGATCCAGCCATCGACCGCGGCGATGATCCGGTAGAGCCGCTGATCGTCAACCGCGATGCGGCCGGGCACGCGCAGCACGTGCGACGACGAGGTCCGGCGCACCTCGTCGGTGCGGACGCCGATCAACTGCTGCCGTGAGGCATCGACGACGACGCCCCCGGGAATGTCGAGACCCGCCGGCGCCGACGGGTCCGCGGAGTCGCCCGTACGCGCCGGTTCCAGCCGCATGCCGCAGATCGGGCAGTCGCCCTGGCGGTCGGAGGTGTACTGCGGGTGCATGGGACAGGAGTACGTGAGCGCCGGCCTGGCCGAATCCGTGGCGGCCACGAGACCGGTCGGCCGGTTGGCCAGGTACCCGGCGGCGAAGAGCCCCGCCGCCAGCATGATGCCGAGCACGACTCGTGCGAGTGTCCGCATTGGTCTTCTCTTCCCGTTCACTGAATAGAGGCGGGGGAGGGATGGCTCCCTCCCCCGCCACACTGTCATCGGTGTCTACTTACCGCCCCGTGCGAATCGGGAACGGCAAGGCGTTCTTCCACGCGGAAGACCCGCCGACGCTGTTGTTCGCCCGGATCCGGAAGTAGTAGGTGGTATTGTCACGGACGGTCTGCGTGAGACTCGTGCTGCCGCTCGCCGCCGTGACGGTCGTCAACCCGAGCGTGAACTCGAGGTTGGTGGCCCGCTGAATCGTGAAGTTCGCGACACCGGTCACGTCCGCCGTCCAGTTGATCGTGACCCTGGTGTTGGGGCCGTTGACCGGCGCGGCGCTGTTGAGGACCGTGAGGCTGGCCGGTGCGGCCGGAACTGCCGGCACCGAGGCGGATGCGATGTTCGAGTACTCCGACAATCCGCTTCCGCTCGCCGCGGCCACCCGGTAGAGATAGGTGTTGCCGAACGCGACCGTGGTGTCCACGTAGGTCACGTTACCCGTGTTGTTGCGCGGGCCGGCCGATGCGATCTGCGCGAAGTCCGTGCAGCCCGCGCCGGTGCAGCGCTCGATGGCGAAGCCCGTCTCGTTGGTGGCGTTGTCCCTCCAGGTCAGGCTCACCCGCGGTCCCGACTGCAGGGCCGCCGCGAGGTTGGTCGGAGCGGTCGGCGTGCCCGGAGTGGCCCCCACCAGGACCGACACCGCGTTGGACATGGCGTCGGCGGACATGGTCGGGAAGTTCGGCGTGAACGTGTCGCCGACGGTCTCGCCGTTGGCGATCACTCGATAGTGGTAGATGTTGTTGTTCGCGATCGAGCCGTCCACGTACGTCACCGTGTTCCCCGTCCCGGGCTGGGCGGCGACGTTGAACGAAGCCAGCCCGATCGTGAAGGCGGCATTCGTCGCCCGCTGGACGGTGTACCCGGCCTCCTTGATGGAGTTGTCCGTGAACGTCACGGTCACGTTCCGGTTACCCCCCGTGCTCCCGTTCCAGGCCGCTCCAGTGACGG
>CAZBIP010000516.1:0-2385 GCA_964491885.1 uncultured Vicinamibacterales bacterium
TGCACGCGTTCACGATGCTGGACCTGCTGCTGAAGCCGGCGCTCGTCGAGCAGGCTTGGCAGTACTACACCGGCGTCCAGACGAAGGACCAGAAGTACACGCCGCTCGTGCGTCCCGGGGACACGCCGGCCACGTTCCTCAACGCGAAGATCATGGCGGCGTACCGCGAGAAGATGAAGCCGTTCTACTTCGACCCGTCGCGGTACAAGACGTACTTGGAGCAACTGGGCGTGCCGTATCCGCCGCCCGCCAGGCCCGCGGGCAAATGACGGCCTTTGGAAACGCGGCCCGGCCAGTCAGTGGCCCGAGCCTCACCGGCTTTCGACGATGGCCTTCACGACGCCGTCCGCGTAGGCGGCGCTCAGCGCGAGCGCCTCGGCGGCCTGCGCCAGCGGAAAGCGGTGCGTCACGAGCGGCAGCAGGTCGACGCGCTCCTCGAGGGCCAGCGCGAGCGCGCGGCCGTACGCGTGTTTCATGCGGCGGCACAGCCGGATCGTCACGCCCTTCCTCCGCGCCGTCGAATGCTTCATCGTGAGCACGTCGTCGCCAGGGATGCCGACCAGCACCGCGCGTCCGCCGAGGCGGAGCATCTCGACCGCCTGGGCAACGGACGCGTCGGCCCACGCGGCCTCGATGGCCACGTCGACGCCGCGCCCGCCCGTGAGCCGGCCGACTGCCGCCACCGGATCTTCGCGATCGATGTCGATCGCGATGCCGCCCCATCGCTCGGCGAGCGCGAGGCGCGCGGGCAGGCGATCGGAGACGAAGACGGGCGACGCGCCGGCGAGGCGGGCCGCCTGCAGAATGAGCAGCCCGATGGGCCCGGCGCCGATGATGGCGAGGCTGTCTCCCACACGGATGCGGGCGAGATCCACCGCGTGAAGCGCGACGCCGAGCGGCTCGAGGAGCGCCGCCTGCGTGTCGTCAAGCGCGTCCGGCACGGGCACGCACGAGCGCGCGGGCATGTGCATCCATTCGCAGAGACTGCCGCCGTCCGGGAAGTTGCCGCAAAAACGCAGGCGCGCACACAGGTTCGGGTGCCCCTTTGCGCAGAACTCGCAGGCGCCGCACGGCTGGGCGGGATCCACGGCCACGCGCGTCCCGGGCCGGAGCGGCTGGAAGTCGAAGTCGAGCGCGTCCGGGCCCACGGCCTCGACCGTGGCCGAGAACTCGTGGCCGATGACGAACGGGCGGTCGATGGGGGTGTCGCCAATGCGGGCGTCGGTGAAGGAATGCAGGTCGCTGCCGCAGACGCCAGTCACGTGCACCCGCAGCAGGGCCTGGCTTGGCGGCGGGGGGCCGGGATGCGGCACGCGCTCGACGCGCAGGTCGCGCGGGCCGTAGAGCCGTGCCGCCAGTTGATCGTGAACAGCATCCATGGAGGTGTCCTCCGTGCCTCCCCGTCCGCGCATCATCCGCGGGATCAGGTTCGCAGATCTGCGGACCCGACCCCAACCGTGAGAAGCCGGGCCGCCGGCAGCGCCTCGGGCGTCACGCGCATCAGCCGGATCCGGCCCTTGAACCACGAGATGAGGTTCTGGCGCACGCCAATGGACGTGCGCCCGGCTTCGAGCGGGGCGAACGCCACGTCGCCCGACAGCTCACGCACCCCGTCCACGTAATGCGTCATCGTCGTGCCGTCGTACGCCAGCGCGACGGCGTGCCAACGGCCTGCCGGGTGCGCCAGCTTCCGATCGATCAGCGTACACGACAGGTCACTGTGGCGCAGGAACGTGTCCAGGCACCAGGAAGGCCCCGGCAGCGTGCGCGTTTCGAGGAGCATGCGATTCTCGGAGCCCGTCTCCGAGACGTGCAGGAAGCGCTGCTCCTCGGCTCCATCGCCCGCGGGTTCGAACAGAACCTCGACCGTGAACGCCTTCAAGCCCTCGAGAGGGTTCGCGTCGACGAACACGCCGTCGGTCAGTCCATTGAACTCGACTGCGGGGCCGAGCGGCGTCTGCACCACGCGGGGTGTGCCGACGACTGACGCGTTGTGACCGCCGATGCTCGAGAGATTGTCGAGAACCCACTCAATGCACGTCGCCATGTGTCCTCCTCGCGAGTTCACTTCCGCAGACCTGCGGATCCGAGGCGCCGCCCCTGGCTACACCGCGAGCGAGCCGCTGCGCGACAACTGCATGTCCCGGTGCTCCTGCGCCACGGCCGTTCGCTGGAGCGCCTACTGTCGGCGGATGCGCGCCAGCAGGGCCTCGAGCTCACGAAGTTCCTCCGGGCGCGCCGAGGCGAGGTTCCGCCGCTCGCCCGGGTCGGCCCGGAGATCGAACAACTGCGGCCCCGGATCGTTGCCAAGCTCGGTGTTCGTGTTGATTGCGACACGCGGCCCGTCCCGAGGCTCGATGTACTTCCAGCGGCCCTTGACGATCG
>CAZBIP010000517.1:0-2383 GCA_964491885.1 uncultured Vicinamibacterales bacterium
CTGCCGGATGTGTTCCATCATGACGAGAAGTATATGGTGGGCGCCGCGCGCCGGCGCTTCCTCTCCGTTCCGGTCCTGCTCGCCCTGGTTCTGGCAGGCGCGGACCTGCGAAGCGCGCACGGAACGGTGCCGCCTCCGGACGCCATCGGCAACGCCGACTGCTCCGGCGGCCGCGGGGCGCGGACGATCGAGACGACAGGGCCCGGCACGGGCCTCCGAGGCGGATCGCCATATGATGACCCGGTGAGCCGACGCAAGAAGGCAGTCCTCGCCGCCGTCGCCGTCGCGCTGGGAGCGGTGGTGGTCTTCCTCCCGGTGATCCCCGGGCAGGCCGAGTCCACGTTGAACCGCACGGTGCATCGACCCCCGTACCATGCGTCGGCCCGGGCAGCTGAGCTGCATCGCACGCTCGTCATCGCCGATCTTCACGCCGACACGCTGCTGTGGGACCGCGACCTGCTGACACGCGGGCGCCTCGGCCACGTCGACGTCCCGCGCCTCATCGAGGGCAACACCGCCCTGCAGGCGTTCACCGTCGTCACGAAGGTCCCGCGCGGCATGAACATCGACCGCAACAGCGGGGATTCCGACGCCGTGCTGCCTCTGGTGATCGGTCAGCGGTGGCCGCCTCGCACCTGGTGGAGCCTGAGAGAGCGTGCGCTGCACCAGGCCCGCCGCCTGGACCGGGCGGCGTCGCGATCCCACGGGGCCCTGTCGGTGATCCGGTCGGCCGGGGATCTCCAGAACTACCTGGAACGCCGCAGGACGGAGCCCGCCATCACCGCTGGGTTCCTCGGCATCGAAGGTGCCCAGGCGCTCGAGGCCGGACCGGCGGATCTGGACGTCCTGTTCGACGCCGGGTTTCGGATGATGTCGCTGACGCACTTCTTCGACACTTTCGCCGGGGGCTCGGCCAGCGGCGAGGCGAAGCCGGGGCTCACCGACGCGGGCCGGGCCGTCCTGCGCCGCATGGAAACCCGCGGCATGATCGTCGACCTGGCGCACGCCTCGACCGCGCTCGTCGACGACATCCTGGCGGCGGCGACGCGCCCCGTGGTGGTGTCTCACACGGGCGTGACGGCCACGTGTGACAACAACAGGAACCTGACCGACGCGCAGTTGCGGCGCATCGCGGCGAACGGCGGAATCGTGGGAATCGGCTACTTCGAGGCCGCCGTGTGCGAGATCAGCGCCGCGTCGATCGCACGCGCCATCAGGCACGCCGCGGATGTGGCGGGCGTCGACCACGTCGCGCTGGGATCGGATTTCGACGGCGCCACCGTTGCGCCGTTCGACGCGTCGGGCATCGTCCTGGTCACCGAAGCGCTGCTCGCGGAGGGATTCAGCGAACACGACGTCCGGTTGATCATGGGCGGCAACGTGGTGAACCTGCTGCGTCGCCTGCTGCCCCGCTGAATCATCCCCGTCTTCTGTCGGAACGCCCGCAGGCACGACGCGAACACGTCGACACCGAACGCCTGGTGCCTCGGCCCGGTCCAGGACCATGCCGGCGGGCCGGATGCGCCGCGATCGGGTATAGTGCGATCAGCCAGCCAGTCGCGTCGATCCGCCGGCGCACGGCGCGCCTGCGCCTGCCTGTCCCGGGAGGAGCACATGGGTCAGGAACCGTTCACAGGCGACCAGAGACTGCCGATGAAGTCCCCGCTGGCGAGGGGGGAACAGGCGCTCATCCGCGCCCTCCTGCCCCGCATCCCGCGGTGGATCGAAGGCTACCACCTGACGCTCGTGACCATCCCGCTCTGCGCCGTCTGCATCGCGGCTGGGTACCTGGGCCGCGAGCGCCTCGCGTGGCTGTGGCTCACCTCGGCGGCCCTCGCGACGCAGTGGTTCACCGATTCCTTCGACGGCGCGCTCGGCAGGCGCCGCGATACGGGCATCCCCAAGTGGGGCTACTACATGGACCACCTGCTGGACTACGCGTTCATGTGCGCGCTCCTGCTCGGGTACGCCTGGCTCTTCGACGGGACGACGCGGCTGCTGTGGCTCGTCGGCATCCCCATCTTCGGCGTGTTCTTCGTGAGTACGTATCTCGCGTTCGCCTCCACGCACGAGTTCAAGATCGACTTTCTCGGGTTCAGCGGGACCGAGATGCGGATCCTCCTCGTCCTGCTCAATACGGCGATCCTCGCCTTCGGCAAGGGATTCGTCGAGCGCGCGCTGCCCTACGCGGTGGCGCTGGTGTTCGCGGCGGTCTGCGTCGTCGTGTTCCGGACGCAACGGTACATCTGGCGCGCGGACATGCGCGACAAGGCTGCGCGCACGAGGGGGGCCGCGGGTCTGTAGGCCGCTTCGCGCGGCAGAGGGATGCCGCCCGCGCGGGCCTTCGTCCGCTACATCCCGCCGAACGGTTTGCAGCCTTTCA
>CAZBIP010000518.1:0-2382 GCA_964491885.1 uncultured Vicinamibacterales bacterium
AGGGAATGTTGAGGTAGATCGGCTTGTCGTAGCCGTGAAGCTGCCAGTTGGACGGCACGGGGATCGTCTTCCACGCGCTGTCGTCGAAGCCGGCGCGGAAGAAGGCGCGCGGGCGGTCGGCGGGCTTGTTCACATGGTGGAAACGCCAGTCGCCGTTCAGCGACAGATGGAACGGAGACGCGTCACGCGTGCCCTCGAGCGCCTGCTCGACCGTCGCGTACGGCAGCAGCGACGCGTGCGGTGGCAGCTTGTTGACGCCTATGACCGCGGGGTCCTGCCACTCCTCCGCCTGCTGGCCCGCACGACCCACCGGCCCGGTGAGCAGGAAGAGCAGAGCGGCAAGCGCAACCAGGAGCCGGACTCGTCCGCGCATGGCGACCCTCGCGTTCATGGTGTCATCGGCGCCCCCGACGCCCGGTACGAGCGGCGGAGCCCCGTCGTTCCCACGTGCGTCTTACCACAACTCGGACGCGGACGTAGACGAGAACTCCGGATCCCGGCGAGCGGCCGGCTGTAGCTTCGACACGGTGCGCAGGGTAGACACTACACGGTGCACGCGGAACCCGCCCGACCCGCTGGCCGGGCGCGCCCGGAGTCTCCCAGCCGCTTCGATCCACGCCAGAAGGAACAGGCGCACCCATTTCGCGCCGCGCCCCGTTCGAGGCGCGGTGCCGTCAACATGCGGCACGCGTTTTGCTCTCTATTCAAGCGCCAGCGCAGGACTCGCCAGGGCCTCGGTGCCTTCACGTCGGAACCAACACCGCCACGATGCCACTTCGTCTTCGTTCGAACAGCAGGAGTCTAGGCCGCATTGTGGGGCTCGGCCTCGCCTTCTCCCTCGCGTGTGCGTCCTCGCTGCGTGCACAGGCGACCGTGGACCCGAGGGTCGCGGAGTTCAGCCCCTCGGCCGACCACTGGCAGGTGCTTGGTGACGGATCGCCGGCGGTCTCGCGGTACGACCTTCGCGTTTACCTGCTTGGGGCGTCGACGCCGCTTGCGACCATCGACATCGGGAAGCCGTCTCCGGATGCCGACGGCAGGATCCGCGTCGACTTCGCGTCCGAAGCGGCCGCCTGGTCCCTTCCCGGCTACACCTACGAAGCTCGAGTCAGTGCTGTCGGCCCGCAGGGCGAGGGTGTGAGCGACACGTCGAACCCGTTCACCTTCGGGACGGCTTCGCCGTGCGGCGTGACACTGGGCGCCGGACCCGGGCCGATCCCGTCGCCGGGCGGCAGCTACGGCGTGTCCGTCTCCGCGCGCAGCGAGTGCTCGTGGGTCGCCAGGGCGGCCGTCTCCTGGCTGACGGTCCGGACACCCGGCGGCTCGGGCAACGGGACAGTGGCGTTCGTCGTCGGGGCCAACCCGTCTGCGGCCAGCCGCACCGGCGCCCTCATCATTGGGTCCCAGATCCTGACGGTCCGGCAGGACGGTCTGAGGGTACCCCTCGTGTCGTGGAGGACTCCGGTCGCCATCACCGAGGGCACCCCGCTCGGCGCGTCTCAGTTGAACGCCGCTGCCGAGGTGGCCGGCCATTTTGTCTACAATCCCGCCGCAGGCACGGTGCTTCCCGGCGGCACTCACACTCTGAAGGCGGCCTTCTTCCCGGCGGATCGGACCCGCTACGCGGCGGTGTCGGCGTCCACCAGTCTGACCGTCATACCCGGTGGGTACCAGTTGACGGTGACACGCCCGGCCGGGGGCATGGTCTATGGCGCAGGCGTCTACTGCGGGACCGTCGGCACGTCGTGCGGCGCCAGCATGAGCGCCAGCATGTTGCTCGGACTCGCGGCGGCGCCGGACGCCGGGTACCTCTTTTCCGGGTGGACGGGCGACTGCAGTGGGACGAATTCCGAATACTGGCTGCTGCTGAACGGTGTGAAGTCTTGCGGCGCCAGGTTCACAGCGGTGTCCACCGCACCGGTTTCACCGGGGGGCCCCATCGAGCCGCCGGCGTCTGCAGCGCTCCCGCTCGGGGGGCCGTACACGCTGACGATCCTGAGGCCGTGGGGCGGCGACGTCAAGGCGGCCGGCATCAGTTGCGGCGCCACCAGCGGGACCTGTGCGGCCGCCATGCCAGGCCCGATGCGGATCGGCCTGCAAGCCGTGGCGAGCACGGGGTATGTCTTCGTGCGATGGACCGGTCACTGCGCGGGTATCGACGCCAGCTACTGGCTCACCCTCGATGGGCCGCGAACCTGCGGCGCGACGTTCGCGGCCGTCAAGTAGGCCGCGCCCTCCGCCGGAACCAAGGTCGATCGGGCAGAGCCGCGGTATAGTCTCCCGCCGTGAGCCCAGGCCCTGACACCCCGCCGCCGCGCGCGTCGAAGATCGGCTTCTGGATGGCCACGGCCCTGGTCGTCGGGAACATGGTCGGGTCCGGCA
>CAZBIP010000519.1:0-2375 GCA_964491885.1 uncultured Vicinamibacterales bacterium
ATCGACCCGAAGGCGATCCACATCGAGACGATGGGCGCCGTCGGCGACGGCGTGGCCGACGACACGGCGGCGATCCAGGCGGCCATCGACCGCGTGCAGGAGACGGTCGGCCAGGGGCTGGTGTTCGTGCCTCAGGGGCGGTACCGGCTCACCGGAACGGTGTACGTGTGGCCGTCGATCCGGCTGATCGGGTATGGCGCGCGGCGGCCGGTCTTCCTGCTCGCGCCGAATACGCCCGGCTACCGGGACCCGAACGTCGAGAAGCAGATGGTGTTCTTCGCGGGCTCGCGCCCCGGCAGCGGGACCGGCAGCCGCGGGACGCAGGCGCTGCCGGGAGCGGCCCCAGCCGGGACGGCAGGCGGGCGCGGCGCCACGGCCGGCTCTCCGCCAACGGGATCCGGGCGGGGCGGCGGCGGCGGCCGTCCGCCCGACGCGAGCCCGGGAACGTTCTATTCGGCGATGAGCAACATCGACATCGAGATCGGCGAGGGGAACGCGGGGGCCGTGGGCGTCCGCGGCACCTACGCCCAGCACTCGTTCCTCGCGCACATGGACTTCCGCATCGGCCAAGGGATCGCCGGCGTGCACGACACGGGCAACGTGATGGAGGACGTCCGCTTCTTCGGCGGCCAGTACGGCATCTGGACGAGGACGCCCTCGCCGAGCTGGCAGTTCATGGCGGTGGACGCGTCGTTCGAGGGCCAGCGGGAGGCGGCGATTCGTGAGCGGGCGGCGGGCCTGACGCTCGTGCGCCCGCAGTTCAGGAACGTGCCGACGGCCGTGTCCATCGACGAGGGGTTCCACGACGAGTTGTGGATCAAGGACGGGCGCATGGAGGACGTCTCCGGCCCGGCCGTGATCATCAGCCTCGAGAACAACCCGCGGACGCAGGTCAACTTCGAGAACGTCGTGTGCCGGAACGTGCCGACGTTCGCGCTGTTCCGCGAGAGCGGGAAGA
Organism: uncultured Vicinamibacterales bacterium; assembly: GCA_964491885.1. GTDB lineage: Bacteria > Acidobacteriota > Vicinamibacteria > Vicinamibacterales > JAKQTR01 > JAKQTR01. The sequence continues at coordinate 959 of CAZBIP010000519.1, forward strand.
AGGTCGCCGGGCCGTCGGCGATGTACGAGGTGAGAGCGTTCTCGCACGGGTTGCACTACGCCGACATGGGCGCGGCGCCGGTCACGAAGACCGTGGCCGACACGACGCCGTTGACGGCCATGCCGGCGCCCGTGAAGTCCGACCTCGCGCCGCTCCCGCCTTCGAGCACCTGGGTCAACATCCGGACGCTCGGCGCGAAGGGCGACGGCGCCACCGACGACACCGAGGCGTTCAAGCGCGCCATTGCGGCGCACCGAGCCATCTACCTGCCGTCGGGCTACTACGTCATCAGCGACACGCTGATCCTGAAGCCGGACACGGTGCTCATCGGCCTGCACCCGCTGGCGACGCAACTCGACCTGCCCGACCGGACCGAGGCGTTCCAGGGCGTCGGACCGCCGAAGCCGATGATCGAGGCGCCCAGGGGCGGCACGAACGTCGTCATCGGCATCGGCCTCTACACGAATGGCATCAACCCGCGCGCCGTGGCCGCCAAGTGGATGGCCGGCCCGGACTCGATGATGAACGACGTGCGGTTCCTGGGCGGCCACGGCACCAACGACCTCGACGGCACGCGCGCGAACCCGTACAACAACAACCGCACGGCAGACCCGGACGCGAACCGGCGCTGGGACAGCCAGTACCCGAGCCTCTGGGTGACGGAGGGCGGCGGCGGCACGTTTTTCGACCTGTGGACGCCGAGCAGTTTCGCGCAGGCGGGCCTGCTCGTGTCGGACACCTCGACCGAAGGCCGCGTCTACATGATGTCGAGCGAACACCACGTCCGGTACGAGGTGCAGTTCCGCAACGCGGCGAACTGGCGCGTCTACGCGCTCCAGACGGAGGCGGAACGGGGCGAGAGCGGCTTCGGGCTCCCGCTCGAGATCGTCGATTCGCAGAACCTCACGTTCGCGAACTTTCATGTCTACCGGGTCATCAGCTCGTACCAGCCGTTTCCGTGGGCGGTGAAGGTCGCGAACTCGAAGCACATCCGGTTCCGCAATTTCCACTGCTACAGCAACAGCAAGGTCTCGTTCGACGCGGCCGTGTTCGACCAGACGCACGGCGCTGAGGTCCGCCAGCGCGAATTCGCGTGGCTGACGATGTCCGGCAACGCGCCCGCGCGGGCGCCGGCACGCCGGTCGCCGGTGCTCGAGGCCGGCGCCACGGTGCAGAAGCTCGCCGGAGGGTTCTTCAACATCTCGGGCGGGGCCGCCGAGCCCGCGACAGGCGACTTCTACTTCGTGGACGCCTACCGTCAGCGCATCCACCGCTGGAACACGGCTACCGGGCGGCTTTCGACGGAGCGCGACTCGCCGCTCGATCCCGTCAATCTGGCGTTCGACAGGGCCGGGAACCTGCTGGTGGTGTCGTACGCAGGGAACGGCACCGTGTACACCTTCAAGCCGGGCTCCCC
>CAZBIP010000520.1:0-2373 GCA_964491885.1 uncultured Vicinamibacterales bacterium
TCGGCGTGACCGGCGGGGTGCGGATGACGGCGTTGTGGAGCCAGGGCGTCGGCACGGTCAGAAACGGGATCCGCAGGTACTTGCTGAACTCTGGCAGCGCCCACAGGAAGATGAAGACGGACGCGAGGGCGAAGGGGGACCAGCCCTTGAGGATCGTCCCGACGCTGTGGTGGCGCAACTCGATCGTGCGCTCCCCCTCCCCATCCTCCATCAGGTGCCTCGGCCTCCAGAACCGGAGGAAGGCCACCGTCATCAGCAGGGAGAAAATCGCGGCGACGATGTCGACGAGGCCCGGGTCGTGCCGCTGGTAGTTGGACCAGTAGAACTGCATCACGGCGAAAGCCCCCCCGCTCACGAGGAGCGCGGGCAGGACTTCCATCGCCTTCTTCCACCCCACCATGGTGATGACCAGCCAGGCCGGCAGGATGAACGAGAAGGGGGGCAGGATCCGGCCGATCATGGCGTTGAGGTCGGCGATGGGGAGCCCGGTGACCCCGTTCAGGACCCGGACGGGATTGCCCACGCCGCCCCACGCCACCGGCGCCGTGTTGGCGAGCAGGCAGAGCACCGCCGCCTGGAAGTTCGGGAACCCGAGGCCGATGAGGAACGAGCCCGCGATCGCCACCGGCGCGCCTCCGCCCCCGCTGCCCTCGAGGAAGGCCCCGAAGCAGAAGGCGATGAGGATGACCTGGAGGCGCCGATCCGAGGAGACGCCCGCGATCGACTCCTTCATCACCTGGAACTGCCCGGTTTCCACCGCGACGTTGTAGAGGTAGATCGAGGCGATGACGATCCAGGCGATCCGGAAGAAGCCGAAGACGAAGCCGTTGACGCCGGCCGCGGCAATCATCGGCGCCGGCATGCGGAAGACGGCAGCGGCGAGCGCGACGGCCATCAGGAAGCCGCAGCAGGCCGAGATCCACACGCGCTTGCGCAGCACCAGCAGCACGAAGAACAGGGTGACGACCGGGAGCGCGGAGACAAGGGTCGAGAGCGGCCACCAGCCGAGCGGGTCGTAGTTCTGGTTCCAGATCACGGCGTGCTCCCGCTGCCAGCGGCGCCTCAGATGCGGCCGAACCGGGCGATCGCTTCCGTCAGGGACTTGAACCGCTCGATGAACGGATACATCGAGTGTTCTGTGTGGTCCAACTCCTGGGCCTTCTTCAGAATCTCCGCCGCCGACTCGAAGGGCACGACCACCACGCCGTCCTCGTCCGCGGCGATGATGTCCCTCGGCCTGACGGTCACGCCCGCGCACGTGACGGGGACGTTCACCCCGACCGAGCGGTAGTGGCCGACTGTCGTGCCCGGCGACACGCCGCGGCTGTAGATGGGGAACTGAATGCGCTGGATCTGGGGGAGGTCGCGGATCGAGGCGTCCACGATGGCGCCGGCGAACCCGCGGACCTTCATGGTGGTCGCCATCAGGCCGCCGACCGCGCCGTAGTCCAAGCCGTCCTCGAGCACGAGGACGTAGACCGATCCTGCCGGGGAGGTGTCGATGGCGTCGATCATGCCCTGGCTCGCGGCGGAACCCTCCTTGTGCTCCTGCTTCTTCAGCAGGACCGTCACGGCAGGCCCGGCGAACTTCGTCTTGAAGAGGGCCCGCATGTCGTGCTGCATGTAGGCCTGGCGGCCGTAGAGTTGCTCGATGGCGTCGGCCACCGACGCGACCTCCGTCTGGCGGAACCCTTCGATCAGCGGATCCTCGGCGGCTGGCAAGGCTGCCCCTCCGGCGAACGTCAACGCCGTGGCGGCCAGGAGCGAGGTCAGGAGTACGGTTGCCCTCATCGGATGCCTCCCGCGGAATGCGCGCCTATCTTACCGCCTCGCCGGCGCGCCGGGGGCCGCGCTCTGTAATAGCATGGTGCCGCATCCGGACAGGGGAGGTCGGGACATGAGCCACGCACGCATCTCTCGGCGCCGCTTCATGACGGGCATCGGGGCGACGGCGTTCGCCGGTTCGGCCGCCTCTGCGCAGGGGGGCCGAGGCGCCCGGGCCGTGCTCCCCGAGGGCTCGGGCCGTGGCGCGCCGAAGATCTGCATGGGCCTGTCCAGCCGCGCCACCGAGTCCGACATGCGCCGGATCACGCAACTCGGCGTGGATCGCGTGGTCATGGGCGGGCCGCCGATTCCCTGGGAGGAGTCCGCCCTACGCGAAATCATGAGCCGGTTCACGGCCGGCGGCCTGACCGTGTGCAACATGATGATCGGCGGCTTCCCGAACACGATCTACGGGCGGCCGGGGCGCGACGAGGAGATCGCGAAGGTCAAAGCCTCGATCGCCGCAGCCGGCAAGGCCGGCCTGCCGGTCGTGGAATACAACTTCTATGCGCACCGCGCCATGGAAGGCTACTACGAGGTGATTGGCCG
>CAZBIP010000521.1:0-1677 GCA_964491885.1 uncultured Vicinamibacterales bacterium
GCATCTTCCTCCTGGCGCTGCTCGTGCCCCTGCAACTGGCGTTCAACCAGCTGACGGCGGAGTTCAGGACCCGCCAGGCCATCTCGCAGGTGCAGGCGATGTTCAGCGTGCCCAACCGCTCGGCCGTGATCAGCTCGGCGTTCGCGCTCCACGAGGAGTCGGTGGACGTCCGGCTTCAGGTCGCCGCGAACGAACTGTTCGGCGCCGACGACATCGCCCGGTTCGAGGAGCGCGTGAGCGACCGGGTCGGGAGGCGCGCGCAGCTGGACCTGGTGCAGACCCTCGCCGACGTCGGGAACGGCCAGGCGATTCGCCGCCTCCTGGCCGGGAACGCCGGCGGTCCCGCCCCGCCGCCTCAGCGAACTGTCTCGGAGTCCCTGGACGATGCCGGCCGCACGGCGGCGGCCATCCTGACGGACCTGCCGCTGCCGGATTCCCTCCGTGTCGTCACCCTGCGGGCCGGCGTCGGGACTGCGTCCGCATCGCTCTTCGATCTCGTGTATCTCGCCGACACCCAGCTGGGCCCCGATGCGCAGTCGATGCTGGTCCAGCTGCTCGCCCGGCGGACCGGAATCGAAGCCGACCGGCTCAGGCTGCGATGGGTGCCGGCCGCTGCGACCGTCCGGCTCACGAGAGCCGGGCAGCTCGCGCGAGGCGAGGAGCGGGTCCTGGAAGACCTTCAACGGGCGCTGGCCGACTACCCGGGTCTCCAGGCCACGCTCGAGCTTCCGTCGGGCCTGACCGCCCGGGCCGCCGAGTCGGCGCGGGAGCGCGTCCAGGGCGCGCTCGCGCTCGACGACCTGCCGGTCGCGGCCTCGGACGCGGAGCCCCGGCAGCTGGAAGCGACCCTGCGCATCAGCCTGCCCGCGGGGGACCAATAGCCAGGCCGGACCGCCAGGCGGCGGCTCGGCCGAATCTCACGCGTCGGAATCGTCACTCCTCGGCTTGACGCATCGCATGGTGGCGGCCTCAACGCGGTTCGGCTGTTCCCCGGGCCACCACGGCCGCGGCCGAAACGGCGGTTTCGCCCGCCGTGAGGTAGCACCACGTGGGTGAGCCGGCGTACGAGCCGTCGACCCATCGCCGGTGGCGGATGACGCGCTGCAGGTATGCCGCCGCCGCGCCCCGTCGGGCTTGGCCGATCCCGCGGTGATACGCGCGCACGGCGAGCGCCACATCGCCGTTCGCCTCCTCCAGCATCAGGCCAAACCATACGGCCGCCGCATGGCTGGCCTTCCACGGGTCGCCGTACTCGGAGTCCTCATACGCGCAGTCGAGGCGGCGGGCTGCCGACTGCTTTCGCAGGACACGCCGGCAGAACGCGGACGACTGACCAACACCCAGGTCCCGATCGCCCGCGGGGTTCTCGTTGACCGCTCGGTGCTCGAACCAGGACTCAGTCGCGAGGATGGCGCCGAGCGTGTCCGCGACCGCGTCCTGGCCAGCCGGCCGGCCGCGGCCGACCCCGAGCGTTTGGCACCAGTGGCGCGCCATCATGATGAACGCGACCGCGCGGACCGGCTGCGGCACGCCGTCCCAGTCGATCGGCCCCATCCCCTGCCAGATCTCCGGGCCTCCCGTGGCCCAGCCGTACTCGCGCACCATCGCCTCCAGCGCGGCGTCGCGGTACGGCGCCGGGACACGGTCCCAGTCATCGAGATGCATCTTGCGCCAGAG
>CAZBIP010000521.1:1687-2364 GCA_964491885.1 uncultured Vicinamibacterales bacterium
AGACACGAGGACATCGGCGGGAAGCGTCACAGCGACCTTCTCCCAGGCCTCGGTGATGGTGATGGCCAGCGGGGTCAGGTCGCAGATCAGTTCGTAGGCTGACGGCGCGCGCGGACAGCGGGGCAGGGCATCGCGCGACGCGTAAGCGCGCGCCGAGCTACCTGGCTGAACGACGACGAGCGCGGCGAGCGAGGTTGCGAGCAGACAGCCTCGGAACAAACAGAGTGCCCGCACTGCCGACGCGAAGCGGGTTTCACCGTCAGTCCCATCCCTTCAGACGCCCGAGCTCGATCTGCCCGCGGCTTCGCTCAGGGTGCCCCGTCGTCACGACGATCAAGCGTGCTGGCGTGGTCATCATCGCCTCCTTGAGCGAGGAGTGTTGTACCCCTAAGTCTATGATAGCTAATGGCTTGGCGTGTTGGTATCGGCTGGGGGCACCATTTTTCGCTCTTCAGCGGGGGAGTCGGGCGGCGGCGTCCCTCCAGCGGAGCCCACGAGAGGCCGCTTGGCGGCCTCCGGTCATTACGTCCTTCTTCGTCGCGGGCTACCCGCGTGCGCGGGTCCGGGGGCCTTGGCCGCGGCGCCGGACGGATAATCCTCCGGCCGCGCGACCAGCCGGTTGATCCACTCGATGACGGCGGCATACCCGCGGCTCTCGGGATCGTGGCGCAGGTAAC
>CAZBIP010000522.1:0-1574 GCA_964491885.1 uncultured Vicinamibacterales bacterium
TTTCGGTACTAATCGCATAATATCGCTTTTGATATTTGGATATTAAAAATATTTGTTTTACTTTTGGCGGAAATAATACTACAATGAAAAAAGATAGTATCCTTTTTAAAGAAGTAACTAAGCCAACAGATCGTAAGTTAAAATTTGAAGGATTTTGCCCCAAATGTAATAAAATAAGATTTTTTAGATGGACAGGTGGCAGTATTCGCACTACTGAATATAAGTGTATGAAGTGCGGTAATGAAGTTACTGAATTAGATACTTATGAAAATGAATAAATAATTTATTTGTATCTTTGCAAAATAAAAGAGCTACCATGAATAGCAAAGTAAAAAGAATTAAAAATACAGCCGACATCGGCATAAACCCACAAAAGGTTCTGGGTAGCTCCTTCCTAAGTGGGTTTCTTGTTGGTGTCGGCTTTAATATTGAAGGAGCTACAATATGGCACTTACAAATCAACCTTATATCCCGCTATACGTAAGGGATTGGTTAACAAACAACAAATTAAAAATGTGTTCTACGTCAGCCCACGGTCTGATGATAAACATTATGTGCGTTATGCACAAAGAGGATGAGTATGGGACGCTTTTGCTTAAGCAAAACTTCAAGCATGATCCAAATATTTGCTTGAACTTTGCTTCATATCTTGCTCGGCTACTTCCTTTTGATAGGGGGGAAATCTATACCGCCTTGACTGAGCTATTAGAAGAAGGTGTCCTGTCAATAGAGGACGATAAACTTATATGCTATCGCATGGTAAAAGATGCTGAGATAAGCATTAGTAGGGCTATAGCTGGATCAGAAGGAGGAAAACAAACGCAGAAAAAGAACACTAAATTTGCTAAAGCAAAAGTTAAAGCAAACCGTCAAGCAAAAGATCAAGCAAACGCTGAATATGAAAATGAAGATGATATTGAAATTGCAAATGCAAATGATAATGTAGTTGAATAAAGAAGTTTATAGTATTATATTATATAAGCAAAAATTTGTTTTTCTCAAAAATAACATTTACATTTGACAGATAATTCAAAATTAAAAGCTATGGCAAAGAATGAAGGAACAGTAACAATACCTATTGACAGGTACTTAGAATTGACAAAGTTCTTAGAAGATATGATAACAGGAAACGTTGTTGTTGTCTATAACCCTGGTGGGCATGACTACTTCACTACACTTCAGCATGACGAGTTTCTTAAATTCGTAAGACAAGAGAATGAGGACTTCCAACGTCATAACAAAGCCCTGCAAAAGAGAATAGCAGACTTCAATAGTAAGCCTTGGTATCAAAGAGTTTTTAAATCCAAAGTTTAATGGACATTACAATAACTGATGAGGAAGTAGCAAGATTCACTGCTATTAATGTTGGAGCTGTATTAGCTTTAGCGGGCTTCTCAATTACTGCTGATGCACTTATTCAACTTAAAGAGTCAGCAAAGAGGGATTTTTTAAGAAACCGACTAAAGATCAATGAGTTATTTGAACAAGCAGTACTAAGTGGATATGGAGATAACTAACCAATTTGGGATTGTGACGATAAATAATGGCCGACCAAAGGTCTTTAAGCTATTCTG
>CAZBIP010000522.1:1584-2355 GCA_964491885.1 uncultured Vicinamibacterales bacterium
CTTAAAAGAAAGATCACAATATAGATCAAAAACATTTCCAGGAATCGCAAACGCAATGGCAGAACAATGGGGATAACTTTCGGCATCATAACCATAAATTCAGGCCGTCCAAAGGTCTTTAAGCTATTCTGTGCCTCTATGAAAAGGCTTAGAACTCAAGTGGGCATAGACTTTCCTGTTGTCTGTGTTTCAGGAATAGAGGATAGAAAGACTTGTGATGAGTATGGGGTTGGGCATATCGTTCAGGCTAACAAACCAGTTTCTCGCAAATTTGATACCGCTTGTAAGTATATGCAACAGTTGAAGTTAGACTATATAATGGTGCTCGGCTCGGACGACATCATGTCAACAAGCCTGCTAAAGTCCTTAATATCTGAAATGAATAAAGGTATCTCTCTTATAGGAATAAAAGAACTATATTTTTATGGTACTGAGAATAACTTTAAGGGAAAGCTGTTGTATATTAGACTTACAACTTTAGCGGGCGTTTGTCGAACTATCCATCGTTCTATTTTGGATAAGGTTGATTGGCGACCATGGGGAGCAGATAAGAATTGGGGGCTTGATGGTTTAGCCATGAAGCGCATACGTCCGCACATTACTACACAATCCGTAGTAGAAGGCATGGTAGTGGATGTGAAAAGTTCCTGCAATCTTAACAAATTTTCCTACTGGCAATCAAAAGTTAAAGAGCCTACGCCTGCTAAAGTCTTCTACGACATATTATCAGATGAGGAATTGGAAATACTAAAAACAATATGAAACAGAAAG
>CAZBIP010000523.1:0-2354 GCA_964491885.1 uncultured Vicinamibacterales bacterium
CCGCGAGGCTGCGCGAGGCCGATTCACCGTACCGGCCAGCCGGCCACTGCTCCTGCCCGACATGGATGAGCCCATTCAGAAAGGTCCCGGCCGTCAGCACAACCGCCCGAGCCGAAACCGCAGCATGTGATTCTAGGTCACATGACAGAATAGTGGCGCCTCTAGAACTCGAACTGCCCGCTCGGCGAAGAGCCGTCGCCCGGCCGACCACCCACTCGACGTGGGGGTGCCGGTCCAGCGCATCCCTCATCCACCGTCCGTACGCCCGCTTGTCGGCCTGCGCCCGCGGCGACCAGACGGCTGGCCCGCGGCTCCGGTTCAGCAGTTTGAACTGAATCCCGGTCGCGTCGGTCGCCAGCCCCATCAACCCGCCGAGGGCGTCGATTTCACGGACGAGATGCCCCTTGGCGGTCCCCCCAATCGCCGGGTTGCACGACATCTGCGCGACCGAGTCGAGCGATGGCGTACAAACGCCGACCCGGCAGCCCAGTTGCGCCGCCGCCCACGCCGCTTCCACGCCGGCGTGCCCCGCGCCGATCACGAGCACGTCGAAGTCGGTCATCGGTCACGGCCCGTCAAGAGCGATCCCCGGCCTGCTGTCTTCATTCTGACTTCTGGCTTCTGGCTTCTGCATTCTGGCTTCTGAATTCTGACTTCTGGCTTCCGTCCTCGCTCACTTCCCCACGCAGAACCGCTCGAAGATCCGCCGCAGCACGTCCTCGGTCGTTCGCTTGCCCGTGACTTCTTCGAGCGCGTGCCGCGCCAGCGCGAGATCCGCCAGGACGAGTTCCTCGCTGGCCGACTCCCCTCCCGCCTCGAGGCTCGCCAGTGCCCGCTCGACGGAATCCCGCGCGTCCCGCAAGAGCGCCTCGTGCCGCACGTTCGTGACCATCGGCGCGTCGCGCGCCGGGTCGCCGCAGTCCAGCGCGGCGTGCATCGCCGCGCGCAGTTCGTCGAAACCCGCTCCGCTCTTCAACGACAGCTCAAGCGGGCGCGGCACGGGCTCCTCTCCCCCCGAGCTGAATCCGGTCGCGTCGCCGCACGGCGCCGCTGGCCTCGACAGGTGAGACACTTCCCATGCGGCGGGGAGGTCGCACTTGTTGACGACGACGACGCGGGAAGCGGCGGCCGTCTCTGCGAGCAGATCGCGATCGACGTCCTCGAGCGGCCACGATCGATCGAGCACGAGGATCACGAGATCGGCCACCTCTGCCGCGCGCCGCGCCCTCGACACGCCTTCGCGCTCGATCTCGTCGCCGCTCGCCCGGATGCCCGCCGTGTCCACGAGGCCGAGCCGAATCCCGTCGAGATCGATCGTCTCCGTCAGCATGTCGCGTGTCGTCCCGGGCTCGGCCGTGACGATGGCGCGATCGGTCCCGAGGAGGCGGTTGAACAGCGACGACTTCCCGACGTTCGGCTTTCCGAGGATCGCGATCTGCCGGCCTTCCCGGATGACCCGCCCGCGCGCGCTCGTCGCGAGCAGCGCGCCGATGCCGTCGAGCACGCGCCGCGCGACAGCGACCGCTTCTCCTGGCGCGACGAAGTGATAACCCTCGTCCGGAAAGTCCACCGAGGCTTCGAGCCGCGCCGCGAGGTCGAACAGGTCGCGATCGATCGCGCCGATCGCGCGCGTCAGCGTGCCTTCGAGTTGATCGAACGCGGCGCGCGCCTGGAGCGGCGTCGCGGCCTCCACCAGGTCGGCCACGGCTTCCGCCTGCACGAGGTCCAGCCGTCCGTTCAGGAACGCCCGCAGCGTGAACTCGCCCGGTTCGGCGAGCCTGGCGCCGGCGGCCATCGCCGACGTCAGGATTTCCCGCATCAGCGTCATGCTGCCGTGCGCGCTGATCTCGACGACGTCCTCCGCCGTGTACGAATGCGGCGCGGGAAAGAAGGTCGCCACGACCTGGTCGATGGGGCGAGAGGAAAGACCCGGGACTCGGGACTCGGGGCTTCCGCCTTCGCCGGGCGGCCCGCCGACCTGCTCCCAGCGGGCGAGGGTACCCGCAAGCCGAAGGGCCGGCTTCGGCGCGACAGGCGTGACCTGGAGTCCGGACGCAGACGAAGCGGCCGCGCGCACGTGCGTCAGCGTGGCGCGCCGCGGCTCGAGGTCGTGCCTCACCGTCAGGATGGCGCGCGCGCACGCCAGGGCGAGGGGCCCGCTGATCCGCACCACGCCGATCCCCGCGCGAACCGGCGCCGTGGCGATGGCGACGATGGTGTCGGTGGGGGAGAACACCGTTTCTCGACGGGGGTTGGGGGTCGGGGGTCGGGGGTTGGGGAACGCTCTCTCCCGCGCGTTCCAGCCCCTAGCCCCTGGTCCCCGGCCCCTATTTCGCGCTGATGATGACCGTCTT
>CAZBIP010000524.1:0-2349 GCA_964491885.1 uncultured Vicinamibacterales bacterium
CGGCGATCGCGCCCTTCGCCCTCAGCGAGCCCTACACGGTGCACTGACCGCGCGCCGACAGGGGCGCTGCACCCCCTACGGCGCCAGCACGACCTCCATCTCCTCGCGCACCGGCACGGCCGCCAGGATGTCCTTGAACTTCGCGACCTGCGCCTGGTAGAAGCCGCTGGCCTCGGCCGCCTTCATGTCGGCCTCCGACTCCCAGAGCGTGATCGTCATGCTCTTGTTCGTCGCCCGGTCGCCCAGCAGGAACAAGCCCTTGAAGCCCTTCTGCCCGGCGCAGGCCGGCACCACCGAATCGCGATGGATGCGCGTGCTGTCGTCCCACGCGCCGGGCTTGCCCTGGCCCATCGTCACCCTTGCGTACATGAGAGAACCTCCTTCCATGGATCGCGTGTCTGGCTGGAGTTCGACGAGTCCGTCGTGGGCGGACTGCGGCCGGGACGGGACCTGCGGCGGCGCATGATTGCGACACTTCCTTAGCGCCGGTCTGCGGTTGTGATTTCGATTGGCCCGAGTATGCGCCCGCGCGGAGCAGGGTGTCAAACGGCAGCGGGAGGCCTGCGTGAGCCCGACGGGAGGCCCGGCGCGCGACCCCGCTTGCCCGTGCGGCAAGCCCGGGCGTATGCTGCCGCCGGTCACCGCTCAGCCCATCGTCTCGTTGCGCGCAGGGGCCCGGCCGCGCCGCACGCGTCCGCCTCGTCTGAAAGGAGCCATGCCATGAAGACCGCCGCCGCCCTCGGCCGGCTGCTCGCGCCGGAGTGGGTGGAGCGTACCGGCAGCGGAGTCATGACGCGCGCGCAGGCCATCGCGATGCTCGAGTCGGACACACTCGCCTTCGAGTCGTTCACGGTCACCGACCTGCGCGTCTTTGTGGCCGGCGACGTCGCGATCGCCACCTCGATCGCCGCGGTGAAAGGGACGCAGGGAGGCAAGCCGTTCTCGAACTCGGTGCGCAGCACGGACGTCCTCGCCAGGCGCGACGGCGGCTGGGTGGCCGCCTACACGCAGAACGCGCCTGTCGCACGCTGAATCCGGGGCCCGAGCCGGCCCGTGCCGACGCCATCGAGGGAACATTTCGGGCCGGCCCCACGTTCTGAGTGAGTAGCGCCAACTGCCAGGGCATCCGGCCGAAAGCTGCCCGCGCGCTTCCAGGGAGCACACGAGATGACCCGTTCACAGACCATCGCCGCATCGGTCCTGCTGGCCGTCCTCGCGGCGGCCGCTCCGGCCCTCGCCCAGGTCGACGCGCGGATGTTCCGGTATCCCGACGTCTCGGCCACCCACATCGCGTTCGTCTACGCGGAGGACATCTGGGTCGTCGAGAAGTCGGGCGGCGTGGCCAGGCGGCTCAGCTCCCCGCCAGGCGAGGAATCGTTCCCCCGCTTCTCTCCGGACGGCGCGCGCGTCGCGTTCAGCGGCAACTACGACGGCAACACGGACGTCTACGTCGTGCCGGCGATGGGCGGCGAGCCCGTCCGCGTGACCTGGCACCCGGAATCGGATCGGCTCGTCGACTGGACGCCCGACGGCGCGCGCCTCCTCTTCGCGTCGAACCGCGAGAGCGGCGTGCGCCGTGTCAGCCAGCTCTACGTGACGCCGGCTGGCGGCGGCTTGCCCGAGAAGCTGCCGATGCCGTACGGCGAGATCGGCGCGTTCTCGCCGGACGGCACCCAGCTCGCCTACACGACGAAGCTCGCCGAGTTCGCCACCTGGAAGCGCTACCGCGGCGGGTTCGCTCCCGACATCTGGCTCTTCGACCTGAAGACGAAGGCGGCCCGCAACCTCACCAGCCACGCCGCCGTCGACGCGCTGCCGATGTGGCACGGCAAGACGGTGTACTTCCTGTCGGACCGGGGGAAGGAGCAGCGGGCGAACATCTGGGCGCTCGATCTCGACCGCCAGCAGCTCCGCCAGGTGACGACGTTCGAGGACGTCGATGTCGGCTTCCCGGCCATCGGCCCCTCCGACATCGTCTTCGAAGCCGGCGGGCGGCTCTACCTCTTCGATCTGAAGTCCGGGAAGACGCGCGAGGTGAAGGTGCAGGTCGTGACCGACCTCGCCACGCTGCGGCCGAGGTCGGTCAAGGCCGCAGGCTTCATCACCGGCGCCGCCATCTCGCCGACCGGCAGGCGCGCGCTCGTCGAAGCGCGCGGCGACGTCTTCTCGCTGCCCGCGAAGGACGGCCCCATTCAAAACCTCACCCGGACGTCCGGCGCTGCGGAGCGTTTCCCGGCGTGGTCGCCCGACGGGAAGCAGATCGCCTACTGGACGGATCGATCGGGCGAGTTCCAGCTCGCCGTCCGCCCGGCCGACGGTTCGGGCGCGGAGCGGACCGTGACCGCCTTC
>CAZBIP010000525.1:0-2348 GCA_964491885.1 uncultured Vicinamibacterales bacterium
CCGTTCCGCGGAGGCCGGGTCACGGCCGTCACCGGCGTGCGTGGCGAGCCGCTCGTGTACTTCTTCGGCTCCACCGGCGGCGGCGTCTGGAAGACCGCGGACGGCGGCGCCACCTGGCGGCCGCTCTCCGACAAGCACTTCAAGACCGCGTCGGTCGGCGCCATTGCCGTGGCCGAGTCGGATCACAACGTGATCTTCGCCGGCATGGGCCAGGCGCCCATTCGCGGCAACACCTCTCACGGCGACGGCGTCTACAAGTCCACCGACGGCGGCGCCACGTGGGCGAACGTCGGCCTCGAGGACACCCAGCAGATCTCCCGCGTCCGCATCCACCCGAAGAACCCCGACATCGTCTACGTGGCCGCGCAGGGCCACGTGTGGGGGCCGAACGCGGAGCGCGGCGTCTACCGCACCCTCGACGGCGGCAAGACCTGGGCGAAGGTGCTCTTCGTGGACGACAAGACCGGCGCGTCCGACCTGATGATGGACCCGGCGAATCCGCGCATCCTCTACGCCGCGTTCTGGCAGGTCTACCGCAAGGCCTGGACCATGCAGAGCGGCGGGCCCGGCGGCGGCGTCTGGAAGACGGCCGACGGCGGCGACACGTGGAAGCGCCTCGCCGGCGGCCTCCCAGAGGGCGTCGTCGGCAAGGTGACCGTGTCCGTCTCCGCCTCGCGCCCGTCGCGCGTCTGGGCGATGGTCGAGCACGCCGAGAAGGGCGGCCTCTACCGCAGCGACGACGGCGGGGAGAAGTGGGAGCTCGTGAACGGCTCCCACCGCATCCGCCAGCGCGCGTGGTATTACACGCGCATCTTCGCGGACCCGCGCAACGCCGACACCGTCTACGTCACCAACATCCAGTTCCTGAAGTCGATCGACGGCGGCAAGACGTTCTCCGACATCCCCGTCCGCCACGGCGACACGCACGACCTCTGGATCGACCCCGCCGACACCGGGCGCATGATCCTCGGCGACGACGGCGGGGCGGAGGTGACGTACAACGGCGGGAAGACGTGGTCCACCGAGGACAACCAGCCCACCGCCGAGATCTACCGCGTCATCGCCGACGATCGCTTCCCGTTCTGGGTGTACGGCGGCCAGCAGGACAACACGACCGTCGCCATTCCGACTGGTGTGCGGGACGGCGCCATCACCGCGAAGCACTGGCACGAAGTCGGCGGCGGCGAGTCGGCCTGGATCGCCCCCGACCCGCGCAACCTCGACATCGTCTACGCCGGCAGTTACGGCGGGTCGATCACGCGCTACGACCACAAGACCGGCGAGACGCGCGAGATCATCGCGTGGCCGCAGGTCGTGGATGGGCTCGCGGCGCGCGATTTGAAGTATCGCTTCCAGTGGAACGCGCCCATCATCCTGTCGCGGCACGAGCCCGGCACGCTCTATCACGCGTCGCAGATCCTGCTGCGATCGCGCGACGAGGGGCAGACCTGGGAGGAAGCGAGCCCGGATCTGACGCGCAACGACACGTCGAAGCAGGACTACAGCGGCGGCCCCGTGTCGCACGAGTTCACCGGCGTCGAGACCTACGACACGATCTTCTACGTCGTCGAGTCGCCGCACGAGGCCGGCACCATGTGGGCGGGCACGGACGACGGGCTCGTGCACATCACGCGGAACAACGGGAGGACGTGGGAGAACGTCACGCCGAAGGGCATCCCCGAGTGGATCCGCATCAACGCCATCGACGTGTCGCCGCACGACAAGGCCGCCGCGTACGTCGCCGCCACCCTGTACCAGGACGACGACTACCGGCCGTATCTCTACAAGACGAACGACTACGGCAAGTCGTGGACGAAGATCGTCAACGGCATTCCCGCCAACGCGTTCACGCGAGTCGTGCGCGAGGATCCCGGCCGGCGCGGGCTGCTCTTCGCGGGGACCGAGCTGGGCCTCTTCGTGTCGTTCGACGACGGGGCGAACTGGGCGCCGTTCCAGAGGAACCTGCCCGTCACGCCGATCACGGACCTGCTGATCAAGCACGAGGACCTCGTCCTGGCGACCCAGGGGCGGTCGTTCTGGGTGCTCGACGACCTGACGCCGCTGAGGCAGTGGAAGCCGGGTGTCGCAGGCGAGGAGGTGCACCTGTTCGAGCCGCGCGTCGCGCACCGGCTGCCCGGGTGGGCGTCCGAGCGGCCCGATGCCGGGAAGAACCGGCCGAACGGCGCCGTGGTGAACTACTGGCTGAAGGAGAAGCCGAAGGCTGGCGAGATTGTGACGCTCGAGTTCCTCGAGGGCGAGACTGTCGTGCGCACGCTCACGAGCGCGAAGAAGGAAGCGACGGCCGACCCGCTGGCCGAGCCTGGCGACGAGGGGGAGGACGAGGACGG
>CAZBIP010000526.1:0-2325 GCA_964491885.1 uncultured Vicinamibacterales bacterium
GGTCGTCGCCCTGGCGTCCAGCCTCGCCGGCTGCTTGGCCATCGACATCGTCCACATCCTGACACGCGGGCGATTCGAGGTGAGGTCGTGCGATCTCAACCTCCGCGGCCATCGCGCCGACGCCGAGCCGAGGAGGTTCGTCCGGTTCGAGATCCGCGTCATCCTGGACACGAACGCTCCGCCGGAGCACGTCGATCGCGCCATCGCGCTCTCGCGCGAGAAGTACTGTTCGGTGTGGCACTCGATGCGCCAGGACATCGACCTCGTGACGACCGTCGTTCGCGCCGAGCCTCGCGGCGAGACGGCCTGAAGCCGCTTCCGAGACGACGACCCATGGCGCCCGCGAGCCGCCGCGCGTACCTCGACTGGATGCGCGGCCTGAGCGTGCTGTTCATGATCGAGGCGCACAGCTTCGACGCGTGGACGCGCCTGGCGGACCGCACCCTCCCGGCATACAAGGCGGTGAACTTCATCGGGGGGCTTGCGGCCCCGATCTTCCTCTTCCTGGCCGGCGTGTCGGTGGTGCTGGCCGGATCGGCCCGCGCCCGGCGGTCCGGCGACCGCCCGGCCGCGTCCTCGTCAGTCCAGAAGCGAGGCTGGCAAATCTTCGGCCTCGCCTTCCTGTTCCGCCTGCAGTCCTGGGCGCTCAGCCCGGGCGCGACCGTGAAGGGCATCTTCAAGGCGGACATCCTGAACATCATGGGGCCGTCGATTGCCGCCGCGGCCTGGACGTGGGGCAGGCTGGCGAACCGGCGCGCGCGCCTCGCGGCATTCGGGGCGCTCGCCTGCGCTTTCACCTTCGCGACGCCGATCGTGCGTCACGCCGGCTGGGTGGGCTGGCTCCCGGACCCGATCGAGTGGTACGTCCGGCCGTTCCCGAAGCTCAGCGTGTTCACCTTCTTTCCGTGGGCAGGCTTCGTGTTTGCCGGGGCGTTCGCCGGGGAGTGGCTCGAACGCGTGCGTTCCTCCGGAGAGGAGTGGCGCATGATGCGGCGCTTCGCGGCGGCGGGGATCCTGCTCGTCGCCGGCGGCATCGCGGGGCGGGAGCTTCCATCGCCCTATCCCGCCGGGCACTCGGAGTTCTGGACCTCGTCGCCGCTCTACTACTTCGTCAAGATCGGCATCATGCTCGTGCTCATGGCGCTGATTTACCTGTACGTGCAGCGGCCGCTCTCCGCGGAGCCGCGCAACCCGGCATGGAGCCCGATGCTCGAGTTCGGCCGCTCCTCGCTGTTCGTCTACTGGATCCACGTGGAGCTGGCGTACGGCATCTTCTCGTGGCCCCTCCACCGGCGGCTGCCCGTCGCGTGGTCGCTCGTCGCGTTCGCGGCCTTCAGCGCCCTTCTCTACGGAGCGGCGCTCCTGAAGTCGCGCATCGTGAGACACTGGAAGTCGAACTGAGAACAGCCATGGCCAAGAAAGCACAGGATCTCGTCACGCCATTCCTCGTGGACGACGGCAGCCGCTTTTCGCTGAAGGATTACCCGACCGGCAGCGGGACGTGGAAGCGATCGAAGAAGGAGACGGCGAAGCTGCTCGAGGAGGGCGTCGATCGGCTCGAGGCGCTCCAGGAGAAGCTCTACGCGCAGGACACGTGGGGCGTCCTGCTGATCTTCCAGGCCATGGACGCGGCCGGGAAGGACGGCGTCATCGACCACGTCATGTCCGGCGTCAACCCGCAGGGGTGCCAGGTCTTCTCGTTCAAGGCGCCGTCGGCCGAGGAACTCGACCACGACTTCCTCTGGCGCACCACCAGGGCGCTGCCCGAGCGCGGCCGCATCGGCATCTTCAACCGCTCCTACTACGAGGAAACGCTCGTGGTGCGCGTGCACCCGGAGATCCTGGAGCGCGAGAAGCTCCCGCGGGCCGTGAAGACGAAGGACATCTGGAAGGACCGCTTCGAGGACATCAACGCGTTCGAGCGCTACCTCACCCGCAACGGCTACCTCATCAGGAAGTTCTTCCTCAACCTGTCGAAGGACGAGCAGAAGGGGCGGTTCCTCGACCGCATCGCCAGGCCGGAGAAGAACTGGAAGTTCTCGGCTGCGGACGTCAAGGAACGGGAGCGCTGGGACGACTACATGGCGGCCTACGAGGACACGATCCGTCACACGGCGACCCCGCACGCGCCCTGGATCGTGGTGCCGGCCGACAGCAAGCGGTTCGCCAGGATCGTGGTGGCGTCGGCCATCATCGACGCCCTCGAGAGCCTGAACCTGGCGTTCCCGACGCTGACGCCGGCCCAGAAGAGGGAACTCCGCGCGTCCCGGGCCGCGCTCGAAGCCGAGGGAAAGGCCCGTTCAAAGAAATAACTCGTTACGAGCC
>CAZBIP010000527.1:0-2318 GCA_964491885.1 uncultured Vicinamibacterales bacterium
TCGCCCTGCAGCGTGACGTCGCTCACCGTGAACGGCGCGTCGCCGGGTTCGGTCCAGGTCGTCTGTTTCTGCGCCTCGGCCAGCCGGCCGACGAGATCGATCGGGACCGCGCGGCCGCCCTGCCTGAGCATCCACAGCGCGGCCGCCGCCACGACGACGGCGAGGACGGCCAGCCCGGCCACGACCTTCTTGTTGTTCAGCACCGGAGTCGTTCCTCCTTGTACGCGTCAGGCCCGAAGCGTACCATCCGGCCCGATCGCCCCGCAAGCCGCGTCAGCGGCCCCGTTCCTTGACCGCGGCCCTCGTTTCGCGATCGACTTCGCGGCGCTTGATCGTCTCCCGCCGGTCGTAGTCCTTCTTGCCCTTCGCCAGGCTGATGGCGATCTTCACGCGGCCGTCCTTGAAGTACATCCGGACCGGCACGATCGTCATGCCCCGCTCGGCGGTCTTGCCGATGAGCTTCCGGATCTCGGAGCGGTGCAGCAGCAGCTTGCGCGGCCGCAGCGGCTCGTGGTCGGCGTACCCCCGGGCGCTGTAGGCCCCGATGTGCACGCCGTGGACGAAGATCTCGCCCTGCTCGGCCCGGGCGAAGCTGTCGCGCAGGTTGACGCGCCCCTCCCGGATGGCCTTCACCTCGGTGCCGACCAGCGCCATGCCGGCTTCGAACGTCTCGACGAAGTGGTAGTCGAAGGCGGCCTTCCGGTTCTCGGCGATGATGCGCTCGGCCTTCTTCCGCTCGCGCTTGCGCTCCGCGTCCCGCTCGTTCACGCCGGGCCTCCCTGCCCGCCCGCCGCGCCCGGGACCGGCGCGGCCGATGTACCCACCAGCCTGGCGGCGAGGCACACGGCCTCGACGAGGCTGCCGTGATCGGCGACGCCACGGCCGGCGATGTCGAAGGCCGTGCCGTGGTCCACCGACGTGCGGACGATCGGCAGGCCCAGCGTCACGTTGACGGCCTTGCCGAAGGCCAGGAGCTTCACGGGGATGAGCCCCTGATCGTGATAGCAGGCGATCACCGCGTCGCAGCCGCCGCGCGCGGCGGCGACGAACAGCGTGTCCGCGGGGTGCGGTCCCGCCACATCGATCCCGTCGGCCCGGCACGCGGCGATGGCGGGTTCGATGGCGCGCTGCTCCTCGACACCGAGCACGCCGTGCTCGCCGGCATGCGGGTTCAGCCCGCACACGGCGAGGCGCGGCCGCGCGAACCCGAACCGTGGCAGCTCGCGCGCCGCGAGACGGATCACCCGCTCGATCGTCTCCCGGGTGAGCAGGCGCGGGACCTCGGAGATTGGCTCGTGGATCGTGGCGAGCACGACGCGGAGCGCCTCGGCGTAGAACATCATCGCCACGGAGGAGGCGCCGGTGAGGTGCGCCAGCAGTTCCGTGTGGCCGCGCCAGGGCAACCCGGCCAGCGCGAACGCCTCCTTGCTGACCGGCGCGGTCGCCACCGCGTCAACTTCGCCGGCCATCGCCGCCGCCGTCGCGCCGACGATCGCGTCGTACGCCGCGCGGCCCGCCTCCCCCGACACGCGGCCCGGGCGCACGCCGGCCGTTTCCGCGCGCCCGAACAGCACGGGCACGCACACGGCCGTCACGCGCGGGTCGAACGCCGCCCTGGCCGCGATCTCCGGCCCGATCCC
Organism: uncultured Vicinamibacterales bacterium; assembly: GCA_964491885.1. Taxonomy (GTDB): domain Bacteria; phylum Acidobacteriota; class Vicinamibacteria; order Vicinamibacterales; family JAKQTR01; genus JAKQTR01. Next base: position 1,641 of record CAZBIP010000527.1, read on the forward strand.
CGCCGGGTCGCCGAGCGTGATCGCGATGCGGGGCAGGCTCATCGGCCGTGTCCGGGGCCCTTGTCGCACCCGGGGCACCCGGGCGGGCTGGCGCCGGCGTCTCCCGCGCCGCCCGGGCATCGCTCGTCGCGCGCGGGCGCCGCGACGGCGTGGTTCAGCTCATAGCGCAGGCAGCACTTCAGCCGGCCGCAGAGACCGGACAGTCGCGACGGATTCAGCGCGAGATCCTGCTGCTTGGCCATCTTGATCGACACGGGCTCGAAGGCCCTCAGCCAGCTGCTGCAGCAGAGGTGGCGGCCGCAGGTGCCGTACCCCGAGATCATCCTGGCCTCGTCGCGGACGCCAATCTGGCGCAGCTCGATGCGGGTCTTGAACTCGGAGGCGAGCTCGCGGACGAGTTCCCGGAAGTCCACGCGCTCTTCGGACGTGAAATAGAAGACCAGGCGGGAGCCGTCGAAGACCTGCTCGACCCGGGTCAGCTTCATCGCCAGGCCGCGTTCCCGGATCTTCATCACGCAGAGCCTCGCGGCGTCCAGCTCGCGCTGCTCGTGGCGCTGACGCATGGCGCGGTCCTGCGGCGTGGCCCGCCGGAGAATCCGGGGGCCCTGCCCGCTCGCGACGGTCTTCTCCGCCAGCGCCGATGGCAGCGTCGACACCCACGCCAGCACGGCGCCCGAG
>CAZBIP010000528.1:0-2305 GCA_964491885.1 uncultured Vicinamibacterales bacterium
TTGCGCTCGGCCCAGAAACGGGCCTTCGCACGATCGACCGCGGCCCAGTCCCGCTCGACGAATGCCCGGATGTCGGCGTCGTTCACGGGCCCCATGATAGCACCCGGCGCCGGGCTCAGCAGGCTGCGCCTTGATTGCGACGTCGCGCCCGAAGCGCGGGTCGCGGGCCCTGCAGACGCCGCGTACCATGCCCTGGCCCATGAGGGCGTCAACCCCGCAGGAGCCGAGACGCACAGCCGAGGCCGGAGGCATTGGGAAGACTCGGCGCGCGCCGTTCGCAGAAGCTGCCACGCGCGCGGCCTCCTCCAATTGCGGATTCTGCCACGACCGATCCCGGGTCGTCGTAAGGCCGCCGATTCCCGCCCGAAACGTGCGGTTCCGCGTCGTCGTCCGCTGGCACGCCGCATGCGATCCGACGATGTATGATGCAGCCCATGCCGAGGGTGCCGCCCTTCGATCGTCCGGCGACGTACGACGACTTGGCCGCTCTGCCCGACACCCTCGTGGCCGAGATCGTGAATGGCGAGCTCCACGCGTCGCCGCGGCCGGCCATGCCGCACGCGCGGGCCGGATCGTCACTCGGCGGGCTGCTGGTGGGCCCATACGATCACGGCCGTGGTGGCCCTGGCGGCTGGTGGATCGTGGACGAGCCGGAACTCCACCTCGGCGGAGACGTCCTCGTTCCGGACCTGGCAGGATGGCGCCGCGCGCGGATGCCGCGGTATCCGAAGTCGGCCGCCTGCACGATCGCCCCGGATTGGGTGTGCGAGATCCTGTCTCCGTCCACGTCGCAACTCGACCGCGTCCAGAAGCTCGCGATCTACGCGCGCGAGCACGTGGCGCACGCGTGGCTGATCGATCCGATCGCGCGCACGCTGGAGGTGCTGCGGCTCGACGACGGCCGTTGGACAATTCGCGCCACGCACGCCGGGTCTGAGACGGTGCGCGCCGAGCCCTTCACCGAGATTCCCCTCGAGCTTCCGTCCCTCTGGGTGGACTGAGTTCCGCCTTCGCCGCGCGGTCCCGCAGCCGCCGCGCGAGGAAGGGCCTCGGTGAGTGCAGCTAGCGCGAACCGGAAGCCGCTTCGAGGAACTGCCGCGGCGTGAGGATCCGGGTGTCGCGGTAGGACTCGAGCACGATCAGATCGGCATCCCCGGTGACGATGACGTCGGCCCGGGCCTCGGCTGCGGTCGCGAGCACCAGGTCGTCGTCTCGATCACGGCAGACAGGAACGGGGAGCGGCTCCGGATCGACGAGTCGGACGTGCGCGCGGAAACGCTTCACGAACGCGCACGCCTCGGGCGTGAGGACGAACTTGTCGCGCAGCGTCCTCTCCAGTTCGTCCAGCAGCGGTGCGGATGCCGCCACCTCGTGCCCGCGGAGGCACCGGACGACCACCTCGTGGCACAGCCCCTTCGCCACGAGCGCCGCGACGATCACGTTGGTGTCGAGAACGACGGTCACGAGACCCGGGAGAAGACGTCGTCGTCCGTGAAGACGCCCCGTGCCCGCGCCAGCGGGGTCAGGCTCGCGCGCGCCTCTTCGAGCTCGCCGAGGAGCTGTTCGATCTCGAGGGCCCGGCGCACGTACTGGCTCACCGTGACGCGCCGCGCGCGGGCGAGCCGCTCGAGGCGGCGCCTCGTGCCCTTCGGCACGCGGATGGTGAGGATCTCCTCCATGTGTATGACTCTGTCATACAGGCTGCGCCGCGTCAAGGTGGGCGTGACGGCTTGCCACGCGCGATCCTCAGCCGCCGCAAGGCCGCTGATTCGCGCCTGAATCCTGCCGTTCCGCGCCGTCCTCCGCTGGCACGCCATCTGCTGATCCTGTGACCGTTCGGCGGGCTCAGGGTCGTCCTGGGCAGGACCCAGTGGCGACGAGCTCAGGGCGAATCCGCCCGAGCCGAGCGGATTCGAGGACGATGTATGATCCAGCCCATGCCGCGGGTGCCACCCTTCGATCGCCCGGCGACGTACGAGGACCTGGCGAAGCTGCCGGACACCTTCGTCGCCGAGATCGTGAACGGCGAACTCCATGCGTCGCCGCGGCCGGCCATGCCGCACGCGCGGGCGTCTTCGTCGCTCGGCGTGCGACTGGGCGGACCGTACGACCATGGCATCGGCGGCCCTGGCGGCTGGTGGGTCGTGGACGAGCCGGAACTCCACCTGGGCGGAGACGTCCTCGTTCCGGATCTGGCAGGATGGCGCCGCGCGCGGATGCCGCGGTATCCGAAGTCGGCCGCCTGCACGATCGCCCCGGATTGGGTGTGCGAGATCCTGTCTCCGTCCACGTCGCAACTCGACCG
>CAZBIP010000529.1:0-2300 GCA_964491885.1 uncultured Vicinamibacterales bacterium
CGTTCCCACTCCGTCTCACGCGTCGTCCGGACGCCACCCGAGGCACGCGTGACGCGCGCGTTCGGGCGGCTCCCGGCCTGCGGTCGAGAGGACGATGGATGGACACCAAGGTGTTGTGACGCGATTCGTGCGCGCCAGGATCCCATCACGGGCGCGGGGCAAGACCCCGTCCACGCGTCGTCCGCCTATCGGGGGACAGCCGGCCGGATGGCCTGTGGCCGGCCATCGTTCCGCGCCGATTCGTACGCGGCTTCCGAGATGGCGACGACCCTCAGCGCGGTATCCATGTGGAGGCCGGAGCCTGCCAAGTACTGCCTGGTCCCAGCCCGCGACGCACTCGACCTGGCCGGCATTCATCCTGTCCACGCGGTTGAGGAAGCGGCCCGTGTGGACGTGCCAGGCACCGACGGCGTCAGCGTCCGGCGGAGGCGAGCATGTCGATCACGCCGGACTGAGACAGGAAGCCAGTCGTGCGCTTCAGGACGGCCCCCCCGGGGTCCAGCAGCAGGACGGTCGGAAGGGTCTCGACGCGGTAACGCGGCGCGTACACCTGATCCCGGTCCGCATCGATCTGCACGGCCAGGAAGCCCGCATCGATGGCACGAACGACGGCCGGATCGGGCCAGACCTCGTGCTTCATCGCGATGCAGGGCGGGCACCAGGACGCGTAGAAGTCAACCACCACGCCCTTCTTCCCGGACGACCGGGCCTCGGCGAGCGCGGCGTCCAGGTCCGCATGCCAGGCGATGGCGGATGCCGGCGCCGGCGTGCCGGCCGCGCGGAAGTACCAGCCCTTCAGCGTCGGCCACTGGAGGGTCAGCACGAGGGCAAAGAGCGCGGCCCACATCACCGGCTCGCGCCGGCTCCAGGCCTTCTGCAGAAAGCCGGCTCGCTGGGGCTCGCGCGGTGGCTCCGGCTGCGTCCTGACTCGATTGGCTTTTCCCATGGCGGCGAACCCCGCGGATCGGACCGCGGACAACCCTCTCATCATCGATGCAGGCGATGTCCGAACGGTGACAGGAGGGTTGCGGGAACCGCCTCGGCCGGCCCGACGGCCAGCATGCGCGTCAGACGCCCAGCGCGCGGAGTTCTTCCTGGAGTCCAGTCACCCGCTGTGCGACCAGCGCGCGCTCGCTCTCGCGGAAACGATGGAACGGCTCGGCCATGAAGTCGTCGCAGATGCCCTGGCAGAAAAGGGCGCACTTGATGCCTTTGATCACGGCCGAGGCGTGCCGCCCGATCCTGTAGAGCGACGAGCTGACGCGCAGCACCTGGGCGTGCAGGCGGAACGCGCGGGCGGCGTCGCCGGCCCTGCAAGCCTCGAACAGGGCGACGTAGAGTGCCGGGAACAGGTTGGCGCCGCCGCTGACTCCGCCGTGCCCCCCGGCCAGCACCGCATCGAGGAGGCGTTCCTCGGGGCCGATGAGCAGGGTCCAATCCGGGCGGCGCGGCAGCAGCGCGACCGCGCCCTGGAAGTAGGCCATGTCGCCGGAGCTGTCCTTCAGCCCGACGATGCGCGGGTCGTCCATGGCGAAGCGGACCGTGTCGAGGTCGAAGGGCACCTTGGTGAGCGCCGGCATGTTGTAGAGGAACAGGGGCAACGGCAGCTCGCGCACGAGATGCCCGAGGTACTCGCGCAGCTCGGGCTGGCCGCCCGGGAGGTAGTAGGGCGGCGCGGCGACCAGCGCGGCAGCACCGGTGTCGGCGGCGTAGCGGGCCAGATCGAGCGCCTCGACAACGGCCGTGTCGGTGATGCCGACCAGGACCGGCACACGGCCGCAAACCTGGCGGCACGTCCGCTCGATGAGTTCGCGGCGCAGCCGGTAGCTCAGGCTCGGCCCCTCGCCGGTCGTGCCGAGAATGAAGATGCCGCTCACGCCTCCGCCGAGGACGTGCTCGATCAGCCGCTCGAGTCCCGGCTCGTCGAGCGCGTCCCGATTCTGAAGCGGTGTGATGAGCGGGGGCACGATGCCGGTGAGCGGTTGCGTCATCATCGTGAAGCCTGCCTTGCGAGGTTGTGCCGCCAGAGCCCGATCGCGAGCAGGATACTCGCGCCGACGAAGATCGTATACAGCGTCACCAGCACGACGTTCGCCAGCTGCCACTTCGCCGGGATGCTCACCAGGTAGCCCGCGCTCACGACCATGCCGACCAGGGCGAGCGACGTCCTGAGAGACGCCCCGCAGCCGGCCCAGGCCGGAGTCTCGCGGCGTCCGCGGGCTCTCCACAGCCGGACTGCGAGGGGCACGCCGACGCTGAGGAGGAAGATCCAGAGGTATCCCGTCCGGGTTGCCTCCAGC
>CAZBIP010000530.1:0-2293 GCA_964491885.1 uncultured Vicinamibacterales bacterium
CGACGGTGCCCTTCACGAAGTCGCGGCGAGTGATCGGGAACTCGTTGCTCATGGCGTGTCCTCTCTAGACCCGGAATCCACTTGAGTCGAGGGGATTCCGGACGTAGTCATGAGTCTTGAGTGGTGAGTGCGGCGCCAGGACGCTGGTTCAGACCTCATGACTCAAGACTCAGAACCACCAACTGAAGTGAGCGCCGGCCTGGCGTTCGACGAGCGCCGCCAGCGCGGCGGCGGCCAGTTTCTCCGCATCCGACTCGGCAGCGGCATCGAGCACGATCGCGAGGGCGCGGCCTCCGGCGGCCCAACCGATCCACCCGCTCTCGGACTTCGCGGCGGCCGCCTGCACACCCGTCCCGGCGCCAGCCGCGGCCGTGTCAGGCTGGACGGCACCCAGGAAGGTTCGGAGCGCGGCGGCAGCGGCACCGGGAGACGGGTACAGGATCTGAACCAGGCGGAGAGGGCGCACGCCGGCGCCGGCGGATCTGAACTCACTCATCGCGGCATCGACCGCTAGACCGAAGCCGAGCACATCGTCCGGCGCCAGGTAGTACACGGAGTTCAGGACGTAGTGCGACCGGAGGAAGCACGTGCGGTCGGGTCGCAGCGTGTACTCGCGGCCCAACCCGGGCGGCACCCTGGACAGGATCGCGGGAGGACCTTCGTTCGCCGGCCGCTTCGAGACGATGGACGTCGCGATGGCGAGCACCTGGGCGCGCGAGTCGGGCGACTCGCGCGTGGCCATGATGCGGCCGTAGAGGCTGCCGCTCCGGAACCGGAGCAAGCCGCCTCCGTAGAGCGCGTCGTGCGAGGGAACGGAGGCGCCGCGTCCGGACGCCGCAGCGCCGGCGCCGCCGGCCGTCGCGGGGCCCGGGCCCTCAGGTCCGCCGCGGAGATCGACGGGCTCGCCTCCCCAATCCGTCGACAGCAGCCCGAACGCATCGTCCGAGTGCGTCATCCAGTAGAGCTCGACCTGGATCGTGCCGAGCGACGCCTCCGGCGCCCTGTATTCGCAGACGTCGAGGTGCGAGAAGCGATACGCGAGGTACAGCTCGCCGGCGCCGTCCATGTAGTCGAAGATCGTGTCTTCGGTGATGCGGCGGCAGGCGGTGGAGCGAACCCAGGGACCCGCGCGTTCCGGCAGAGTTGCCGACTCCTCTTGTGGGCCGGCTGACGCCTCGGGCCTGGACCGATCGGGCAGGTGTCGCGCGGCATTCTGGCCGCGCGGGGCCGCTGCCGCGGCCGCGTCCGTCGTCGGACGGGGCGATACGGATGCGCCATCGGCGGCGTGCGGGCAGGCCGCCAGCAGCGAGAGCGTCGTCAGTCCAATCATGAGTCGCACGGGCTTCTGAGCGTGGACAGTACTGCGCGCCCCCGGCGGGAGTCAACCCGGCGTGCGGGCTGGAACCGGCCGCGCCGCGAAGGCCCGTGTGCGGCCTCGGGGGGCATCGCCGAGGTCAGGCGCTCGAGCCGCGCGCGCCGAGCGGTCTTGTGCGCCTGCGACCGGCGGTCTGCCGTTGCGCGCGACGGCACGCAGAGTGCAAGATCCAGCGATGCGCGCGTGCGGAGACTGGGCACGGTTACTGGGAGTGGCGGCTGGCTACGCGCTGGCGTTCGGGCTGGCGCGGCGGTTCGTGCCGTTCAGCCTCGACTCGCCGTGGTTCGTGATCCTGGCGATGATCTGCTTCCTCGGACTGGCGTTCGTGGCGCAGCCGCTCTGGATGCCCAGGATGCCGCGCCCGCTGCGGGCGCTTCGGCGATGGGAGGCCGGCGGCGGCGTGTATCGCGCGCTCGGCGTTCCCCTGTTCGGCACACTGCTGCGCAGGACGCCGCTGCGGCTGTTCAATCGGGACGTCTATCTCGGCAACGGCCTGACCGGCGCGGCAAGCGTCGCTGCCGAACTGGAAGCGGCCGAGGCGTCACACTTCTTCGCGGCCGTGCTCGTCCTGCCGTACATGGTCAAGATCGCGCTGGAGCGACGCTGGGCGGCGCTGTTCTGGGTGTCGGCCGCGCAAGTGCTCATCAACGTCTACCCCGTCCTGCACTTGCGCCTGACCCGGCGCCGCTTCGAGCGTCTGGCGGCGCGGATGGGCACGAACGGCGCAGGGCGTCCCTGAGTTCCGCGAGTCCCATCGCGACCTGCCGTTCCTGATCGAGTTGGCGCAAGCGATACTCGTTCAGCAGGTGCTCATCGGGGTGGTGCTTCCAGCCGGGGCAGGGCAACGTGCCGGTTTCGCGGACCCACCTGGGACACCGCGACATGCAGATGGGCAGCACCTTGCAGTCGCGGCACTCG
>CAZBIP010000531.1:0-2292 GCA_964491885.1 uncultured Vicinamibacterales bacterium
TGGAAGAGCGGCGCGGTCTTCAAGGGCGAGCCCTCGCACGTGGCGGGCCTGGCGGCCGTGCCGTTCGACGTGGCGTGCCTCGCGAACAACCACGTCTTCGATTACGGCATCGCGGGGTTCCGCGAGAGCCTGCGCGTGCTCCGGCGAGGCGGCATCACAACCGTCGGCGCCGGCCTCACCGAGGATGAAGCGCACGCCCCGCTCAGCACGCGCGTCGGCGGCCAGCGCATTCACGTCGTCAACATCAGCGAAGGAGAAGACCTCACCGCGTCGAGCGGCGGCCCGGGCGTCTTCGGCTGGGACATTCCCCGCGCCGCGTCCCTGGTCCGGCGCCTCAAGGCCCGCGGCGGCGTCGTCATCGTCATCGCGCACGGCGGCCTCGAGTACGTGCCGTTTCCGCCGCCCTACGTCGTCGCGGCCTTCCGGGCGCTCGTCGACGCTGGCGCCGACTGCGTCGTCGGCCATCACCCGCACGTGCCGCAGGGCATCGAGTCGTGGCGCGGGCGTCCCATCTTCTACAGTCTGGGCAACTTCGTCTTCTACCAGGCGACGGACCTCTTCCACAGGAAGTGGGGCTACTGCGTCAGTCTGCACTGTGCCGGCAATCGCGTGACCGGCGCGGACATCTACCCCTACCGCATTACGGACGCCGGGCTCCGCCGCCTCGACGCCCCGGACGCGCGGGAGTTCATGATGACGATGGCGAGGCTCTCACGCCCCTTCGCTACGGCGGCCGGGCCGGCCCGGGCCTGGAATGCATGGCTGGCGCATTACGGTGACCGGGGCTTCCGCGCGGAGGTGACGGGGATCCTCGATCGGATGGCGGCCGACCCGCGCAAAGGCGCGGCGATGTTCCGCAACCGCCTCACGACGATGCAGCACGTGGAACTGTGGCGGACGCACCTGACCCGCGTGATGGCGGGAGAGACGCGGGGTTACCCCCAGCGCGACCTGGCGCTCGTCGAGGAGTATTTCTCGAGGACCGCAGCCCGGGAATGATTCTACGGTCTTGACGACTAGTCTGTGCGATGTGCATAATGCATGCATGAGCGTCAAGACCATATCGCTCAAGCTCGAGGCCTACGAGCGCCTTCGTTCCGCCCGGCGCTATCCGGGCGAATCGTTCAGCGAGGTCGTTCTGCGGGCGACATGGCCCGGTCACACGATCACAGGCAAGGAATTGCTCGCGCTGGTCACGCGGCCGGGCGCATGGCTTTCATCTGAGGCGCTGGACCGCATCGAGGCGCTCAAGAGGCAGGACGCACCATCGGAGGACAAGTGGGCCGACCGCTGATCCTCGAAACCACCTTCCTCATCGACCTCGAGCGCGAGCACACCCGTGGAACACCAGGGCCGGCGGTGGCCTTTCTGGAGCGCCATGAGGACGACCGCCTCTACATCACGTTTACGATCGCCGGCGAACTGGCGGCCGGTGTCTCGTTGAGCGAGCGCGTGCGCTGGGAGGAGTTCCTCGCCCCGTTCCACGTGCTCGCGCTGAACGCCGACGTCAGCTGGGAGTACGGCCGGGCCTACCGGTACCTCGCCGACAACGGGCTGCTCATCGGGGGAAACGACCTCTGGATTGCCGCGACTGCCGTCGCGCACGACATGCCGGTCGTCACCCGGAACGTGCAGCACTACCGCCGCGTGCCCGGCTTGGAGGTCGTGGACTACTAGCCCCGGACCTCCCGTGTTCGTTCACGTCCGCCCCGGCCCGCCGAGGCTGAGGACCACGGAGTCGGTCCCGGCGCCCGGCCAATGGAATCCTGAGCCGGGCTGGCCGGACGCTCAAGCCGGCGGGCGAGACGGCATGCCGTACCGCGCGCCCGCCGACTCGATGACCGCCCGTATCAGGCTCCGATAGTCGGCCATCTCGCCCTCGGGCGAGCCGTGGTAAAGGGAGTAGATCTGCGGCGCCCAGCTCTTGTGCGGCTTGAGCCCCGGGATGCCGTTGACCTCCATGATCCGCAGCGCGCCGGCGGCATCGGTCTTGATGTCGATGCGCACGTGGTCGAGGCAGCGCATCGCGTCGGCGGCCTGCTGCGCGAGCGCCGCGGCCTCTTCGCCGCGCGCCGGGGGCAGGCTGATCTTCGTCAGCCCGACGCCGCGCAGGTCGGCGCGCAGCACCTTGTGCTTCCCGTAGTGCTGCGGAGCGACGGACACGAGGCCCGGCAGGCACTCGCGCGTGGCGCCGTTCCCGATCACGAGGGTGGTGAACTCGTCGCCGGGCATGAAGTCCTCGACGAGCGCGGCCTGCTGGAACTCGCGCTCGATCCACCGGACCTGCCTCAT
>CAZBIP010000532.1:0-2290 GCA_964491885.1 uncultured Vicinamibacterales bacterium
GGCCTGGCTCTGGGCGCTGCTCTGGCTGCCCGCCGTGACGGCGGTGATTCCGTACCTGCGCTACCAGGCAACGGCCCTGTACTTTCCGGACGCACCACTTCCGGACAGCCATTTCGGGCTGCTCCTGAGTGTCACCGTCGGCTACGTACTCGTGAGTGGAGTGGTGGCTGTCCTCGGGTATCGGGCGCTCCGTACAGACGGCGAGAGGAGAAAGGTACGGGTGCTGGCGGCCGGAGCCGTCACCGCGTGTGCGGCCGGCTTGCCGGCTGTCGTCGGCTACTGGCTGTCTCCCGGTTCACTCCTCGTATTCGAGTCGCCGACGATTGGTCTCGCCGCGCTCCTGACGTTGCTGGTGCCCCTGTCCTTCGCGTACGCCATCCTCGAGCACCGGTTGTTCGACGTGTCGTTCATAATCCGCCAGGGCATCCGCTATGCCGTCGCCCGGCGCGTCCTGCTCTCGCTGGTGCCGGCCCTGATTGCTTTGCTGGCGCTCGACCTCTACTCGCAGCGCCGCGAGGAGGTCGCGAAGGTCTTCGCCACGCGCGGCACGGTGTACATCCTGCTGGCCGGCGCCGCCCTGATCGCCCACCGCGAGCGGCACCGCTGGCTCGACGCGCTCGACCGGCGGTTCTTTCGGGAGCGCTACGATGCGCAGCGCCTGCTCCGGGAGGTGGCCGAAGGAATCCGCTCCTCCGGGGACTTCGAGCAGGCATCTGCCCACGTCGCCGCGCGCGTCCACCTGGCCCTGCACCCCGCGTTTGCCGTCATCCTCGCTCGCGATCGTGGAGGCGCCGCGTACCGTCGGGTCGTCGGTGTTCCGGAGGGCGAGGGGCCGCCGGACCTGCCTGCCGACGGAAAGATGGTGGCGCTGGCGCTCGTTCTCGGACGCCCGGTCGAGGTCCGGGCCAGCGAGGCCGAGTGGTTGGACGGGGAGGTCGGTGCCGCGGAGGCCGCGGTGTTGACGGCGGCGCGAATCGAACTGCTCGTGCCGATTCCCTCACCTGCGGAAACAGGTGAGTGGAGCGCGCTCCTGGCGCTCGGGCCGAGACGTTCGGAGGAGCCTTACGCAGCCGGAGACTTGGATCTGCTGCAGGCTGCTGCCCGCAGCCTCGGCTCGCTCTCCGGTCGCATTCCCGGTTCTGCGGCCGCGCGGCGCCGCTTCTCCGAGTGCCCGAGGTGCGGCCTGTGTTTCGACGAGGGCCGCTCGTCATGTAGCGAGGACGCCCAGCCTCTCGTCACCTCCGCGCTTCCCCGGCTGCTGCTTGGACGATACAGGATTGACCGGCGCCTGGGACGAGGGGGAATGGGCGTCGTGTACGCCGCGGCCGATCAGGCGCTGGCCCGGAACGTCGCGGTGAAGGTGCTGCGTGAGGAGTTGGCGGCAGATGCGCGGGCAGCCGAGCGGTTCGAACGGGAAGCCCGGCTCGCCGCGAGCTTCTCGCACCCGAACGTCGTGACCGTTCACGATTTCGGCGTGGCCGCCGGGCGGGGCTTCCTGGTGATGGAGCTGCTGGCGGGCCGCTCGTTGCGAGAGGAACTGGAACACGAACGGTGCCTGGAGCCGCAGAGGGTCCTCGGCGTGCTGGGCCCTGTCTGCGCAGCGGTGGACGCCGCCCACCGCCGGCGCATCGTGCACCGCGACCTCAAGCCCGAGAACGTCTTCCTCGCCAGGTCCGACGGGATCGAAACGCCGAAGGTGCTCGATTTCGGCATCTCGAAGGGCGGCCGCGGCGCAACAGCCTCGTTCCCCGGCGCCGAAACGGCCGCCGGCGTTCTTCTCGGGACGCCCGAGTACATGGCGCCCGAGCAACTTCGCGGCGAGGACGTCCAACCGGCGTGGGACATCTGGGCCCTCGCCATGGTGGCCCACGAGATGCTGGCCGGACACCGCCCGGTCCCCGCCGCCTTCGGCGCCGGACCAGGCGGGCCCTTCCTGCTGGGCGACGGGCTTTCCAGCCGCGCACGGTCGTTCTTCCTCGGTGCCCTCTCGATTGATCCGGCGAGTCGGCCGCCTTCGGCCAAGGCGTTCTACGACGGCCTGAGGGGCGCGCTGCTTGGAGGCCCGTGAGCCCGCGTCCCTTCTCGACCACGCGCTGGAGCCAGGTGCTCGCCGCCGGTTCCGACACCGCGGCTGGCGGCGGCGAGGCGCTCGCGTCGCTCTGCGAGGCCTACTGGCATCCGCTCTACGCCTACGTGCGCCGCTGCGGCTATGACGCTGACAGGGCCCAGGATCTCACGCAGGAGTTCTTCGCGAGGCTGCTGGAGAAGCACTTCCTCCGTGACGCGGATC
>CAZBIP010000533.1:0-2284 GCA_964491885.1 uncultured Vicinamibacterales bacterium
CTGGACGTGCGCGCGGCCTCCGCCTCGTCGATCGAACGGAACTTGAAGACCCCTCGCGGGTAGCGCCTCGGCGAGGCGGACCAGTACCGCGCGCAGTGACGAAAGAACCTGTCGGCGTCTGCCGGTTCGCTCGCACGCACCGGCGCCCGGTTCATGTCGTCGACGGAACGGAACCGTTCGACGCGCCTGTCAGTCATGCTCCTCCAGACCGAAACGCTCCCGCAACGCCGCGGCATCCTGACGGTCGATGGCCCTCACGGTGCCCTTCTTGAGGTGATAGAGGGCCGCCGGGGTCGCCACACGGACGCGGACGCCTTCGAGCTCCTTCGTTTCCGCCTCGACGGTCTCGTAACGCGCGGCCTCTCCGAGCCTGGTCAACACGTCGAAGTACAGATCGCCGGTCGGCGGATAGTAGCGGACGACCGGGTAGTCGCCGAGCAGGTCCGCGGCGGCGATGTCGGCAATCTGAGAGTCGTTCTCGTACGCCTGCCGGAGCGCCGCGCGCAGGCGCTCGACGTTCTCGGGCGTCGCGCGAATCAGCACGTCCAGATCCTCGGTGGCCCGCACCACGCCGTGAAGCCCCATGGCTGCCGCACCGATGAGGACGTACTCGAGGCCGGCCGCCTCGAACGCTCGCAGCACCCTGATGATCTCGTCGCGGTCCACCGCGCTAGGATAGCGTGCCCCCACGCCGGTGTCACGGAGGCCCTTCGTGCCGTTGTCGTCCACGGCCCCCGACCATCTCCTTGCGGCGCTCGCCGAGGTGCCAGCCTGGTCGGCGCGCGCGGCGCCGCCCTACCCCGCCCTGGCGAGATCGACGAAGACGATGTGCGACGGGTTGCCCACCGGCGTGTAGTGGCCGGTGAACGCCAGCCGGCCCGTCTTCGCGTCCGCGCGGAACACGGTGACGTTGTCGGCGCGCTGGTTGCAGCAGTAGAGGAACCGGCCGGTCGGGTCGAAGGCGAAACTCCGCGGATAGTTGCCGCGCGTGGGCTCGTCGGCGACGAAGGTCAGCTCCCCGGTGCGTCCCACCGCGAAGATCGCGATGCCATCGTGCAGCCGGTTGCCCCCGTACACGAACCGGCCGTCGGCCGACACCAGGATCTCCGAGCAGAAGTTGCTGCCCGCATACCCCGGTGGCAGGCTCGAGATCGTCTGCCGGGCGGCGAGGCGGCCGGTCGCGCCGTCCCAGTCGAAGAGCACGATGGTGGAGCCTTCCTCCTGGATGGAATAGAACCAGCGGCCGTTGGGATGGAAGGCGAAGTGCCGCGGGCCGTCGCCTGGAGGGAGCGCGATCTCGTGGTGATCGCCGGGCATCAGCACGCCGCGCTGGTCGTCGAAGGTCCACACGTAGATCCGGTCGAGCCCCAAGTCCACGTGCACCACGAACCGCCCCGAGGCGTCCGCCTGGATCATGTGCGCGTGCGTGCGGTCGTGGCCGCTGAACGCGAAGGTCCCGGGCGGCGCGTTCGTCGGGCGCCGTGGTCCGATGGTGCCGGCATCCTCCTTCACGTCGGTCGCGGGCCCGAGGCGGCCGTCCTCGAGAATCGGCAGCACGGCCACCGAGCCGCCGAAGTAGTTGGCCACCAGCAGGAACTTGCCGGACGGGTGCACGCTCACGTAGGTGGGGCCGGCACCGCCCGAGGCCACGGTGTTGAGCTCGGTGAGCTGGCCGTCGGCGCGGCCGATCGCGAAGGCGCTGACGGTGCCGTGCTTTCCCTCACCCACGCGGTCCGTCTCGTTCGACGAGTAGAGGCGCGTGCCGGCCTTGTTCAGCGCGAGGCAGCTCGGGCTCGTGCCCAGGTCAAAAGTGCCGCGCGGCGCGAGAGCGCCGGTCGTGCGGTCGGCGGCGAAGATGTGGATGCCGCGGCCGTTGCCCGGCGGCAGGTCCACCTGCGTGGGCAGCACGTCGCGCAGCGGCGAACTGAACGTGCCGACGTAGGCCATGAGCGGGGCGCCTGCCGCGGCCTGCAGCCGGGCGTCGAACGCGCGAGCCAGCGGCGCCCAGGCGGCGAGTGCGGCGGCCGTTTTCAGGACCGAGCGGCGGGAAACAGGAGTCGATGTGCGGCGGTTTCGGCGTGACATCGCACGCGCATCGTACCAGCCGCGGCTGCCGGGCCGCAACTCGTCGCGCGCACGCGGGTTCCCACCGACCGGCGAGCCGGCCGCCGGGACTTGACGCACGCGAAACACCGACGTCACCCGCCCGTGACCCCGCCTGCCTACTCTGTCGTGGACGCAGGTCATTGCGTCCGGATTCCGGCCGGAGGCTTCGATATGCGAG
>CAZBIP010000534.1:0-2281 GCA_964491885.1 uncultured Vicinamibacterales bacterium
GCCGTCCGCCGCGGATCGTCGCTGCGGCCGGCGTCGAGCTGGTACGTCCCGGTCAGGCGCTGCTGGAAGCCCGCCTCCGCCGACGGGAATCCCGTATCATTCCAGCCCCACCCGACGTTGTAGGCGCTGGCGAGCTTGTCCAGATCGCCGCGCAACAGGATCCAGTTCTGTTCCGCCTGGGCGCTCAACTGATTGCGCTGCATGAAGCCGTCGATGCCTGCGCCGCGGCGGAGCACTTCCTCGGCGTCGAGCGTGTTGGCCTGGCGGCCGTTGACGCGATCGCGCAGCCGATCGGTCGCCTGCTGGAGGTCCTTGACGGACCGGCGGATCTCGTCCTTCCCGCGGCCGGCGTCGTACGTGCTGTTGACGAAGGCCCGGTCGAGGCTCTTGTCGAGCCGGCCGGCCTTCTGCCCGATGGCCTTCAGCAGCTGCTTGACCTGGTTGTCGTTCACGCGGGCCGGCGCGGTCTGGGACGCCGCGTTCCAGTTCCACGCGACGCCGTAGGCGCGCGTCAGGTCGTTCATGTCCAGGCGCAGGGCCTGCCAGTCGCGCTGAGCCGGCGCGTCGAACTGGGTGCGCGCCATGAGGCTGTCGATGGCCGACGCGCGCCTCAGCAGGTTCTCGGCGTCCGACGCGACGGACTGCCCGTCGTTCACGCGATCGCGAAGCCGGTCCGATGCCTCTTTGAAGTCCTTCATGGATCTGCCGGCCTGGTCGGCCGCCTGGCTGTTCCTGATCGGGCTGCGATCAAGCGCTTGCTCGAAGCTGCCGCGGAAGGCCTGCTCGTGGGTCTCGATGCGGTTCACGAGGTCCTTCAGCTGCTGGTCGCCGACACGGTAGGGCCGCTGCTGGCCCGCCGCCGCCATGCCGGCGCCCGAGACCGCGAGCCCGGCGGCGAGCCCGACGGCGAGCGCGACCGCCAGCACGACGGCGTGCTTGAATCCTGTCATGTCAGTCCTCCTTGACCGGCGGGCGTGCGGGCCCGCAGACGTCATGTGTTGGCACCAGCGTAGCGACCGCGAGCCCGTGCGTCTGTTCAACAACGCACAGGCGCCGGGCCTGAACGGCGCCGGCCGGGGATCGGGGTGTGCTCAACAGGACAGACACCCGTTGCCGATCGGCCTACGCTGGTCACCAGGTCGTGCAGGATCGCTTCGCCCGCGTACCGAAGGCGAGATGAACCTGCGCACGAACAGGAGGTCTCGCGATGTTGTACACCCTCGCCGTGATTCTGCTGGTCGCATGGCTGCTCGGCATGGTGGGCACCTTCACGGTCGGCCCGCTCCTCCACGCCCTGCTGGTCATCGCCGTGGTGCTGTTCATCGTCGGGCGGCTCGGCGGCCGCCGGTCGATGGCCTGACACGACACACGGGCTTCGCGACGGGGCGTCGTCCCCGGGTCCGTACGCGCCTTCGAGGCGGTTCGTCGCCTGGAGTCGGCGTGCCTCGCGCACGAGCGACCGGCGCCTCACGGGATACGTGAGCCGCCGGCTCGCTGCGCTGGACCGAGCGACGCGGGGTCGGCGCCGTCGCTGATCGTCCGTACACCGCGAAGCAGGATGGCTCGCGAGCGTTTCTGCCCGCAGTCCGCCGGCTTCCCATCATCACAGAGGACGTCATGTCAACCCTGCTCATCGTGCTACTCGTGTTGTTCGTGCTCGGCGGCGGAGGCTGGGGATACTCCCGCTATCGGCGCTGACGCCGGGCTCGCTTTGGTTGGGGAGGTTCACGGCGGCCCACTCTGCCGGACGCCAGCGGGCGCCCAGGCGGGCGCCGGGGAACGTCGCACAAGGAGGACGGGATGTCTGTAGCGAAGGTGTCTGAAATCAGCGCGACGTCGGCCGTCAGTTTCGAGGACGCCATCAAGCAGGGAATCGCACGGGCGAACAAGACGCTCCGCCAGGTCCGGAGTGTGTGGGTCAAGGAGCAGCACGTGCGGGTCGCCAACGAGGCCATCACCGAGTATCAGGTCAACATGATGGTGACCTTCGTCATCGACGACTGACCGCAGGACCGTCCCGTTCGCCGAGGTCAGGTTCCGGTCGGGGAACGTGCGGATGAACGTCCCGGTCGAGCCCGACTCCAGGCGCGATCCGGCGACACACCCCACGCGGGACTGAGGCGCCGCCGGACGACCGGCCGGATGGGCGCGCCGTGCGGCGTACGAGACGACGGGCGCCCGCGGGGGCGCCCGTCGCCGATGCGAGGTGTGCTGGCTGTCGTTAGAAGGGAAGCATCACCCCGCCGAGCACGTGGATGACGCCGTTGCTCGCCAGGATGTC
>CAZBIP010000535.1:0-2277 GCA_964491885.1 uncultured Vicinamibacterales bacterium
GGGTCTTTCTGATCACGAGAAGACGGTGATGCCGGTGGGCGCTGTGGGAAACCGCGAAGCGGTTTTCCAACGACCTCGTGGGCGCGTCTGCGCGTCCACAGGTCGGGCAGCGTCCACGGGCGGCGTGGGGCGTGGGTGAAGTAGGCTGAAGGGACTGGCAAGGGTGGGGGTCCGGTCTTGACCACCGGGCCCCCGTGACCGACCCGGGCTCCGACGTCCGTGCCAGTCACGCCCGTTGTCCCACGTTTTCGGGCGGTTGTCCAGTCGGAGCCCCGAGCTCCGACGCCATGGATGCCCCCCTCCGTCAGAAAACCTGCCGGCGGTGCCACCGCCTGTTTGCCATCTGCCCGTCCTGCGATCGCGGTCATGCGTACTGCGCCGAGGCGTGTCGCCGCGCCGCCCGCCAGGCGTCCGTCCGGGCCGCGCGTCACCGCCACCGGACCAGCCCCGAGGGCCGCCTCGATCATCGCGATCACCAGCGGGCCTATCGCGCCCGCGTGAGGGATCAGACTTCCCGACCCGCCCGCGCGTTGGCCACACTGGCTCCGCACACGACGACGGAGGTCGGGCCGCCCGCCCCGGTGGCAGGCGTGGGGCGCTGTCTGGTCTGCCGCCGCGTCAGCGCGTGGCTCCTGCCGCCGCGCTGGCCGACCCGTCGCGTGACCGTGGAGGCCCGCGATGATCACGCCCGCGCAGCACGCCGAGATCCGGCGGCTCTACTACGGCGAGCACTGGAGAGTCGGCACCATCGCCACCCAGCTCGGCGTCCATCATGACACCGTGCGCGCCGCCATCGCCGAGGCCCACGCGGTCCGGCGCGGCGCCTGTCGCCGCACGCAGCTCGATCCCTACGTGCCCTTCATCCGCGACACCCTGGCGCAGTATCCGCGGCTCCGGGCGACGCGGCTGCACGAGATGCTGCGCGTGCGCGGCTATCCGGGCTCGCCCACCCAGGTGCGCCGCCTCGTGCGGCGGCTGCGGCCGCAGGTCGCGCCGACGCTCTATCGCCGCCTGACGACGCTGAGCGGGGAAGAGGCCCAGGTCGATTGGGGCAGCTTCGGGTCGGTGCGGATCGGCCGCGGGACCCGTCCGCTGTCCGGCTTCGTACTCGTCCTGTCGTATTCCCGCGCCATCTGTGCCCTCTTCACGCTGGACCAGACGCTCGAGAGTTTTCTCCGCGGCCACGTCGAGGCCGTCCACACGATGGGCGGCTGTGCCCGGACCCTGGTGTACGACAACCTCAAGAGCGCCGTGCTCGAACGGCAGGGCACGGCCATCCGCTTTCACCCGCGGCTGCTGGAGCTGGCCGGCCACTACCATTTCGCCCCCCGGCCCTGCACCCCGGGACGCGGGAATGAGAAGGGCAAGGTCGAGCGCCAGATCCGCTACCTCCGGGATGCCTTCTTTGCGGCCCGGCCCTTCCGCGACGTCGACGATCTCAACGCCCAGTTTCGACGCTGGCGGGACGCGATCGCGCATCGGCGGCCGCATCCTGAGCAACGGGACCGGACCGTCGCGGAGGTCTTCGCCGAGGAGCAGGCCCGGCTCCTGCCGCTCCCGGCGCATCCCTTCGACACCGAGACCCAACGCGTCGTCATCGCGCGGAAACAACCCTACGTGCCCTTCGATCGCAACCTGTACACCATCCCGCACACCCATGTGGGCCAGCCCCTCACCCTGCTGGCCAGCCCCACCGTGGTCCGGATCGTCGCCGGCGCGACGGAGATCGCCCGGCATGTCCGGAGCTACGACTCCGGCCAGCCCATCGAAGACGCGGCGCATCTGGAGGGCTTGCTCGCGGCCACGCGCCAGGCCAATGCGTCCAGCACCCGCGATCGGCTCCGCCTCGCGGTGCCGCTGACCGCCACGCTCTTCGATCGGCTCGCGGCCCGGGGCGACGTCCTGCGGCCCCACTTGCTTCGGCTGCAGGCGCTCCTCGACGATTACGGCCCGCACGAACTCGCGGCCGCCGTCGCGCTCGCCGTGGAGCGGAACGCCCTCGGCGCCGGCTCCATCAGCCACATCCTGGAAACGCGGCGCCGGCAGCGGACCCACGTCCCGCCCGTCCCCGTGATCCTGCCCGACCACCCCGGCGTCCGCGACCTCACCGTCACCCCGCATCCCTTGGAGTCCTACGATGACCTCGGGCGACCCGACCCTGACGACCCTGACCGATAAACTGCGCCGCCTGGGCCTCGTCGTCACCGCCGACGCGCTCAACGATCTCGTCGCCCGCGCCACGCGCGCCCGCTGGAGTCCGACGCAACTCCTCGAGCA
>CAZBIP010000536.1:0-2272 GCA_964491885.1 uncultured Vicinamibacterales bacterium
TCCGCAAGGCCGGGTTCACCGGCGCGCTCGTCGTCGAGAACTACGTGGCGCGCGGTGCCGGGACCGACCCGATGGCCGAGGTGCGCCAGGCGGTGAAGTTCATTCGCGACGCGGGGTGGTGAGCGGCGGTCGGTTGCGATCGCGCCCGCGGCGTGCGGATGGTCATCGCCCCTGGAGCGGGAGACGCGCGCTCGCCCATGAGACGATCTCGGACGCGCCGGAGTCGGCGTTGGCCAGGGCAATCACGACGTATCCCGACTCCGGGAAGATCCGCAGGTCGCCGTTCATGCCGGGCGCGCCGCCGCTATGGCCGACGCTGCGCGCGCCGCCCTGGATGCTCTCCGTGAACCCGTACGCGTACTTGCCGCCGCGGCCGGTGTCCACCTTGCCGGCCGTGAGCAGGCGCGTGTGCGTCGCGTCGAGTAGCGCATGGCCGGTGAGCGCCGTGGCGAAGCGCAGGAGATCGCCGACCGTGGTGTAGCCTCCGCCAGCCGGCGTGCCGCGATAAGGAAGCGTCTCCGTATTCGGCACCCAGGCCCCGTTCCGCCGCATGTAGCCCTTTGCCCGGCCTGGAACGACGACGTCCTCCGGCTCGGATCCGCTGCCGGTCATGCCGGCCGGCTCGAAGATGTGGTCGCGCACGCAGTCGTAGTAGCTCTGCCCGGACACCCGTTCCACGATCACGCCGAGCAGCAGGAACCCGTAGTTGCTGTACTCCCACCGGGATCCGGGCTCGAAGGCGAGACCGCGGCTGCCGTACAGCTTCACGTAGTCGGCCAGCGCCCGCAGTTCCGGGCGATGCGCCGCGAACTCCGGCCCGAAGATGTTGCCGGTGCCCCCGGTGTGCGTCAGCAGGTGGTGAACAGTGACTTTCGTCGCGACGTCCCGGTTGGGGTAGTCCGGCAGGTACTTGCCGAGCGGGTCGGTGAGCTTCACCTTGCCGGCCTGCACGAGCTGCAGGACGGCCGTCGCGGTGAACATCTTGTTCATCGAGCCCATGCGGAAGCGCGTCGCGAGCGTGTTGGGCAGGTTGTTCTCTCGATCGGCCAGGCCGCGGGCCGCGCTGAACACGACCTTGCCCGAGCGGGCCACGAGGACGGCGCCGGAGAACGCGCCCTCAGCGGCTCGCGCGTCGACGTGCGCCCGGAGGGCGAGAGCGAGTTCGGCTTCGTTCAGGCGCGGTGCGGTCGTCGCGACGGCCTGGGCCTGGATGCCTGCCGACGGCGGAAGGCCTTCCTGGATGCCCGCGGGCGCCGGCGGTCCAGCCTGAACGGCATCTGCGCGGCAGACGAAGACCGAGGCGAGCAGGATGAGGGTGCCTGTTCTGCGGGTCATACCGGATTAGACGGCGCGCCAGCGATTCCGATCGAGGTGCCCGGCCCGGAACCGCGTCGGTGCATTCAGCCTGCCCTCTCGAGCAGCGCTTCGTTGATGATCGTCTGGTAGCCGACCTTCCGCCGCCTGGCCTCGCGCCTGGCCCACGCCATGGCCTTCGGATGCAGCCGGATAGACGTCGCGACGTACTTCTCGGCGCCGGGTTTCGGGGGGCGCCCTCGCTGGGGGCGCGGAACCCCCGTGTGCGTCTCGATCGCCCTGCGCCCCACCTCCACTTCGCGCGGGGTGACGCGGCGCGCGCGCTCAAATGGGAAGGCGTCTTCGTTCCTCATACTGCAGCCGCTCCCTCCTGCCGGCCCGCCGCGCGCTGATGATGCGCCGGACCCGCTTCTGCTCGCGCAGCGTGAACACCACGACCAGCACGCCGACGTCTGACTCCCCGATGATCCACTGACGCTGTTCGCCCGGCGTGGAGTGGCGCTCGTCCGCGGCGACGAGCGCGAACGGATCGTCGAACACCGTGATGGCGAGATCGGATGGAATCCCGTGTTTGGCGAGATTCGATCCGGCCTTGTCGGCGTCCCAGTCGAACCCTGAATATTCAGTATATACCATATATAGCAGACGGCGCGAGCCGGGCGGCATCTCGCGGCATACCCTGCGCCCGCATCGGCGCCTGCACTTCGCAGACGCAGCAAGCAGGCTGCCAGGGCCGGTCTCACAGCCAAAGCGTTATTCAACAGTTACTTACGTGATTCGGGCCCAACTCGTGCGCCCGGCTCTGCCAACCCGAGCTGGCGGACCCGCAACCGGCGTTCATGCCCGGAACGTCGGCGGCCGCTGCGGGTCGCAGGAGCGACGACAGGGATCGTCGGGCCGGGGCAGTTTGGCCTGAGAGCGCCGAAGGTGAGCCCCGGCCGATGCTACACGGCTTCGA
>CAZBIP010000537.1:0-1487 GCA_964491885.1 uncultured Vicinamibacterales bacterium
CTCGGGATGAATGTATGAAAGAGGGCGCACCTCCTGAGCTGTCGAGACAGCTTTTCGCGCTCATAATGTCGCACGTGATTCTCGAGATCACGAACAGGAGGTGCGCTTGAAGGAGTATATCTCGCTGGATTGTCACAAGCACTACAGTTTGCTGGAACGGGAGGGCCGGGTAAGCCGGAAAGCGTGCCAGCGCCGGATCGAGCACGAGCGAGGAGCGATCCGGGAGGCGCTGAAGGGATGCGAAGCGGGAACGCCGGTGGCCGTGGAAGCAACCGGGAACTGGTACTGGATCGTGCAGGAGATCGAAGAGGCGAAGCTGGTGCCACTGTTGGTCCATCCGCGAAAGGCCAAGCTAATGATGGGGATGATCAACAAGACCGACCGGCTGGATGTGCACGGACTGAACCGGCTGCAACGCAACGGGACGCTGCCGACGGTGTGGATCCCGCCGGCGGAGCTGCGAGACGTACGCGAGGTGACCCGGGCCCGGATCCTCTGGGGGCGGGAGCGGACGTGGGCAAAGAATCGGGTCCAGGCAATGCTGAGCAAGTACGGCCTGCAACTGCGCGGGGTCAGCGATCCCTACGGCGCCAAAGGCCGAGAAGAACTGAACCGAAGGGTGCAGTTGCTGCCGCAGCAGACGCAGTATGTGACCGGGCTGATGCTTGATCGTCTGGCAGCGGCCGAGCGACAGATCCGGGACTTGGAAAAGCGGATGGAGAGCCTGTTGAAGCAGACCCCCGATATGGGCTTGTTGCAGAGTCTGCCCGGCATCGGAGCGATCTTGGCTCCGGTCCTGGCGCTAGAGATCGGAGACGTCCGGCGGTTCAGTTGGGCCGACCATCTGGCCGCGTACGCCGGAACCACGCCTCGGGTTCATTCCAGCGGCGGCAAGACGCATTACGGCCGTCTCCGTCCCGATGTGAACCGTTACCTGCAGTGGGCCTTGGTGGAGGCGGCCAACTCGATCTGTGTGAATGCCAGGCGTCGTCCCGAGCGCCACGTCAGCCAACTCTATCTACGACTTCGTGCCCGTCGCGGTCATCACCAGGCCATTGGCGCTGTGGCGCGTCATCTGGCCGAGGCCGCCTTCCACGTCCTGCACCGGCAGGAGCCGTATCGAGAACCGGTCCGAAACAACAGGTCGATCCAAGGAGGGGTCAGCGCGGTAGCTGTCATGAGCCCTTGAGGCTCGCGGGATGAATGCGACTCCCCTCCTGAACATATTCATGTCCCTGGGAGGACGTAGAGATGACTGGGAAAGACCCGTCCGAATCTTCGAGGGGTAAGCAAAGCAACTGATTCAATCCCGGGAGGCTTGACCTCTTTCAGAGATGACAGCATCATTTGCGGTGCATCCTGGTCAAGCGCCGCGGCTCTTGATGAACGTGCCGTTGTCGAATTCCTCGAAGGCGAGCTTCAGCTCTTCGCGGGTGTTCATGACGATGGGGCCGTACCACGCGACCGGTTCGCGCAAAGGCTTGCCG
>CAZBIP010000537.1:1497-2265 GCA_964491885.1 uncultured Vicinamibacterales bacterium
ATCCACGAGGTCTTCGGGAGGGATCTCCTCCTCGTCCTTCTCGGCCTTCTCCGCCTCTTCGTCATCCTCGAGGACTTCGTCCAGCTTGCCGACGTCGTCGAAGTCGGCATTCTCCTCGCCCTCGGCCTCGTCCTCCTCCTCGGATTGCTCGGCGCACTCGGGGCATACTGAAGCCCGGGGGAAGCAGTCGCGGCAGAACTCGGCGCCGCACATGCTGCACTCCTTCATGTGCTCGTCGCCATGAACCGGACAGCCCTGGCCCATACCAAAGAAACTGGTCTCGTCGCTCACAGCCATCGGCAAGTCTCCGAATGCACCACCACCGCCATCGCTACATATACACGGACGGCCCGCTCCGAGGTAACAGCGATGCGGATTTTTCCGACGGCCGAAATCTATCGGCCTCCACGGGACCGCACAACAAAAAAAGTCGCGCGAAATCCGGAGGGAACGAGCGCCCGAAAGAGGGCCGACGAGGGGCATCCCCGGGGGCGCGGTCAGTCTTCGCCCAGCTCGACGTTCCAGTAGGCCAGGTCCAGGAAATGCCGCCAGCTGTGATCAGCCGTCTTGATGAACTGCACTTCGACGAAAGGCCGCCATCGGGGCTTCTTCGGCTTGCGAACCAGCCGCATGCCGGCCTCTTCGGGCGAACGGTTGCCCTTCCTGCGATTGCAGTCCACGCAACTGCAGACCACGTTCGTCCACGTCGTCAGCCCGCCGCGGTGGCGGGGCACGACGTGATCGATGTTCAGATCCTTGCGGTCGAAC
>CAZBIP010000538.1:0-2254 GCA_964491885.1 uncultured Vicinamibacterales bacterium
TCCCGGACGCCAAATACACGTCGAGTCCGGCCGTGGCAGGCTCGCGGTTGTCGAGATAGCCGAGCAGGACGCGCGCGCCGGCCTGTTTCAGCGGCACCCACGTGCCACTCCCTACCTCGGTGCACGAATCGGGCGGAATCGCGTCAGTCGCCTCGAACAACGGGCGTTCTCTCATTTGCACCGGCACGCGCATGCCCCGTTCCGGCAGCACCGCGTACGCCCCTTCCACCCGCCGCCCCAGTTCGACAACGACCAAACCTCGTGGCGACTCGATCACCGGTTCGCCGTCGATGGAAATGACCGCACGACCGCTTTCCGCCGCCGCGGAGATGCCTGCCGGCGCGGCCACGCCGCTCGTGCCGAGCGGCTGGCCCGCGGCAATCGCGACCTGGTTCGCGCCGCCATCCTTTACGCTCGAGACGATCCCCGAGCCATTGACGGCGACGATGACGGAGCGGCCGCGGGGCACGCGGTCGCCCGTGAGTCCGAGCGAATCGAGCGGCGGCCAGGAATCAGCATCGCCGGCGAGAATCGCCACGTGTCCGCGCGGGAGCGCGCGCAGGCGCTCGTCCAGGGTGAGCCCGAAGAGTTCCGCCGGCTTCATCACGAAGCGGTGAGCGAGCAGGCGGCGCCCCTGCTCGAACGCGAACACCGGCACGCCCTTCTCCCTTAGGGCGGCAACCGCGTCGGCTACGGGAGGGACGCGCGTGAAGACCTGGGCCCGGGCCGTCACGAGCTTCTGGTACTCGACCATGTGGTCGATCGTGTAGGCCTCGCTGACGATGGCCGCGTGGGGCGGCAGGTGGTCGAAGAGGAGCCGCATGTAGCCGGTGTCGTAGGTGTCGTTGCGGTGGTCGTTCGCGGCGACGTTGCCGGCGGCGAGGGCTACGGCAATCGCGCCGGCCGCACCCACGGCCGCGGCGGTGGCCAACCGGGCGGATGCGCGCGACGTGAGCCACTCCCGGCCGCCGTCGATCCCGCAGGCCGCGAGCACCCAGACCAGTGCGACGGCCGGGAGGCCAATCGCGCCGACGGGGATGCTTCCGAGCAGCGCGAGCATGAGGACGAGCCCGGCGAGGGCTCCGGCGATCAAGCCGCCAGCGGTCCGACGCCGGCGGATCAGCAGGAACGCGCCGGCCGCCGCAAGGAGCGAGGCTGCCCATCCCGTCTCCGCGCGGATGGCCCTCAGCACGCCGGGAACCCGCGTTCCAACGACGACCCGAGCGGGCTCGCTGAAGGCCAGCGACTCGAACTGCTTCGCCCGCATGACGCCGGCGAGTTCGCGCACGCTCCCGGCGCGCGCTTCGAGGTACTCGGCCTTCTGGGCGGTGCGGACGCAGACGTAGCCGTACTGACCGACGCCGGCCGAGACGATGAGCGCGCAGGCGGCGAGTACGCGCAGGGGCGGGCGCCAGTGGAATCGCGACAGGACGAAGAGCACGAGCGCCGGAAGCGTGCCGACGAAGATGAGGTGCGCGCCGAACGCGAAACCGGCGGCGGCCACCGCGGCGAAGAGCCACGCGTTGCGCCGCCGTTCGTCCCAGACGAGCAGCAGCAGGATCGAGGCGGCCGTCAGTGCCGCGGCCAGCGTGTACACCTCGGCGATGACCGAGTGCAGCCAGAACTCGCGGCCGACACCCGCCGCGATCGCGGTGAGGAACGCCACCCAGGGATGGATGCGCAGCCTCCGCATGACCAGGTAGACGAGCGCGCAGGCGGCTGCCCCCCAGAAGGCCGAGAACAGGTTGATGCGGAACGCCAGCGTCCCGATCGGCAGGCGCGACCACGCGTGGGTGAGCAGCGTGTAGAGCGGGTACCCGGGTTCGTGGGCCGTGCCGAGCACCGCGCCGATGTACTGGAACTTCGGGGTGTCTTCGGTCCCGCCGAGGCCCGGCAGCAGCGTGACGCGGTAGAGCAGGAACAGCGCGAGGAAGACGACGGTCGCGCGCGCGGCGTCCCGCCAGCCGAGGTCCTGCGCGGCCCGGAGTTGGCTGTTCATGGGCGTGGACGTTCATTATGTCATCGCGCCCGTCAGCGGGGTCAGATCCGCACTTCTGCGGATCCGACCCGCACTTCTGCGGATCCGACCCGCACTTCTGCGGATCTGACCCCGGAAGGCGGTTTCGGGTAGGATCGCCGCAGGATGGCTGGAGACGCCCGCATGCCACGGATCCTGCTCGGTGTCCTGCTCGCCGCCCTCGGTTCGGCCTCGCTCGGCGTCGTCGCAGACGAGGGCATGTGGACCTTCGACAAC
>CAZBIP010000539.1:0-2252 GCA_964491885.1 uncultured Vicinamibacterales bacterium
CCCATGGACGATGGCCTGGCTGACGAGCATGCGGTCGAAGGGGTCGCGGTGGATGGCCGGCAGCCGCGAGACGTGCAAGGCGGACTCCTCGTCGATCGGGAGCGAGGCGATGCCGTGCGCCTCCCGCATCTCGCGCACGAACCTGTCCGGGGCGTCGGGCAGGGGCAGGCGGCCGAGGGCATGCTTGACGGCGATCTCCCAGGCGGACGCCGCGCTGAGGTACACCTCGTTGTCGGCGGCCTGAAAGAGGTCGCGCGCGCGCCGGGACAGGTCCGGCGCGTCCGCGACAATCCACAGGAACGCGCAGGTGTCGAGCAGCAGCTTCATCAGCCGCGCTTCCCTCGCCTGCTGCGAGCGCCGTAGCCGCCCGCCGTCGGGGCCTCGGCTGCCCGGAGCACGCCAGCCCCCTCCGGCCGCTCCTCGTATCGCACGGCGGTCCCCGGCAGCGATGCGATCCCTTCGAATGCGCTGAGCATCTCGTCAGGCAGCGGCTCGAAGAAGGACGGCGGCACCGTGAGCCGCCCCCGGGCGAGGCCGATCGGCCGAGGGGCCGTCCGCACGGACGCCACGGGGTGAATCTCGGCCACGGGCCGGTTCCGTTTGCAGATGAGCACCCGCTCGCCCCGAGTGGCCATGTCGAGGTACTCCGACAACTTCGCCTTCGCCTCGAAAATATTGACCACTATCATGACCATAATCATAGACTGATTATTCATGTTGTCAAGGTCATTATCATGACTATATTCATGACCCTTACGGCCGCTTCACGCGTCGCCTCGTCAGACACGACGCCCTGCTGACAGGCCCGCCAGACTCCGCGGCGTGCCTTCCCCTCGCGCGTATACTTCCGGCATGGGTCGAGTCACTTGCCGCCCGCACTGGTTCTCGCGCTCGCAGTTCGCGGCCGTCGTGTCGGCCCTCGCGGGATCGGCGGTGATCGCGGCGGCTTCGCCGGCCCCGCTGGCCGCCGCCGCTCCGCCGAATATCGTTCTCGTCTATGCCGACGACCTCGGCTTCGGCGACGTCGGCATGAACGGGTCCGTGACGATCCGCACGCCGAGCATCGATGCCCTGGCGGCTGAGGGCCTCCGGTTCACCAACGCCCACGCACCGGCCGCGACGTGCACGCCGTCCCGCTACTCCCTGCTCACCGGGGAGTACGCGTGGCGCCGGAAGGGCACCGGCGTCCTGCCTGGCGACGCGCCGCTCATCATCGAGCCGGGCCGCACGACCCTGCCCTCGCTGATGCGGCAGGCCGGGTACGCCACGGGTGTCGTCGGCAAGTGGCACCTCGGCCTTGGCGCGGGTGAGGTCGACTGGAACGGTGACGTCGCACCCGGGCCGCTGGACATCGGTTTCGACTACGCGTTCATCATCCCGGCGACGGGCGACCGCGTCCCGTGCGTGTACGTCGAGGATCGGCGAGTCGTCGGCCTCGATGCCTCCGACCCTATCCATGTGAGTTACCGCGAACCCTTCGCGGGCGAGCCCACCGGCAAGGCGCGGCCGGATCTGCTGAAGATGCACCCGAGCCACGGCCACGACCAGGCGATCGTGAACGGCGTGAGCCGCATCGGCCACATGAGCGGCGGCGCGAAGGCGCGGTGGGTAGACGAGGACATGGCCGACACGATCACGGCGAAGGCCGTGTCCTTCATCGAGCGGAACAGAGATCGGCCGTTCTTCCTCTACTTCGCCACGCACGACATCCACGTCCCGCGGATCCCGCACCCGAGGTTTGCGGGGCGCAGCGGCATGGGGCCGCGCGGTGACGCCATCGTCGAGTTCGACTGGAGCGTCGGCGAGATCGTCCGTGCGCTCGACCGGCTGAAGCTCGCGTCGAATACCCTGCTCATCGTCACCAGCGACAACGGCCCCGTCGTGGACGATGGGTACCGCGACCGGGCGGTGGAGCAACTCGGCGCGCACAGGCCGTCCGGGCCGTACAGAGGCGGGAAGTACAGCGCGTTCGAGGCGGGCACCAGGGTGCCGTTCGTGCTGCGCTGGCCAACGCGCGTGACGCGAGGGGTGTCCGATGCGCTCGTCGGTCAGATCGATATCGTCGCCTCGCTCGCGGCACTGACCGGGCGCTCCGTGCCGGCGGGTGCCGCACCGGACAGCCAGAACGTGCTGCCGGCCCTCCTCGGGAAGAGCCGCGAAGGGCGCGAGTGGCTCGTCACACAGGCGGGCCCTTTGTCGATCGTCAAGGGCCGCTGGAAGTACATCGAGCCTCGGGACGGGCCGCGTGTCGC
>CAZBIP010000540.1:0-2251 GCA_964491885.1 uncultured Vicinamibacterales bacterium
AGCATCCAGGGCGCCCGCGAGGCGCGGGAGGAAGTGTCGACGGCCTTCAAGGCGCTCGGGCACGAAGGCCGTTTCCTGATGGTCGAAGACGATGCGCCGCATGCGTCCACGTTGAAGAACCGGGAGGCGCTCTACGCCTTCTTCCGGTCAGCTCTGGACCTGCCCGGGCCGAGCGAGGACGAACCCGTCGAGATCATGCCCTTCGACGAGCTCAACGTGACGGCGACGGGCCAGCTGGCGACCTCGATCGGGGGCGAGACGGTCTTCAGCCTCAACCTCGTGGAGGCCCGAACGCGACTGGCCGAGCTGGCGCGGTCGCGGACACGGCCCGAATCGCACCGCGGCGCGGTGCTCGCCTCCGCGGCGACGCTCTCAGGTTTCCGCGCGCCCGCGCCGGGCACGGAGGCGGTCTTCACCGGCCGGTGGCAGCGCGACGGCTACTCGGTTGAGATGTACTTCATCCAGGGGGAGGGGAAGTACGTCATCCCGTTCCTGGTGTTCGTGCCTGGCGGAGGCGGATCCCATCCCGCTGTCATCTACCTGCGCCCGGACGGCAAGGCGGCCGACGCTCAGCCCGGCGGGGCCATCGAGGCGCTCGTCAAGCGCGGGCACCTCGTTCTGGCTCCCGACCTCGTCGGCCTCGGCGAGATGGGGCCCGGGGCGTTCCAGGGCGACGCCTCGAATTTCAAGCTGGGCAGCGCGAACTACAACTACTGGTTCGCCGCCATCCAGGTTGGCCGCAGCCTGACTGGAGTCCGGGCCGGTGACCTCGTCCGCACCGTCACCTACCTGAAGGGCAGAGCCGACGCTGACGTGACGCGCCTCGCCGCGGTTTCCCGCGGCGAACTGAATGCCGTGCTCCTCCACGCCGCGGCGCTGGACGAATCGATCACGCAGGTGGCTCTCGTGGACCCGCTGCTGTCCTGGTCGTCGCTCGTCCTGAACGAGTACTACGCGCCGAAGTTCGTGCCGCACGCCGTGGCCGGCTCGCTCGGCCGCTACGACTTTGCCGACCTGGCGTGCACGCTCGCGCCGCGCAGGCTGCTCCTGCTCGGCCCGGTCGATCAGATGGGTAAGCCAGCTCCGCCGGAGTCGATCGAAGCGGAGTTCGCGCCCGTCCGTGCGGCGTATGCCGGCGTCGCCGGGGCCGGCGCAGCCCTCGATATCCGTCCTGTCAGGGGAACCGAAGAGTTGGGGTCAGTGCTCGCGGGGTGGATCAGGTAAGAGAGGGCATGCCGAGCGGTCCGCCTTCGCAATGGTCCGGGGGGTTCCCCTCCTCCCATCGCTTCGGCGGGACAGCCTTCCCTAGTCGGAGACTCGCTGGCTTGCCTAGCCGAAGCTCGGCGAAGCCGAGCGAAGGCTGGTGCGGAAGGGGGGATTCGAACCCCCACGCCCTTTCGGGCGCCAGCCCCTCAAGCTGGTGCGTCTGCCAGTTCCGCCACTTCCGCAAAAGAGGGCCGACGTCGAACGCATCTCCACTACTTGGCCGGAGCGGCCGGCGTCGCCGGAGCCGTCGGCGCGGACGGCAACTTCACGCCGCTCACCACCGACCCCGGGCCTTTCTGGAACGCGATGGCCAGCCCGAGCGACCCGACCATGAACAGCACTGCCAGCACGCTCGTCGCCCGCGTCAGCATCGTCGCACCCGACCGGGCGCCGAACACCGTCTGGCTGCTGCTGCCGCCGAACGCGCTCGCGATGTCCCCTGCGCGGCCCTGCTGGAGCAGGATCACCGTCAGGAGGAGCAGGCACACCAGCACGTACAGCACCATCAGCACGTAGTAGAGCATCTTCCTATTATACCGAACGAGCCCCTGTCACGATCCCGAAAAACGAGGCGACCTTCAGGCTGGCGCCACCCACGAGGGCCCCGTCCACGTCCTCGATCGCCATCAAGTCCTTGATATTCTCGGGTTTAACGCTCCCGCCGTAGAGGATCCGGCAGGCCCCGGCCGCGTCCGGGCCGAACATCGCCGCGAGCGTCGCGCGGATGTGGGCGTGGGCCTCGCCGGCCTGCGCCGGCGTGGCGTTCCGCCCGGTTCCGATCGCCCAGACCGGCTCGTAGGCGATGACGATCGACGCCACCTGGGCCGGCGTCAGGCCCGCGAGCCCGGCCCCGACCTGGCGGTCGAGCACCGCCAGCGTCTGGCCGCCGTCGCGCTCCTCGAGGGTCTCGCCGATGCAGACGATCGGCGTCAGGCCGGCGGCCAGCACGGCGCCGAGCTTCCGGTTCACCCACTCGTCCGTGTCA
>CAZBIP010000541.1:0-2237 GCA_964491885.1 uncultured Vicinamibacterales bacterium
TGGGCGCTCCATCACGTCGAGTTCGCTTCCCGCCCGCCCAACTCGATCAACAGCCACACCCTGGCGCGGTTCCAGTCCCGGGTGACGGTGTCGGCCGACACCTCCAGGACCTCGGCGGTTTCCTTCACGCTCAAGCCGCCGAAGTACCGCAACTCGACGACCTTCGCCCGCCGCGCGTCCACCCGCTCGAGCGCGGCGAGGGCATCATCCAGCGCGACGAGTTCGCGCGGGCGCCTCGGGCTGGCGTCGAGAGCGTCCTGCAGCGGCAGCGGCCGGTCGGCGCCGCCCCGCTTGGCGGCCACGCGCCTCCGCGCCTCGTCCACGAGCACCTGGCGCATCAAGCGGGCCGCGATGGCGAAGAAATGCGCGCGGTTCTGCCACGGCACCCGGTCCGCGTCCACGATGCGCAGGTAGGCCTCGTGCACGAGCCCGGTCGTCTGCAGAATCTCGCCCGGCGGCTCGCCGCGCCGCTGCGCGTGGGCCAGCCGACGCAGCTCCCGGTAGACGAGCGGCACGAGCTCCTGGAGCGCGGCAGCGTCTCCCTGGCGCCACGCCAGCAGCAGCTCTGTCACGTCGCGCGCACGGGCCGAAGTCGGCACAGTTGCTCCGCTCGATGCGAGGAACGCGGGGATTGTAGCACTGGCCGATGCGGCTATTCGCCGCCGGATTCCGCATTACCCGTCAAGGAGGTGTGTCATGAAAGCGACTGAGAACCGGCGCCAGGGGGCGGGCTCCCCGGCCCGGTGGTTCGCGCTCGTGCTCGTCCTGGGCGCCGCCATCGGCGCGGCAAACATCTTCGGCGCGTTCAACACCGTCGCCGACGGGTCGAAACACCCGGCCTACGGTGCGCTCTGCCTGCAGCAGGCCGAGGGGGATCCGTGGGCATGCACGATGCCGGCCGGCGGCACGCTCGTCGCGCCCAACGTCCTGCTGGCGAACGCCCACGGCGCGCCGTTCGTGGCGGGCGCCTACAAGATCGGCTTCACCTTCGACGAGATCCCCGGGCCCAGCCCGGTCGTGTACGAGGTGGATCAGTTCATCCCCGACCCGGCGTTCATGACGATGGGCCTGGACGATCCCCACGACCTGGCGGTGGTCCTCCTCAAGGATGAGGTGGAGGGCGTGAAGCCCGTCCTCCTGCCGCCCGTGCTCGGCATGCTCGACCACGGGCACGTGGCGCTGAAGACGTGGTTCACCCTCGTCGATCGCGGCCCGACGACGCTGGACGGATGGAACGGCGACATGACGACGCTGTACCTGCTGCCGGGCTGGACCGAGCGGCGCTACGGCGAGGCCGTCGGCACGGAGCTGCGCCCCGGCGCGATCATGATCGGGCCCGACGCCAGGCACCCGGCGCAGCCGTGCATGGGGTCGGGGTCGCTGGCGCTCCTGACCAACACCAACATCGCGGTGGGGATCGGGTCGATGTTCCACGCGGGGG
This sequence comes from uncultured Vicinamibacterales bacterium, assembly GCA_964491885.1. Taxonomy (GTDB): domain Bacteria; phylum Acidobacteriota; class Vicinamibacteria; order Vicinamibacterales; family JAKQTR01; genus JAKQTR01. Next base: position 1,442 of record CAZBIP010000541.1, read on the forward strand.
CGCTGTGCGGCAGCCCGTTCGGCTTCACGCGGCTGGACACCCGCGGCACCCGCGACTTCCTGCAGCAGTACCTGCCGGCGTCGCTGCTGCCGAGGTAGGGAAGAAGACCGCCCGGGCGGGGGAGACGCGCGCGGATCCGCTATACTCGGCGCGTCCCATCGCCGATCACGAGATCGCGGGCCGCGGCCGGCCGCCCGCCGGGAGGTGCGCATGGACAGACGCGAGTTCCTCAAGTGCTCGGGCACCTGCGCCGCCGCAGGCGCCGTCGGCCTCTCGCTTGCCGCGCCCGCCGCGGCGCCGCAGGGGCCGCCGCCTCCTCCTCCCCCTCCTCCTCCCCCCGCGGGCGCGCCGCCAACCGCCGCTGCACCGGCACAGGCCGGGTCACCGGCGCAGCCGCAGGTGAGGCTCCATTCGTTCTCCTTCGAGATCGAGATCGTCGAGGGGAGCTGCCAGCCGCACCAGGCCGGTCAGACATTCAAGTACCCGGAGGACAAGGGCAAGATCTGCCCCTGGCTGATGGACGCCATGAGCGGCGCGATCCGCGTCCTCGAATTCGGGGGCACGCTGCCGTGGCTCTACCAGGGCACGCCCTACCAGAAGGTGATCGATCCGAACGGCCTGACGACGGAGTTCATCCGCTGCCCGGATCCATCGCGCGTGGTGGTGGCCAAGATCTCGCGCCGGCGGGTGTAGGCGGCCTGACCGCGGCCCTCACACCACCGACTCGGGCCCCTCCGGCATGAACCCGCTCGACTCGTCCGCGTCGTCGAACGCCGCGGCCGCGAGGTGCACGGTC
>CAZBIP010000542.1:0-2237 GCA_964491885.1 uncultured Vicinamibacterales bacterium
TACCTGTCCGTCGGCCAGGGGATGGGCGAGACGCTCGCGTTCGCGCACGAAAAGCAGGCGTACGTGCTGTCGGATCGCGCCACCTGGACGTCGATGCAGAACCGGCTGCCGAACCTGCGCCGGCTGTTCGGCGGGGCGTCCGCGGCGGAGAACCCCGACCGCGATCTGCGGAACCAGTACGGCGTCATCGTCATCGACGGCGCGCGCCACGCCGGCGCGAACACGACGCTGGCCCTGCGGTTCGCCGACTGGCTCCTGTCGAAACACACGCAGCAGCGGATTGCCGCGTTCGGCCGCGCCGCGGCCGGACACCCGCTGTTCTATCCGGACTCGGATGAGTTCAAGGCGACAGACGCGTTGCGCGTCGTCGTGGGCGGGCAGTCGCGGACGTTCACGCTGGCGGATCTCAGGAAGGCCGGCGGTGCGGTCCTCGACGGCGTCGAGTACATCGGCGTCAAGAAGGGCGCGCTGGGCCGGTATCGCTGGACGGGCGCGTCCATGAAGGATCTGCTGCTCGCCGTGGACCCGGGCTTGGCATCGGCGTCCCGGTCGGCGTCGACGATCGAGGCGGTCAGCAGCGACGGCTGGACGGCCAGCTTCACGTGGCACGAGGTGTTCGGCACGGTGGGACACGGTGAGGGACTGTACCGCGCCAAGGGGTGCAACGAGTGCCATGGCCTCCGGGCCGAAGGCACGAGCCCCGAAGGCAAACGCCCGGCCCCGAAACTCCTGGGCGAGTCGTTCCCCGTGGCCGAGACGACGAGCATGATCCGCACCGGCACGAACCAGCACGAAGGGATCACCGCCTACACCGCGGCGCGGCTTTCGAACGACGAACTGGCGGCGATCCTGGGATGGCTGGCGCGCCCCGGCCGGACGGGCTCCGGCGACGTGTTCGCGGTACCGCCGGCGAAACGGGTGGCGCTGCTGGCGTACGAACGCGATGGCCGGCCGATGACGGGCCGCGACGGGCGCATCCAGCTCGTCGTCGGCTTCGACGAGTTCGCGTCGCGGTACTCGCACTGGGTATCCGAGATCCGCGTCCGCTAGCCCGACAAGGGGTCGCGTCATGGACAGCGTGCTGCGCGCATCCGCCGATCCCGCCTTCCTGGAGATCCTCTGGCTGACCTTCCAAGTGACGGGACTGGCGCTCGTCATCGCAACCATCCTGGGCGTGCCGGCCGGCGCCATCGTCGGGCTGGCGCGCTTCCCCGGACGGCGGCTCGTCACGCTGCTCCTCTACACGGGCATGGGTCTCCCGCCCGTCGTCGTCGGGCTGTGGGTGTACCTGCTGCTGTCGCGGAGCGGCGCGCTCGGGTCGCTGGGGTGGCTGTTCACGCCGGCAGCGATGGTGGCCGCGCAGACGATTATCGCGTTCCCGCTCGTCGCGGCGCTCACCATGAGCGCGGTCGAAGGCGTGGATCCCGAACTGAGGCTGCAGGTGCGGGCGTTGGGAGCCACGCGTCGTCAGACGGGCTGGACGGTGCTGCGCGAGGCGCGCATCGGGCTGACGGCCGCCATCGTGGCGGCCTTCGGCGGCATCGTCTCCGAGGTCGGCGCGGTCATGCTCGTCGGCGGCAACATCGAGGGGCAGACGCGCGTCCTCACGACAGCCATCGTGCTCTCGACGCGGCAGGGCGAGTTTGCCCTCGCGATGGCCCTCGGATTCGTCCTGCTGCTCGTCGCCCTCGGCGCGAACGCCGCCCTCCTGCAGCTTCAGGGGAGGGCGCGATGAGCGCCGGCCATCCGCCGGCGTTCTCGCTCGAGGGCATCCGTCACCGCTATGGCCGTCGGTGCGTGCTTCAGGTCGACCGCCTGGAGGTCGCGCGAGGCAGGACCCTCGGCGTCATCGGCCCGAGCGGGGCCGGCAAGAGCACGCTGCTGCGCCTGCTGCAGGGCCTGGAGCACCCGACCGAGGGCGGCATCCGCGTGGACGGCGCCCCCCTTTCCTACCCCGCTCCCCTGCCGCTTGCGCGCCGCATCACGACCGTGTTCCAGCGGCCCCTGATGCTGGACCGCAGCGTGCGCGAGAACGTGGAGTACGGACTGCGCCTGCGCGGCCGCAAGGGCGACGCGGCCAAGGACCAACTGCTGGACCGGCTCGGCCTGGCCCACCTCGCCCGCGCGCGCGCCAGGAAGCTCTCAGGTGGCGAGATCCAGCGGGTGGCGCTCGCGAGGGCGCTGGCCGTCGAGCCCGACGTGCTCCTGCTCGACGAGCCTGCCGCGAACCTCGACCC
>CAZBIP010000543.1:0-2235 GCA_964491885.1 uncultured Vicinamibacterales bacterium
CCGGGCTCGTGCTGGGTGTGAGCAACACGCTGGCCGGGCGGCGCTACGGCCGCGGCGACGATTCGCCGTCGAGGCCGACGGGGCGCGGAACCGCGGACGACCCGGACCGGCCGCAGGGGCGCCCGTTCGCCGAGCCGCCCGAGGAGCCGAAGGTCGAACCGTGGCAGGCCGCCCCGGTCACCGACGAGCAGTTGGTGAACCCGCTCGGCGTCATCCCGCCTCCGCAGCGGCCGCGCGTGGTGATGCGCTACGGCGACGCCCGCGACCTGCTGGTGTCGGGGCTCCTCGAGAACGGCAACGAAATCGCCCAGCGGCCGCTCGTCGTCGACGTTCCCCTCGGCAAGGGCCACATCGTCGTCTTCGCGAACAACCCGATGTGGCGCGGTCAGACGCAGGGCAGCTACGCGCTGGTCTTCAATGCGATCGTGAACTACGACCAGTTGGATGCGGGGCGGAAGCTGGACGAGAAGTAGAGCTCAGAATTCAGAATCCGGAAGTCAGAATCCAGAACTCAGAATCCAGAATTCTGACCGAAGGCAAGAGACCGAAATCTCCAGACAGAATGGGGCCGGGGCTGACGCCTCGGTCCGATGATCGCAACACGACGAACATCCGGGGCCCCGAGCGGCCGGTGACTGCTATGTCCGACATCAAGAAGACCGTCCAGGAGCGATACGGCAAGACTGCACTGCGCGTGATTTCCACCGGGTCGGGCGGCTGTGGGCCCGGCTGCTGCGGAAGCGGCCAGGAGGCTCCGGGCGCGGGCGATCCGATCTCGGGCAACCTCTACGACGCGGCCCAGACGGACGGACTGCCAGCCGAGGCCGTGCTCGCGTCGCTCGGGTGCGGCAATCCGACCGCTCTCGCGGAGTTGAAACCGGGCGAGGTGGTGCTGGACCTCGGGGCTGGGGGCGGCATCGACGTGCTGCTCTCGGCGAGGCGCGTGGGCCCTGCCGGCAAGGCCTTCGGCCTCGACATGACCGACGAGATGCTGGCGCTCGCCCGCGAGAACCAGCGGAGGGCGGGCGTCGAGAACGTCGAGTTCCTGAAAGGGGAGATCGAGCGCATCCCGCTGCCCGACGAGACGGTTGACGTCATCATCTCGAACTGCGTCATCAACCTGTCCGCCGACAAGGATGCCGCGCTTCGGGAGGCGTTCCGGGTGCTGAAGCCGGGTGGCCGGTTCGCGATCTCGGACATCGTCACCAGGGGGGAGATCCCCGAGGCGATCCGGAAGAGCGTTGAGTTGTGGATTGGCTGCGTCGCCGGCGCGCTCGACGAGGCGGACTACGTGTCGAAACTCGCGGCGGCCGGTTTCGAGGACGCCTCGATCGAGCCGACTCGGGTGTACCGGGCGGACGATGCAAGGGCGTTTCTTGCAGGCCAGGGCCTTGACGTGGACGCCATCGCGCCGCTCATCGACGGGCGCGTCTACAGCGGCTTCATCCGCGCCCGGAAGCCGGCGGCCGGGAGGATCTGACCATGAAACGGACTGTCGGACTCGCGGTGCTGTCGCTGGTCACGCTGGCGTGGGTCGCCGCCTCGGGTCAGTCGCCAGCACGAGGGCCGGAGTTCCCGCCGGAACTCGTGGCGTTCGGCCCGCCGTCCGAGAAACCCGTGCTGGCGGGCACCGGGACGGACACCTGGGATCGGCTGATGCGCGAGCGCGGCTGGATCATGCGTGAAGACGGCCAGTGGCACCTCTGGTACACCGGCTACAACAGCGCGCGCAGCGACTCGAAGTTCCTGGGCTACGCGACGTCTCCGGACGGCCTGGCCTGGACGCGCCACCCGGCCAACCCCCTGACGACGACCGGGTGGGTCGAGGACATGTGCGTTGTGAAGCAGGGCGGCACGTACTACATGTTCGCCGAGGGCCGGAATGACGTCGCGCACCTGCTGACGTCGACGGACCGCGTGCTCTGGACCGAGCGTGGCGACCTCGACATCCGGCAGGTGAACGGCCAGTCGATCTCACCCGGGCCGCGCGGCACGCCGGCGGTTTGGATCGAGAATGGCGTGTGGTGGCTGTTCTACGAGCGCGAGGATCTGGCCGTGTACGCCGCGACGTCGCGCGATCTGAAGATCTGGACGAACGTCACCGACGAGCCTGTCCTCGCGCGCGGGCCCGAGGCCTACGACCGGTACGCCGTCGCCGTCAACCAGATCGTCAAGCACGGCGGCCGCTACTACGCCTACTACCACGCGAGCGCGCTGAAGGACTGGGCCGAGTGG
>CAZBIP010000544.1:0-2221 GCA_964491885.1 uncultured Vicinamibacterales bacterium
CCGACACCGCACTGGCGGTGGTCCCGCCCGCGCTGACGCTGACGCTCCCGAGCGGCGCGAGCGGCGGCCGCACCAGGGTCGGCATCACGAGCGGCCGCCAGCCGCTCGAGTGGACCGCCTCCGCGGACGTGCCGTGGCTCCGCCTCGCGCCGCGAAGCGGCACATCGCCGGCCGGGCTGGATCTCGAAGTTCCGGCGGGGACGCTCGCGCGCGGCTCGCACGCCGCCACCGTCACCGTCACGATGGACGGCGCGCCGAACAGCCCGGTGCGCGTCCCAATCACCGTCATCGTCCCACGGTAGGCCGTCATGGAACAGACGAAGGAATGCCCGCTCTGCGGGGAGGTTATGCGCCTCAAGGTCCGGGAGCAGATCGACTACATCCCGGGCCAGTCGCAGACCGTCAGGCGCGAGATCAAGGAATGGATCTGCCCCGACTGCGACTACTTCGAGGAATTCGAAGAGGATCTCAACGAGACGGGCGAGAAGGACTGACGGCCCGCCGGGCCGCGGGCCCGGCGCTACCGGGCGCCGAGCGTCAGCAGGATTTCCCGGCGGGTGTTCTCGTCGAACTCGTCAAACGCGACCGCGGTTTCACATTCGTCGCACAGCACCTCGAAGACCGCGGGCCGGCCCTCCTCCGAGAGTTCCACGCGGGCGTCCTCCACCTGGATGACGTGCATCTGCAGCGTCTTCACCTGGAAACCCCGCGCGTTGCCGCAACTCGGGCACGCAACTGCCATCGTTCACTCCTTCTCGGGGCCGCACGCGCCGCATCGCCGGCACGAGGCCATCCGTCGATTGTACGGTATAAGAGCGTGACGGAGAAGCTGAATCATGAACGCCACGGCATTCGAGATCCGATCGGAACCGAGCGGCGGCCACTGGGTCGCCTGGGTCGTCCGCACGCCGGACGGCAAGCCGGACCAGTCCGTGCGCATCGTGGGCCGGAACAAGGACGAAGCCGAAGCCCGCGCCCGGGACTGGGCCGAAGGGAAGATCCGGTAGTCAGTCCGGGTAGACGAGCAGTCCCTCGACGGGCGCGCCTGGAAACAGCGAGCGGGCCGCCCGGACGTACGCGTCGAGTTGGAGCCTGTCGGCCCGGCGCCTCGACCCGGTCTTGAAGTCCACGACGACGACCCGGCCGTCCGGCCGCCGGGCCAGGCAGTCGATCACGCCCCGCAGGACGGCGTGCCCGCCGGACGCGCCCGCCTCCGGCATCACGAACGATACCGGCACCTCGTACAGGCACTCGGCCCCGTCCAGCACCGCCCGCGCCTCGGGCTTCGCCCACATCCGTTCGAACGCGGCAGCCGCGCCCGTGGCGAAGGCGTCGAGATCGACGATCGCGGCCCGCTCGTCGTCGCCGACCAGGGCGCGCGCCAGGCCGGCCAGGGCCGCGGCGCTGGCATCGCCGCGGGCGGCCCGCTGAAACATCCGGTGGACGACCCGCCCCAGCACGACCTCCGGGCTCAGGCCCTCCGACTGGCCGGCCCCATCCGCTCCCGGCGCGCCGGCTGAGGACGCAGGCGGGCGGCGTCCGAGCGAGGTCACGGCGAGGCGCGGAAGGCCTCCTGCATCCGCGATGGCGTCGAAGTCGTCGCCCTCCCGGGGGACGGCGCTCCAGCCGGCGGAAGGCCCTGCGGCGCTCGCGAACGGGTCTCGCGCGTTCGCGGGCGGTTCGTCCGTGGCCACCGAGACGCGGAAGGTGTGGGCGGACCCCGAGGACGACCGCCACGTGACGCGCTCCCCGTCGTTTCTGACAGCCGCGGCCTCCTCGACGACGGCGCGGAGCGACGGCGGAAGCACCTCGCCCAGGCTGCCGGCGCGGGGCCGGAACTTGCCTTCCGGGGCCACCGACGCCAGGTAGACGCGGTCCCGCCCGCGTGTGACGGCGACGTAGAGGAGCCGCTTCGTTTCGGCGCGTTCGCGGGCCGCGGCGCGTTCGTCGAACTCCGACTCGAAGTCCCCCACCGCCACGGCCTCTCCGGGCGGCGCGCCGGCATCAATCCGGATCGGCGGACGCGGGCCGCTGGCTCCGCGTCCGAGATTCACGAGGAAGACGACCGGGAACTCCAGGCCTTTCGCGGCGTGCACCGTCATCAGGTTCACGGCGTCGACAGCGTCCACGACAGCGTTGGACTCGTCGCCGGCGGACAGACGGTCGAGCACGTCGGCGAGGCGCCCGAGCGTGAGGTACCCCCGGTTCTGGATGCGTCGCA
>CAZBIP010000545.1:0-2220 GCA_964491885.1 uncultured Vicinamibacterales bacterium
TTCGGCTGCAACCTGGCCGCCCAGGGCGCGGTGTCCCGCAGCTTCAAGCGCAAGGGCCAGATCCTCGTGGACGCCGCCGCGATCGAGGAGGACAAGCTGATGGGCATCGTCCTCGACGCCGGCGCCGAGGACATGCAGAAGGACGACGGCGTCTACGAAATCGTGACGGAACCCGCCGCCTACCAGCCGGTGGTGGACGCGCTCGAGAAGGCCGGCGTCAAAACCGCCAGCTCGGAGATCACGCTCATCCCCGACTCCTATGTGCCGGTCACCGACAAAGCGCTCGCCTCCACGATCATCAAGTTCGTCGAGGCCCTCGAAGACAACGAGGACGTGCAGACGGTCTACTCCAACATGGACGTGGATGAGGCGGTGCTCAAGGCCATGGAGGAGAACTGAGGCTCCGCCACGGAACAGGAGACCCCTGTGCCCGGACACCCGGAGATCCCCGCCGCCCCGGCCTCGCGCATTCTCGGCGTGGATACGTCGCTGCGGTCCACGGGGCTGGGATTGATCCGGGCGCGCGGCTCGCGCCTCGAGGCCGTCGAGTTCGGGGTCGTCAGGCACCCCGCGGCCTGGCCGCTCTCTCGCTGCCTCGCCAACCTGTACCAGGCTGTCGGCAGCGCGCTCGAACGGGGCCGGCCTGACGCCGCCGCGCTCGAAGGCGTGTTTTTCTGCAAGAATGCCAGGACGGCCGTCATCCTCGGCCAGGCGCGCGGGGTGGTCATCGCCGCCTGCGCCGCGGCCGGCGTGCCGGTCTTCGAGTATCCGCCCCGGCGCGTCAAGCAGGCGGTCGTCGGGTTCGGCGGTGCGGACAAGAACCAGGTCGGCCGCATGGTGGCGGCCCTGCTCGGCCTGCAGGAGACGCCGCCCGAGGACGCGACCGATGCCCTGGCCATCGCCATCTGCCATGCCCACCGCGGCGGCTCGGACCGGCTGCCGCCGCATGCGTCTTACCTGTCGGAGAATCAGGCGATATAAGGATCCCGGGTTGCCACTCGGAGTTTCAGAATTCAGTATGACCTGTCCTGAGTCTGACTCCTGGCGCCTGGGCCGGTACGTGCCATGATTACCTTCCTGAACGGCCTGTTGATCGAGAAGTCGCCGGCCCGCGTCGTGCTCGATGTCGGCGGAGTCGGGTACGAGGTCTTTATCCCCCTCAGCAGCTACGACCGGCTGGGCTCCGAGGGACAGGCCTGCCGCCTCCTGATCTTCGACTACCTCCGCGAAGATCTGCACAATCTCTACGGGTTTGCCAGCGAGCGGGAACGGCGGCTGTTCGGCCTGCTGATGACCGTCACCGGCATCGGGCCCAAGCTGGCCATGACGGTCTTGAGCGGACTCTCGGTCCGCGACCTGATTTCGGCCATCGCCGGCGGCGACCTGAAGCGGCTCGGCGGCATCACGGGCATCGGGAAAAAAACGGCCGAGCGGATCGTCGTGGAACTGCGCGACAAGCTGCCCCAGGCCGACGTGCTCGAAGCCGCCGCGCCCGCGCCGGCTCCGGCCGGCGACACGCGCGTGCGCGATGCCGTGCTCGCGCTCATCTCGCTCGGCTACAAGCAGGCCGATGCCCAGAAAATGGCCGGCATGGCCCTGGCCGCCGGGCCGCCCTCCATGTCGGTCGAAGAACTCGTCCGCAAAGCCCTCACCCGCTGACCCCGCCGCCCCGCGAGCAAACCGGAGGCCGGAGGCCGGACGCCAGACGCCGGCGGTTGACCTCATTCTGCCATAGGGGCAGCGCAGAGCCCGCGGACGTGAAAGCCTGCTCGGGGTCGGTATCGGTATCGAATCCCGTGTCCCTGCGTCACGCCAGGCGAGCCGCAAGGATATCTCGCGCGCGAGCGGTAGGAGGAGGCACTCCGCTCTGGTCAGCGCGGGACGGACTTACGCGCTACCGGGTTTCCAGCCATCGCGTGCTTGGGTGCGCGGCGCTCCGACGCCGCGCGCTTGGTCAGTCAGCGCGGGACGGATCCCCGCGCTACCGGGTTCCAGCCATCGCGTGCTCTGGTAGCGCGGCGCTCCGACGCCGCGCATCTGGTCAGCTCAGGACGGATTCCCGTGTACGGCCCGGTGCGGGCCGCCGCGACGGATTGGCCCCGCCCGTTTGCGCGGGCTCCACGCGCGCCGGCTTACTCGTATCCCGCTCTCGTCGCCCGTTATCGTGTGCCGAAGCGGAAGAGCCGGTTGACGAGAGCGCACGACGCGAACGGGGGGACG
>CAZBIP010000546.1:0-2215 GCA_964491885.1 uncultured Vicinamibacterales bacterium
GTAGAAGCCGAGTCCCGGCGCGCCCGCGGCATCCCCGAAGTACGAGAAGTAGGCAGCCGGCCCCGGCGGATCGTAGTCGTGATTGCCGGGCGCAGGCCGCGTCCGCGCGCGGTGCCGGCCCCAGGACCCGCCGTAGCACGTCTCGTAGGTCTCCAGCGTGGGCGTCGGGCCGTTGAGGTTGTCGCCAGCCGTGAAGACCGTTCCGCCAATCCGATCGAGCAGCAGCGCCGTCGCCTCCTGCTTGCCTCCCGGGCACTGGCCGATGTCGCCCGCGCCGACGAGAACCGGGTCACTGCTGGACGGGGAGACGATCGGCGGTGTCGGGCCGGCGACGGAGTTCGACGGCGATCCGCCGCACCTCGAGGACGCGGCGATGAGCGCCACGGCAACGGCCGTGCGCCAGGCCAGAAACACGCGGCTCCGCCCCGGTCGCCCGCGCGGGCGCGCCGATTGCGGCTCCTCGGGCTCCTGTGCTAGCTTTTCGCTACACATCCCGCGCTCAGTCGCTCCTCTCGTGCGTGTCTGGCCCTCCTAGCAGGGTACCAGATCCCTTCTGGAGACGGGAGTCCCGGATGGCAGTCCCCTCCCAGGCCGTCGCCGATCGCCTCGGCCTCTCTCCGCGCGAGGCGCTGACGGTTCGGCACGACTCCCTGCGGGATCCCGTTCAGTCGATCGAGAGTCTCAGCAAGCAGCCGAGGAGCGGCACCATATGCTGATGCGCCTCGCCGCCCCTGGTGCGCTCGCCGTTGCCGTGCTGCTCGCGCCGCCCGCTGCGGCCCAGGCGCCGGGCGCGGGGCCGCCGGGCCCCGTCCTCTCAGCGGCTCGTCTCCTGCCGCCGGCGCCTCCCGGGCCCACGGTGGCCAGCGTCTCGTCGCAGGCCGCACCGCCGTTCTCCCCTGTCGCGAAGGACGGCCTCGTGTGGAACGGCCGCCCGTCGCTGCGCTACGGCGACGTGTTCGAGATGGACCTGAAGCTGCTGCTGCTGGCGGATGTCAGGCAGTCCTCGATCGACGTTTCTTCCCGCGGCGGCCCGGTGGTGTGGGACATCAGGCGGATCGGCGTCAAAGGCACGATCTACAAGTACGTCGAGTTCGAGGTGCAGGGCGACCTCGACTCGGGAGGCCAGTGGCGGGACGTGTACGTCAACCTGCGGCCCCTGGCCTTCGCCCAGGTCCAGGTCGGCCGGTTCAAGATCCCTTTCGGCTACGAGTGGCTGACGGGCCGGTCCGACCTCGACTTCGTGAATCACACGCGCGTCATCGACGCGATCGCGCCGGGACGGGCCGTCGGCGTCGCGGTTCACGGCCGCCCGTTCAAGCGGGTGCTTCGGTACGAGGCCGGCATCTTCGAAGACGATGGAGACGGGGCGCCGGGGCTGGAGCCGACGGACCTGCTGCCGGGCGAGCAGCCCGGTTCCAGGAGCCGGGCGTACGCGGCCCGCGTGACCATCGCCCCGTTGCGCCTCGGTTCGCTTCGCGGCAAGTACAACAATCTCGAGATCGGTGGCGCGTTCACCTCGAGCACGGTCCCCGAAGGGCGGAACCACCTCCAGGGCTCCATGGTGCTCGGCGACGACTTCTTCGATCGGCGCTACTACACGAACGGCCGGCGGCTGCGAACGGGGCTCGAGTTGAGTTGGGACATCGGCCCGGCTTCCATCCGCGCCGAGTACCTCCGCTGCCGGGAGGCGCGGAACGCGCTCGGAGTCGGCAGCGAGGCACAGCTCGACAACGACCTTCCGGCCATCGTCAGCCAGGGGTGGTACGCGGCCGGCACGTGGGTGCTGACCGGTGAAAAGCGTGAGGGAGGCGTCGAGCCACGCCGTCCGTTTCTCCAGGGCGGCATCGGCGCCGTCGAGCTCACGGCGCGGTACGAGCGACTGCGGTTCTCGAGCCCCGGGGCCGAGTCGGAGCCGGCGTCGGACAGCCGGCGCGCCGCCCACATCCTCGGAAGCGGCGAGCGCGCCTTCACCGGCGGATTGAACTGGTACGTGAATCGATGGGTCCGGCTGAGGTTCAACGCCATCCGAGAACGGCTCGATGACCCGTCGTCGGGGCCGGTGCCGGACCGGTCGTCGTTCTGGTCCTTCGTTTCGCAACTGCAGGTGGGCTTCTAGGCATCGCAGTGGTCCGCCGCTCGAGGCGGCCGGGGGAGGCGATGGACGTCATGGTCAAGCACAGGGTGCTCGCCGCGGTGGTGCTGCTCGGGTGCGGGA
>CAZBIP010000547.1:0-2214 GCA_964491885.1 uncultured Vicinamibacterales bacterium
TCGCTCGTCGTCCGCGACTACGAGTTCACGTCCCCGGCGGCGGCGCCGGGCGCGGGCACGGAAGGACGCACATGAAACCGATGGATCTGACGGCGTACGGCGTCATCGCGCTGACGGACGTCGAGGCAGCCGTACGTGAGGGCGCACGCGAAATCCTGACGCGGGACAGGGTGGTGCTGACACCATCCGCGCGCGAGGCCGCCGCGCGGAACGGCATCGTGCTGCGCGCGGCGTCGGGCGCGGCGTCGGGCGCGGCCTCGCCGCCCCGCGTCCCGGCGAAGGCGGCTGGCGGCGCCCCGGGGGCCGGCGCGTATGCCCCGCCTCCCCCGGCGCCGGCCGAACCGCCGCCGCCGCAGGCCAGCAAGGCCATCCGCGACCTGTTCTCCTCGCCGGAGGCCGAGGCCGCCAAGGCCGAGATCGTGGCGGTGGGCAGGAAGCTCTGGCAGCGGCAGTACGTGGACGGCAACGGCGGCAACATCTCCTACCGCCTCGGGCCGAACGAGGTCATCTGCACGCCGACGCTCATCAGCAAGCACGACCTGACGCCCGAGGACCTCTGCCTCGTGGACCTCAACGGCGCGGAACTCGCCCGCGGCCGGTACGCCCGGACGAGCGAGGTCTTCCTGCACCTCGAGATCTACAAGGCCCAGCCCAAGGCGAAGGGTGTCGTCCACTGCCACCCGCCGCACGCGACCGCCTACGCCCTGATCGGCCGCGTGCCGCCGTCGGGCGCCGTGCCCGAGTTCGACGTGTTCGTGGGCCGCGTCGCCTGCACGAAGTACGAGACGCCTGGAACGAAGGCGTTCGCCGAGACGGTGCTGCCCTTCGTGCAGAACTACAACACCGTCCTGCTCGGCAACCACGGCATCGTCTGCTGGGCCGACACGGTGACGCACGCCGAGTGGTACGCGGAGGTGCTGGAAACGTACTGCTGGACGCTGTCGATCGCCTCGCAGCTGGGTGTGCCGTTCTCGAAGATCCCCGCGGACAAGGAGGAGGACCTCCTCAAGATCAGGAAGCGGCTGGGCCTGCCGGACCCGCGGTTCAACCCGGAGGCCTGCCGGATCGCCGAAATCGTCGAAGCCGAGCCCGGCGCCATCGTCATGCCCCCGCCGCCCGCGTGCGCCTACGACGCGCCGGCGCCGGACCAGGCCGACGTCGAGTCGATCGTGCGCGACGTGACGAACGCCGTGATGGCCGCGCTCGAGGGCCGGGGCCTGAAGGCGTGAACCGGACCGAACGGCACCTGCGCATCCGCGAAACCCTGGAGCGACAGGAGTTCGTGGAGTTGCAGGCGCTGTGCCGCCTGCTCGGCGCCTCCGAGTCGACCGTCCGCCGGGATCTCGCCGACCTCGAGCGGCTGCAGTTCGTGAAGCGGGTGCACGGCGGCGCCCTGGCCTCGTCGCCCCGCGATCACCTGCTCGATCACGACTGGCAGGCCAGGCGCCAGGCCGAGGAGAAGCGGCGCATCGGCCGGCTGGCCGCGACGCTCATCGAGGACGGCGAGACGGTGATCCTGGACGGCGGCTCGACGGTCGCCTGCGTGGCCGACGAGATCGCCAACCGGCCCGTGCACGCCATCACCAACTCGCTGGCGATCGCCCACCTGCTGCGGGCGCCGTGCAACGTCGAGGTCACCCTGACGGGCGGCTACCTGTTTCCCCGCCTCCAGGTCATGCTGGGCCCGCTCTGCGAGCGCATGATCGAGAGCGTGGCCGCCGACGCGGTCGTCATGGGCATCGGCGGGGTGACCGAGAGCGGGTTCAGCAACAACAACGCGCTGGTCGTCGGGTCCGAGCTGCGCATGATCGAGGTGTCGCGCCGGGTCGTCATCGTGGCCGACGCGACGAAATTCGGGCGGCCCGGGATGGTGCCGGTGGCCCCGCTGGAGGAGGCCGACGTCGTCGTGTCGGACACCTCGCTGGCGCCGGAGTACCAGCGGATGCTCGAGGAGAAGGGCGTCCGGGTGCTGCTGGCCTGACCAACACGCGAATTGGTGACACTTTCCATTTCCATGCCTCCGCAGGGAATTGGAAAGTGTCACCATTTCGCGCCCTCGGCTCATAGGACGGGGGCGGCGAACCCGGGTTCGCCGCCCCCGTTCTTCTGCACGCCGGTTCGTGGAGGCCGGGTCTTCAGACCCGGCACCGTGCGCTTCCTCTAGAACGTCACCTTCACGCCAAGCTGCGCGCGCCGGGCGTAGTTGTCCACGTT
>CAZBIP010000548.1:0-2205 GCA_964491885.1 uncultured Vicinamibacterales bacterium
CGACGGGCAAGGACCTCATCGCGACGGCGTTCTTCGCCCACTCGACCGACCTGGTGGCCCGGGCGGCCCGCGTGCTCGGGAGGACGGACCATGCTGCGACCTACGAGACGCTGCTCGGACGCATCAAGAACGCGTTCGTGCGGGAGTTCGTGACGACCGCTGGCAGGGTCGGCGAGAACACCCAGACGGCCTACGCCGTGGCGCTGCAGTTCGACCTGCTGCCCGAAGGGCTCCGGGCCGGCGCGGCTGCGCGGCTGGCGCGCGAGATCAACGAGCGCAAGCATCTGACGACGGGCTTCGTCGGCACGCCGTACCTGTGCCATGTCCTCAGCCGCTACGGCTACCTGGAGGAGGCCTACCTGCTGCTGAACCGGGAGAACTATCCGTCCTGGCTCTATCCCGTGAAGCAGGGGGCGACGACGATCTGGGAGCGGTGGGACGGGCAGAAGCCCGACGGGTCGTTCCAGGACAAGGGCATGAACTCGTTCAATCACTACGCGTACGGCGCGGTGGGCGAGTGGATGTACCGCGTCATGGCGGGCATCGAGATCGACCCGGCGGCGCCGGGCTACAAGCACGCGCTCATCCAGCCCCGGCCCGGCGGGGGATTCACCAGCGTGAAGGCGTCGCACGCGACGGCCTATGGCCCGCTGAGTTCGGCGTGGACGCTCAAGGACGGGCAGTTCGAACTCGCCGTCGAGATTCCGCCGAACACCAGCGCGAGGGTGTGGCTGCCCGGGGCGACGCTCGCCAGCGTCACCGAGGGCGGCCAGGCGCTGGCGCCTGGCTCCGGCATCAACGACCCGCGCCAGGAGGGGCGGGCCGTGATCGTCGAGGTCGGATCCGGCCAGTACCGGTTCGCGTACCCGATGGGCAAGTAGCCGGGCGTTTTCGTACGGTCGATCCGCGCGGGGCCGCCCGGGTTGGGCGGCCCCGCGCCGTACACCCGCCAGCCGTCACGCACGCTCGGCAGCCCCGTTGCTCGCGCCGACTGACGGGGACATTCCTGACGAGCGTTGACACTCCGTGGCCGCGACGCCTCGGGTCCGCCCGCGTTCGTGCTAGACTCCGCGCCCATGATCGGATTTCTCAAGAGCGCCCCGGCCATCGCCCCTCTGCCGCCCGATCGGGTGGGCCCCGAGTACGCGCGCCTCAGGCGCCAGGTCTTCGCCGGCATTTTCGTGGGGTACGCCGCCTTCTACCTGGTCCGAAACACCTTTGCGCTGGCGATCCCGGACGTCCTCGCCGCGCATCCGGAGTACTCGAAGGCCGCGCTCGGCACGGCGATGACGGGTCTCTCGATCGCGTACGGGCTCTCGAAATTCCTGATGGGGTCCGTGTCGGACCGCAGCAACCCGCGCTACTTCCTGCCCCTCGGGCTGCTGCTCTCGGCCGCCATCATCTTCGTGTGCGGGACGGTGAAGAGCGTCTACGCGTCCCTGGCGCTCATCGTGGCGCTGATGACGCTGAACGGCTGGGTCCAGGGGATGGGCTGGCCGCCCTGCGGCAAGACGATGGTGCACTGGTTCAGCACGAACGAGCGCGGTGTCGTGGTGTCGGTGTGGAACACGGCGCACAACGTCGGCGGCGCGCTCGTCGCCACCTTCGCCCTGATCGGCATGACGTGGTTCGGCGACTGGGGGGCGAAGCTCTACTTCAACGCGATCATCGCGGCCGCGGTCGCGATCGTGGCGTTCCTGCTCGTGCGCGACACGCCCCAGTCGTGCGGTCTGCCCCCGATCGAACTCCACCGCAACGACTATCCGCCCGACTACAGCGAGAAGCACGAGCGCGACTTCACGTTCAAGGAGATCTTCCTCGAGCACGTGCTGAACAACAGGTACCTGTGGGCGATCGCCATCGCGAACGCCTTCGTGTACTTCGTGCGGTACGGCGTGGTGAACTGGATTCCGACCTACCTGGAGATGTCCAAGGGGTTCTCCTTCAAGGAGTCCAGCTGGGCCTGGGCGCTGTACGAGTGGGCGGCCATTCCCGGCACGATCGCCTGCGGGTGGGTGTCGGACCGGATCTTCAAGAGCCGCCGCGCGCCGGCGACGATCCTGTTCATGGCGCTGACGCTCGTGGCCGTCGTGGTCTACTGGCTGAACATGCGCGGGCCGCTGTGGATCGACTACGCGGCGCTCATCGCCATCGGGTTCCTGATCTACGGGCCGATCATGATCATCGGCCTCCACGCGCTGGACC
>CAZBIP010000549.1:0-2203 GCA_964491885.1 uncultured Vicinamibacterales bacterium
CAGCGCTTCCAGGCCCTGCTGCAGTTCGTCCACGGTGAGGAACTCGGCGTACTCCGGCATCGCATCCGCCACCCGCCGGAACAGCGCGCCGGCGTCGACGGGCCCGGCCGCCGAGCCGGCCTGCAGCTTCGCCGCTCCCCCGTCCCCGGGCGAGCAGCCCCACGGAATGAGAGTGCAAACGATGAGGACGATGGCTCTCGTCATGGTTGGGCCTTTCCGGGGGATCGGTGGCGGCCTGCCGGGCACGCATCTTAGCAGAGCGGCCGGTTCGACCCGTCCGGACGAACAGTCCAGCCGGTGTTTGTTGTCCGGCATCGACGCCTTTCAGCGCTCCGGCGGCCGAGCGCGCCGCTGGGAGAAGAGCCACTCGACCAGCGCCGGCTCGGTGTAGGCCCACGCGAACACGGTGTGGCCGAGCTCGGGGTACTCCGTGTCTCTCGGCCGGCCTCCGGCCTTCCGCAGCGCATCGATCATGGCGCGCGACGAGGCCACCGGCTCCACATCGTCACGCGCCCCGTGGAAGTTCCAGATCGCCACGTCCCTGAAGGCCGCCACCGTCTCCGGATGCCCGCGCCCGCAGATCGGGACCGCCGCGGCGAAGAACCCGGGCCGCTCGGCCAGCACATGCCAGGTTCCCGCCCCGCCCATCGAGTGGCCGGTCACGTAGATGCGGGCACGGTCGATGGGAAGCGACCCGAGCAGGCTGTCGATGAGATCGAACGCCAGGCGGGCCCCGATGCCCAAGGCGCCGGGCGGGCATAGCTTGATGTCGGCGGCGATCTTCGGCGGGTTCTTCGGGTCGAAGATGATGCACGGCCAGTTCCAGTCGCTCTGGGGCGCGAGCACGAACGCGGGGTGCTTGGCCTGGCTGCCGGGAAGCGCCCAGACGAGCGCCCCGTACAGGTTGCCGCCCTCCAGCTGCTTGACGTTGTCGGTGCCGCTTCCGCTCGCGCCGTGGAGGAACACGACGAGCGGGTAGGCCCTGCCGGGCTCGAGGCGGGCCGGCGTGAACAGCCGGTAGGGCATCCGCTCGCCCTCCTTGCTCACGTAGACGTGAGATGCGAACGATTTCGCGAGGGTAGGGGCCTGGCCCTTGAGCGCGGTGATCGGCGCCCACCGCTCGTCGGACTCCGGCTTCGCCTTCAGCAGCCCGTAGTCCTGCGGCGCGGCGTCCGCCACTGACAGGCCGAGGAAGATCGCCTGAAGCGCCGCGGCGACACGGAGGCGAGCGCGCATGGCCGTGCTCCTTTTGGCTGCGGGACCCGGCGACCCGCGAGCGGCTGGCCGTGGATGACGATGCCGAAGACGATACGCCGTTCAGCCGCACGACGCCAGAGCCGGGTTCAGACGGGGTCACATCCGCAGATCTGCGCACCTGACCCCGTGTTTCCGGGGGTTCGACCGCAGCTTGCCGGGCACGGATTCCAGCAGAGACGCCCGGGGAACCCGTGTATGCGGACCTGCCGACGGCTAGTGCGATAATGCACTCCAGCCCCCGTGCGTCGCCGCCCGCCTTTGGTCCTGCACGAGCGTCGGTGGCGGCAGCCGTCTGCAAGGGCGCGGTTCTGCACGAGGAAGAGCGGTACCGCGACGCCGGCGCGGTCCAGCCTCCCGCCGCCGGTCACTGCTCATCCGCGAGGCGGCAGTCTCCGCTGCGCCGCGATGCCTGGCGCCGGGCCTGAGGAGCTGGTTCGCATGGAACGAATTCGAGTCGCCGCGCTTCAGTACTTCATCCGCCCGGTCAAGACGTTCGCCGAGTTCCGCGAGCAGGTGGCCGGCCTGGTCGAGACGGCCGCGGACTACAAGTGCCAGCTGCTGGTGTTTCCCGAGTACTTCACCGTTCAGCTCCTCACGCTCGGCGACGTCAAGCGCCCCATCGACGCCCAGGTGCGCGCGCTGGCCGACCAGCTGCCCGAGTATCTGGCGTGCATGGGAGAACTCGCGGCGCGGCACCGCCTCCACATCGCGGCCGGCAGCATCCCGACGCGGGCGGAGACGGGCGACGGCGTCCTCAACATGGCCTATCTCTTCGATCCTGGCGGGAGGGTCGGGGCCCAGCCGAAGCTGCACATGACCCGGTTCGAGAGCGAGGAGTGGCGCGTGTCCCCGGGGTCGGAGCTGCGGGTCTTCGAGACCGCGCTCGGACGGCTCGCCATCGCCATCTGCTACGACGTCGAGTTCCCGGAGATCGCGCGCGCCGCCG
>CAZBIP010000550.1:0-2202 GCA_964491885.1 uncultured Vicinamibacterales bacterium
GCTGCCTCCTATCGGACGCCGTCTTCGGTCCGGCACCACCGGGCGGCGCTCGCCGCCCCGCGGCGGGGCCCGCCATAGCCACTGGACCCCGCGACAGCGCCCCGTGCTCCCACCTGCGTCGCGGCCCGGCCGACCTCGGCGCACCCACGTCTCACGGCCGTCTCTCGTTCATCAACTCAGAGACGGTCACGAACCCGAATCCGCGCGCACGAAGGCCCCGGATGATCAGGGGAAGGGCCTCTCGCGACCGCTGACCACTGTCGTACATGACGTGCATCAGGATCACCGAGCCGGTTCTCGTGTGCGCCAGCATCGCCGAGGCGAGTTGCGGCGCGTCGGCGGCTGGTGAATCCTGGACGTCCCAGAAGACATTGACCCGACCGTTCTGGGACAGGTAATGCGGAAGGACGAAGAACTTCTTGCAGTAGGGAGACCGGAAGAGGATCCGCTCCTGCCATCCAGCGCGACCGAGAGCCGCGTCGGTTCGCTCGATCTCGCTCCTGACGAATGCCGCCGAACGGAGGACCATCCGCTGGTGCGTGTACGAGTGGTTGCCGACCTCGTGACCGGCGTCGACGATTGCCCTTGCCTCCGCCGGATTCGCGTCGACACTCTCGCCGATGAGGAAGAACGTCGCACGTACGCCCTCGCGCTCGAGCGTGGCCAGCACAGGCCCGGTCCACTCCCGCGTCGGCCCGTCGTCGAAGGTCAGTGCCACGACCGGCTTGTCCGTGCGAACCCTGTCGACCGTCACGCCCATGAGTTGCCATGGCGCTCGGGCGACATGCCAGGCAGCCAGGAGCACGACAATCGTGGCCACCGCGGCGCTGAGAACGATCCGGACGCCGAGTCGGACGCGGCCGAGGGCGTGCGCGAGGAGGGCCGCGACGACGGCGATCAGCCCGAGAAGGATCAGCGGCTCGACCCACATCGCGCACAGCGTACTACGGTCTGGCAGGCGAGAGGGTCCTTCGAGGCCAGGCGCGCAGGGCTTGCCCATTCGGAGCTTCACGCTACCGATTGCACCCTCGATCGGAACAGTGAACTGCGGTCTGCCTGGCCAGGGCAGGCTAATTGCCGCGCGGAAAGTAGACCCGCACGTCGGGGTGCGTGGTGTAGAGCCGGTACTGCGTGCCGTCGTGGACCAGCGTGCCGCTGCTCGCGCCCTTCATCGCCGAGTTCACCGGCAACACGGGATTGCCAGGATACTTCTTCCAGTGCACGAGGTCGTCCGAAACCGCGACGCAGGTGCTCCACTCGGCCCAGTCCTTCAGCGCGCTCGCGTGGTAGTAGGCGTAGTAGCGGCCGTCGTGCTTGACGATCTGGTTGACGGCGACGGCGTACCGGTCGTACGCCTCGGGCCCGCGCGCGATGACGGGCTCGTCGGTGACGCTCGTCCAGACCTTCAGGTCCCGCGACGTCGCGGCGTAAACGGCCAGGTCCT
This sequence comes from uncultured Vicinamibacterales bacterium, assembly GCA_964491885.1. Taxonomy (GTDB): domain Bacteria; phylum Acidobacteriota; class Vicinamibacteria; order Vicinamibacterales; family JAKQTR01; genus JAKQTR01. The sequence goes on from CAZBIP010000550.1 coordinate 1,445, forward strand.
CGCGCTCGTAGAACAGCCACCACACGCCGTTCTCGATCCACATCGCCGGCGTGCCGCGCGGCCCGGGTGAAATCGCACGGCCGTTCGTCTGCCGGATGTCGAGATCGCCTCGCTCCGTCCAGTGGACCCGGTCCGTGGACGTCAGCAGGTGCGCCACATCGTCACGGCCCTCGGCGAACATGTAGTACCTGCCGCCCTGCTTCACCACGCACATGTCCTCGACCCACCCGGTCGTCGTCAGGGGGTTGGCCGGGTGGCGCGTCCAGGCCAGGCCGTCCGGAGACGTCGCGTAGCCCAGGAACTTCGAGTCGCTGCGCGCGCTGTTGTAGCCGGTGTACCAGAGGTGCCACTGGCCGTCTTCACGCATGATCCAGCCGCGCTCGCGCATCAGCCGATCCCAAGTATCCATCCCGGTGCCGGCCAGCAGGGGCTTCTCGGACGGTGGGCCAAACGCCACGAGTTCCGGCGGGAACTCCGGCCCTCGCGCAGGCGATTGACCCGAGCCGGCAACCCACGCCAGCGTGATCAGCGACAGCACCGCGAATCCGACAGTCCGCTTCATGATCAGGCCCTCTCGGCCGCCGGTTTCCTGGCGCGGATGAAGCCGCTGTAGACACGCCCGTCGATGAGCGGCGCGGTGGCGTCCACGTCGAGGCCCTGGCCAGCCAGGAACGCCCGGGCATCGTCGGCCCGATACACCCGCGTCGGCTCGATCGAGGCGTCCTCGAAACCGGCCGCCGCGAGTTTCGACACGTAGT
>CAZBIP010000551.1:0-2198 GCA_964491885.1 uncultured Vicinamibacterales bacterium
GAGGCCGGGTCCTCGGTTCGGGTCGGTCCACAAGGATGGAGGCCGGGTCTTCAGACCCGGCGCATCCGTCATTCTCTACAGGCCGCTTCGACGTCCGCCGCCGTCTTCGGGATCGGCGGCCCGAGCACCCGGTTCCCCGACTTCGTCACAAGCACGTCGTCCTCGATCCGGTACCCGCGGGCGTCGCGGAACTTCTCCACTTCCTTGTAGTTGATGAACGCGGCGTGCCGCTTCTCGGCCTTCCACTGGTCGATGAGCTGTGGGATGAAGTAGAGGCCCGGCTCGACCGTGAGCACGAACCCTGGCTTGAGCGTGCGGGCCAGCCTGAGGTAGCTCAGGCCGAACTGCGCACTGCGCTCGAGGCCGGGCTCGTAGCCGACGTACTGCTCGCCGATGTTCTCGAGGTCGTGCACGTCCAGGCCCAGCATGTGCCCGAGGCCGTGCGGGAAGAACATCGCGTGCGCGCCGGCGGCCACGGCCTCAGCCGGGTCGCCCTTCATCAGGCCGATGGCCTTCAAGCCGGCGGCGAAGCTCTTCGACGCCGACAGGTGCACGTCCTTGTAGGGCACGCCCGGCTTGATGGCCGCGATGGCCTTGAGCTGCGTCGCGAGCACGAGGTCGTAGATGACCCGCTGCTGGGCGGTGAACCGGCCGCCGACCGGGATCGTCCGCGTGATGTCGCTGGCGTAGCCGCGCTCCGTCTCCACGCCGGAGTCGAGCACCATGACGTCGCCGTCCTTCATCGAATTGGCGTGGCCGTGGTTGTGCAGCGTCTCGCCGTGCACCGAGCAGATGATCGGGAACGACAGCGCGCAGCCGTTCGCCTTCTGCACCCGGACGATCTCCGCCACGACTTCGAACTCGCGCCGGCCGGGCTTCGCGGCCTTCATCGCCGCCAGGTACATCTCGCGCGACACGGCAATGGCGCGTTCGATCTCCGCCACCTCGTCCGCCGACTTGACGTTCCGCTGGGCGACGACGGCCTTGTGCAGCGGCTCCGACCGGTACGACGCCACGATCGTCGGCTTGAGCCCGAGCAGCGCCGTGATCTTGAGCGTGTGCTCGGCGCGGTACGGCTTGAGGAAGTGAATGCGGCGGCCCTGCGCGATGGCCGCGGCCAGGCGCTTCTCGAGCTCCGCCATCGGCGCGCTCGACGCGATGCCCGCCGGCTTGCACAGGTCCGCGACCGTCGGCTGCGGGCCGGTCCAGACGATGTCGGCCACCGTGAGGTCGTCACCGAAGAGCGTCTCGGTGCCCTCGTCTGCGTCGATCAGGCCGGCGACCCCTGGGAGGTTCACGGCGAAGAAGTACAAGAACGTGCTGTCCTGGCGGAAGTGGTACTGGTTGGCCGCGTAGTTCATGCCCACTTCATCGTTGCCGAGCAGCAGGATCAGGCCGGAGCCGACGTCCTTCCTGAGGCGGTTGCGGCGATTGCGGTAGGTGGCGGCGTCGAACATGGCTGTGCACCTCGCTGTCGCGCCCGGCAGGCGCCGGGCCGTGAGGCTAGTCTAGCCGAGTCCGGGGTTTCGGGGTCGGATCCACAGATCTGCAGCGGATCCGCAGATCTGCGGACCTGACCCCGATGACCTGCGTCAGTAGGTAACCCTGACGCGGTACTTGAGGACGGCGGTGCCGTCGGCCGCCACCGGCACCGTGAACTGCGCCGCCCACGCCGCGGTCTTCTCCCACTTGTGCGTGGACTGCAGCATCTTCCACGTGCCGCCGACGGGTTCGTTCACCTGGACGGTGACGGCCGACGTCTTGTGGTTGCGCAGCGTGATGGCGAACTCCATCTCGTAAACCTGCTCGCTGATCTTCTCGAAGTCCGTCTGGCTCCGCTCGCACACGACGTCGAAGGCGTTGCCGATCTTCAGATCGATGGTCTCGTCCTTCGGCGTGTGATCGATGCGGTCCTCGCCGACGAACTGGAGGCCGCCCTTCGCGTCCGCCTGGTAGACGCGCACGATGCCGGCCGGCATCGGGGCGCCGAGGCCGCTCTTCGCGTCGTTGCGGAGCCGGTAGAACACCTGGACCTGGTCCTTGATGGGCGAGCCCGGGCTGCGGCGGTTGCGGTAATAGAACGACTGGCCGTCCACGATGTAGCGCTTCTCGACCGGCACGCCCGAGCCGCTCAAGAGCGCGAGTTGCTTCGTCTGCTGGTTCTCGATGGTCGATCGGCGGCCCAGCGTGTAGAGGTG
>CAZBIP010000552.1:0-2195 GCA_964491885.1 uncultured Vicinamibacterales bacterium
TCTGGCGACGCTCACCGAGATGGCCAACGTCAAGGACGTGACGTTGAACCTCGAGGCGGGCGAGGCCGATGTCACCACCCGCGCCAACCAGGGCTGGCGGGCGACCGCGCCGACGCTGCGCGAATGCACCGCCGAGTTCGAGATGCTCTGGAAACCGGGCGACGCCGGGTTTGACGCGGTGAAGACCGCGTTCCTCTCGGCGGGCACGATCCGTCTGGCCGTGCTGACCGGCGACCGCACCGCCTCGGGGACTGAGGGGCCGCTGGGCGACTTCAGCATCACCAACTTCAGCCGCAACGAGCCGCTGGAAGAGGGTGTGACGGTCAGCGTGACCGCCAAGCTCGCCGTGTTCGATTCCTGGGTGGAGGTGGCCTGATGAAAACGTTCACTGATGCAGCCGGTCGGACCTGGACCCTCACCTTGACCCTCGGCACGGCCATGAAGGTCAAGGCGAAGCTGGACATCGATCTGCTCCAACCCGAAGCCGGTGACCCGCCGCTGCTGACCCGATTGGGCACCGACGAGATGCTCCTGGGCGAGGTGCTCTGCGCCATGCTTGAGGGGCAGTTCGAGACGCACAAGGTCACCGATGACGACGTGCGGGCCGGTTTCGACGGGCAGACGCTGCTGGCGGCGCAGAAGGCGTTCTACGAGGAACTGATCGGTTTTTTCCGGTCGCGCGGCCGCAACGACCGGGCCAAGGCGGTCGCCAAGCAGATGGCCATGATCGACGCGGCGGTGACGGCGGTGGAGACGCGCATCGACGCGCTGGACATCGACGCGACGATCCGTGGGGCGATGTCTGGCGCATCGCCGGGTCTATCGGCGTCGATCCCGGCCCGCTGACGCTGCGGCAACTGCTGTGGATGGCCGAGGGCCTGGGCCGCGAGCGCTGGGCGCATACATCGTTGGTCTGCGTCCTGATCGCCAACGCCAACCGCGACCCAAAACGCAGCAGGCCCTTCAAACCATCGGACTTCGACCCCTACACACGACAGGATCGGCGGCTACGGATGGTCGCCAACAAAGAGTCGCTGGCGGTTCTCAGAGAGGCCCTTGAGGCCCAGAAAGGCACATGAACATGGACGGCAACGCGATCCTCAATGGAGTCTGGACGTTCCTCAATTCCGGCATCGGCTTCGCCATCATCTGGGCGGCGATGGTCGGCTTCTTCATCTTCCTGGCCAGCAAGTTCAACCCGCTGCAGGAGAAGTGGAAGGCCTGGGAGGGCAGCATCATCACCGGCATCAAGCTGGCCGAGAAGCAGATCGCCGACGACACGCCCAACAGGGGCCTGGCCAAGCTGGATTCGGCCCTGCGGTTCGTCTTGAACGCCTACGCCGAGGCCAACAACGGCAAGAAGCCCTCCGACGCGCTGGTCGAGCAGATCAAACAGGGCATCCAGATCAAGCACAGCGAACTGGATCGCTGGGGCGGGCTGGAGAGCAAGAAGGAGGCGGCGTGATGAACTGGTTGATCGCCGTTCTGACCGCGTTCTTCCGCGCGTTTCTGCCGTGGGTCGCCAAGCAATCGCGGCCCACGGCGGAAGACGCCGCCCCTGACCAGCAGACCAAGGACAAGCTGCGGGCCAAGGTCCGCAAGCACTGGCTGATCGTCGCCTTCGTGCTGCCGATCCTATTGACGGGATGTGCGGGCGGGTCGCCCTTCACTCGGACGATCTACGTGCCTCACGGCACACCGGTGCGCCTGCGGGAAACCATCAAGGACGCCAAGGTTTGGGTCAAAAACGCCGACGGCCGGGTCGTGCCGGGCAAGATGAACCTGCCCGAGGGCTGGTACGCCTTACCGGTTGAAGACGAGGAGTAACACGCGTGGCATCCGCGCAGGGAATCCGAGCCGGTCGCGCCTTCGTCGAGCTATTCGCCGACGACAGCAAGCTCGTGCGCGGGTTGCGCCGTGCGGAGAAGAAGCTCAAGGCCTTCGGCGACGGCGTCCGCAATCTCGGCCTGAAGATGATGGGGGTCGGCTCGGCCATCCTTGCGCCCCTGGCGGCGTCGGCGAAGCTCTTCGGCAGCTACGGCGACAGCGTGGCGAAGATGGCGCGTCGCACGGGGCTGTCGGTGGAGGCCCTGAGCGAATTGCAGTTCGCCGCCGGGCAGAGCGGCGTGGAAGTCTCGGAGTTGGAGAACGGCCTGCGACGGATGCAGCGGACGATCTATGACGCGGGTCGCGGC
>CAZBIP010000553.1:0-2191 GCA_964491885.1 uncultured Vicinamibacterales bacterium
CGTACCCGGGCCGGTGACGGACGTGCCACTTGTTGCCGTGACCCAAGACAGGTCCGACCGCGCCGTCCAGGCGCACGTGCTGCCCGTGCTGACGCCGACGGAACCGCTCCCGCCCGAGGCGCCCATGGAGACCGACGTCGTGGAGAGGGTGAACGTGCAGGCGGCCGGCGAAGGTGTCGAGGGACTCGAATCGCAGCCGGCGAGCGCGACCACACACGCGAGAAGAAACGTATAAGTGCGCATCATTGAGCCCCCTTCGATCACCCTAGTCTGCTCCTCGGCACCCCCATAATGTCAAGTGTTGGCGTAATATTGACTAATACATGACAAAAGTGTGACAATGGCCGGTTCCCGCGAGGGGAAGCGACCGCGCTGCCGGGCGCTGGTCCACCCCGTGAACCGGCGTCTGTGACCGTTTTGATACAACCGGAACGTCGGCACATCGGGCCCGCCGTGATCCGCGGTCCCGTGAGGTGAGGGACCGCGGCCAGGGCTCGTACGACGTCAGTGCCCCGTGTGTCCGAAGCCGCCGCTGCCGCGGTCCGTCTCTGGCAGGCGGTCAACCTCGTCCCATTCGACCTTCGAGATTGGTGCGACCACCAGTTGGGCGATCCGCATGCCTGGCGTTACGACGAAAGGCATCCTGGAGTGGTTGACCATCACCACCTTGACCTCGCCGCGGTAGTCGCTGTCGATCGTCCCGGGCGTGTTCAGGAGTGTGACCCCGTGGTTGGCGGCCAGGCCGGAGCGCGGCCTGACCTGCGCTTCATACCCCTGCGGCACCGCGATCGCGAAACCGCACGGGACGAGACACCTGTCTCCCGGCGCGAGTTCCAGCGGCGCGTCGACCGCGGCCGCCACGTCCATGCCGGCGGCGCCCTCCGAGTGGTACTCGGGAAGCGTGACGCCCGGTTTGAGCCGGGTGATCGAGACGCGAACCGGTTCCATGCGGCCTCAGAACCCCGTCGCCCTGACCCAGAAACTCTCGGTCCAGGTTCCGCCGGGTTGGATGTACTGCAGGTCCTTGTAGCCGCCGCGGTGGGCCAGGTTCAGCCCGTTCGTGACGGCCGCCATCGGCTCGAAGCAGATGAAGTTCGGCGTCGCCAGCGGGTTGGGCGGAGGCGCGGCCAGCCCGGCCCCGCGTCCCGGCCCCGGTGAGGACGCCGATGGCGGGCGCGCGGGCGGTGCGTCACCCGGCGCCGGCGGCGGGATCTGGCTCCCGCGTCCGGTGTTCAGGGGATTCGGCGAATAGACGATGAGCGCCTGGTAGTTGGGGCCCTGCGTCATCTCGATCTGCTGCGCGCGGCCCTTCAGCGTCACCGTCGAGCGGCCATCGGCGTCACGCACGAGGTCCGTGAACACGTCGTCCAGGTTGTAGTCCCTCAGCGCACCCGTGAAGCCTGGGAAGAACGCGCCGGTCGGCTCGGTCTCGCCCGTCGGCACCTTCTGGTGCGACAGCAGCCACCGTGTGCGCGCGGGCACCGTGACGGACCATTCGTCCCGGGGCGAATCCGTCAGCTGGAACCAGGGGTGGTAGCCGAGCGCCACCGGCATCGGTTCCGCGGACAGGTTGACGACCGTCGTGCGCACCTCCAGGACGCCGCGCTCGAGCCTGTAGGTCATCTCGATGGTGTGCGCGAACGGCCACTGCTTCATCCAGGACGGCTGCTTGTAGACGTCGAGCCGGCTCGTGAGCCACGCCGCGTTCGCGTCGCTCTTCATCTCGACGATCCGCCACTGATCCGTCAGGCTCACGAATCCGTGGATCGGGACGGCCCCGGTGATGTTGCCGAGCGTCATGTCGAAGGCGTACCGCTTCCCGTTGGCGTAGAAGGCCTGCTCGTCGAGGCGGTTGCCCCAGGGGGCCAGGAACGGGATGCCGTGGCGGCTGGGCGGTTTCGACTTGTAGTCGTCGATGGAGGCGAACGGGAAGCGGAGGATGTTGTGGCCCTTCACCCGCATTTCGTACGCCATGTTCCCGACGGACGTGATGATCGAGACGACCGTCTGGGCGGCCGTGTCCTCGAGGTGCACGACGTCGCCGGCCCGGCGGGCCTCGTAGGGTTGTGCCGCCGCTGGAACCGCCATGACTGCCCCCTGCACGAGAACGCCGATGGCCAGCACGGTTCTCGGATTCATTGGATCACTCCCACTGGCTTGCCGCGGCCGGCGTCGAGCGGCGCCCTCACGC
>CAZBIP010000554.1:0-2190 GCA_964491885.1 uncultured Vicinamibacterales bacterium
CGCGACCCCGACGGCCAGACCGGCGTGCTCGGAAAGGCCACGCTCAATGGTGACGGCATCCCTGGCGCGGACGTGCCGTGCCGCGCCTGCGCCGCGACCACCGACTGCGAAGGCGTCGGCCGCTGCCTCGCGTTCGAGGACGGGTCCCAGGCCTGCGGGCGCGACTGCGCTGCCGATGCGGACTGCCCGACGGGCTACACCTGCGGCGACGCGACGACCGTCGACGGCGCCGCGACGACCCAGTGTGTGCCGGTGACCGGCTCGTGCGTGTGCACCCTCGCGCTCCTCGGGACGACCCGTCCCTGCGAGCGGGCGAACGCCTTCGGAACCTGCGCGGGTGAGGAGGCGTGCGCCGTTGTCGACGGGTGGTCCGCATGCACCGCCGCCGAGCCGGCGGAGGAGGTCTGCGACTCAGCGGTAGGACGTCAAGAGGAGATGGGACGGTGGGACGCCTCAAGAAGGAGATCGTCCTTTGCAGGCGACGAAGGAGGTCGCCCCACCATGAGCAAGCGTACCTATCGAGCCGTGGACATCAAGAAGCTGGATGCGGAGTCGTTGGCGAAGGAGCTGTCGGGCCATGTCGTCATCGGCATCGACGTGGCCAAGGAGAAGCAGTTGGCAGCGGTGGTGACGAAGGAACAAGGGATCGTGAAGTTGGTCGCGTGGCAGCATCCGGCCGAGACGCCGCTGTTCTGGTTGCTCTGCAAGCAACTGGCGCTCGCGGTCGCGGTCCTCGAAGTAGCAATGGAACCCACCGGGACATACGGCGACGCGATTCGCGCGGGCCTGCTCGGCAGTGGAATCCCGGTCTTTCGGGTCAACGGCAAGCGCGTGCACGACGGGGCCGAGGTGTTCGACGGCGTGCCGAGCCTGCACGACGCGAAGGCGGCCGGGCTGGTCGCGCGCATGCAGGTCGAGGGGCTGAGCGAGCCATGGCCTCTGACGTCGCCTTCGGAGCGGGAGCTCGAGGCGACGTGGCAGGTGGCTCGCTTCCACGCAGAGAACTTCCAGAGGCTCGCCGGCCGGCTGGAGGGCTTGCTCGCGCGTCACTGGCCCGAGCTCACGGACTACCTCGCTCTGACAGCGGTGACGCTGCTCGAGCTGCTGGGGTGGTCTGGCGGGCCGAGGATGGTCGCCGAGGAGACGGACGGCGCGCGCACGCTGATGCGTCGGGTGGGGCGGAACTTCCTTGCCGCCGAGAAGATCGAGGCCATCGCGCAGTGCGCGTCGACGACGGTCGGTGTGCCCATGCTGCCGGCGGAGGAGGACGAGCTGAGGGCGTTCGCGGCCGAGGCGCTGCGCGCGCACAGGGAACAGACGGCCGCAGAGGCGAAGGTCGTCGCGCTGACCCGCAAGGCCGTGCCTCCCGAGCTCTGTGCGCTGACGGGCGCGGGCACTGCCGCGGGGTTCATCGCCTCGGGCCTCGACCCGCGGAAGTACCCTGCGCCGCAGGCCCTGGAGAAGGCCTTCGGCCTCAACTTGCGTGAACGCAGCAGCGGCAAGCAGAAGAGGGGCGTCCACATCACCAAGCGCGGCGCGCGAGAAGGGCGACGCCTGCTCTACCTGATGGCCATGCGCGTCATTCAATCCGACCCCGTGGTGCGCGCCTGGTACCAGAAGAAGGTCGAGCGCGACGGCTCGAGATGGAAGCTCAAGGCGGTAGTGGCCGTGATGCGCAAGCTAGCCAAGGCGATGTGGCACGTAGCCCGAGGCGCACCCTTCGACTCGAGCAAACTCTTCGATATCACCAAGCTCGGCCTCGACCAGGCTTCGTCACCAAAGGAGGCGTGCGCATGAGCTGACAGGCGCCCACCGGACCGAGTCGAAGGATCGCCGGACCGGGGGACTTCCACGTTGCCGCCCAGGCCATCCGAGCCTCCCGGCGACTCCTGAAGCCCCCGGGCCGGTGCTGTCGAGGACGCAAATGCACAACGACGCTGATCAGGCGCCTCGACGAGAGGACGCTCAACGTTAGACGGCGGGCAGTACCCCTCGACGGCCACCGACGGCGATCTCGACGACTCGACTACCACGACGCACCCGAATCCCCGACGCCGCTTCTCGACGTTGCCCAGGATTCGTGTGCCTGGAGAGCCCCGTTCCCCCCGTTCACTTCTCCACTTGACTTGCCACTAGACGGCAACGGCAACGGTCACGGCCGCAGCAGCGTGGGCGGCGAAGCGATCGACT
>CAZBIP010000555.1:0-2186 GCA_964491885.1 uncultured Vicinamibacterales bacterium
CGCTGGCGCGGGAGATCAAGGAAGAGACGGCGCTCGACGTGAGCGTCGGGCCCGTCGTTGGCGTCTTCGATCGGATCACGCGCGACGCCGAAGGCCGCGCGCGGTATCACTTCGTCCTGGTGGACTTCCTGTGCCGACGGCTGGCCGGCGACCCGTCGGCCGCAAGCGACGTGTCCGAGATCGCGATGGCCGGCCCCGGCGAACTGGCGCCATACGACCTGACGCCCGAGACGCTCGCGGTGATCCGGGAGGGGATGCGCCTGACGGCTACTTCAACTCCTCCCGGCGGAGCGGACTGATCCGCCCGGCCAGCAGCACCGCGGCTGCCAGGCCGAGCGGGCCGAGCACGCCGGCGACCACGAACACAGGCGCGTATCCCACCGCGTCCACGACCCGACCCGTGCCCCAGTTGTAGAGCACGCTCGCCGCGGCGGCCGACGTGCCGCCCAGGCCGAAGACCGACGCGACCGCCGACTTCGGGAAGATGTCGCTCGGCAGCGTCTGCAGGTTGTTGATCCAGACCTGGAACCCGAACAGCACGACACCCATCAGCACGAGCGCCGTGTAGGGGCTCTCGGCGCGCATGGCGAGGATGCCTGCCGGCGTGAGCAGCGCGCCGCAGGCCATCACGGTCTTGCGCGCGCGATCGACGCTCCATCCCCGGTGGATGAGGTGGCCGGACGCCCATCCGCCTCCCAGCGCTCCGACGCCGGCGCACAGGAAGGGGAGCCATGCCGACATGCCGATCTGCTGCAGGCTGAAGCCGCGCGCTTCCTGGAAGTAGCTGGGCAGCCAGAAGACGTACAGCCACCAGATCGGGTCCGTGATGAAGCGGCCGGCGACCACCGCCCACGTCTGCCGGTACCGGAGCAGCGTGCCCCATCCCGGCTTCCAGTCCGCATCCTGTGCCGCGTTCGCGCCGCGATCCGACAGGATGTGCGCCCGCTCGGCCTCCGTGATCCACCGGTGTCGCTCCGGGACGCGAAAGACGAGCAGCCACAGCAGGAGCCAGCCGAATCCCAGCGCGCCGGTGACGACGAAGGTCGAGCGCCAGCCGTATGTCAGCGCGATCCACGCGATGATGGGCGGCGAGACCGCGCCGCCGAGCGCGGCCCCGGTATTGAAGATGCCCATGCCGAGCGCGCGCTCCTTCACTGGGAACCACTCGCCGACGACTTTCGCTGCGCCCGGCCAGTTGCCGGCTTCGCCGAAGCCGAGCACGCCGCGAAAGACCCCGAACTGGGCCGCGGAGCGCGCGAAGGCGTGGGCGATGGCCGCCATCGACCAGACGACGATGGAGAAGACGAACCCGAGGCGCGTGCCGATGCGATCGTAGAGGCGGCCCGACACCATCTGGCTGATGCCGTAGAGGACCAGGAAGCTGTTCTGGATCGCGGCGTAGTCGGCGTTCGACAAGCCCAGGTCGTCGCTGATGGCCGTCTTGAGCACCGAGACGGTCTGGCGATCGATGTAGTTGATGACGGTCGCCAGGAAGATCAAGCCGATGATCAGCCAGCGCAGGCCGGGGACCTTCATGGATCGCTCCCGAAGGGGTCAGGCCCGACCCCTTACCGCATGAACATGCCGCCGTTGATCTCGATGGTTTCGCCCGTCACATACCCGGCGTCGTCACCGGCCAGGAACGCGATCACGCGCGCGACGTCGTCGGGCTCGCCGGCGCGGCCGAGGGGAATCGTCTTGACCGTCGCGGCGAACGCCTCGGGGCTCGTGAAGGTCTTGTGGAACGGCGTGCCGCCGATGAGGCCGGGCGAGACGGCGTTGACGCGGATGCCGTGCGGCGCGAGTTCCCTGGCGTACGCCTTGGTGAGCGTCAGGACCGCCGCCTTTGCCGCCGCATACACGGACGCGCCCGGTCCGCCGCCGTTGTGGGCGGCGAGCGACGTGAGATTGACGATGGCGCCGTGACGGCGCGCGATCATGCCAGGCGCGATCGCCCGGCAGCAGAGGAAGACGGTCAGGACGTTGACGTCAAGGACCGCGTGAACGAACGCCTCGGGCATCTCGACGAGCGGGTGGCGGCCCAGCAGTCCGCCCGCGTTGTTCACGAGGATGTCGATGCGGCCGAGCTGCGCGTCCGCGCCGCTGACGACGCGCCGCACGTCGGCGTCCTTCGTGAGGTCTCCGGGGAAGACCGCCGCGCGCCGGCCGAGGGCCTCGATCTGGGC
>CAZBIP010000556.1:0-2172 GCA_964491885.1 uncultured Vicinamibacterales bacterium
CCGTGCCGGGAGGTCATTCGGGCGCCGAGCGCCCGCCTTCGCCGAGCGGCGCCCCATCCACCTCTTCGACGGGCGGCTGGTCGAAGGGGCCGCGGTCGTCGTCTGAGGTGCGGCGTGCGCCCGCTCCGCTGACGCGGGCGGGCCGGACGACGCGGGCTGGGCTTCCTTCACGCCCGGTCCGAGCGGACCGATCATCGACGTGTGGCAGGCGAGCGTCACTCCGGCGGCAGCACAACAGAAGGACCGAGCGCGCCGGATCGCCCCACTTCGTCAGGACACCGACGGAGTCCCCCTTGAGTACAGAGGTGCGCGGACTCCTCTCAGCATTCAGACCGCAGACGCTCCATGATGTCGACAGAGACGACGTCCCGGCCGCCGATCCAGGCCGCGAACGTTGCGCACGCCAGCAGTGAACAAGCCGCGGCCGCATAGATCCGCGGCTCAAATGGGTCGACTCCAAAGAGCACTGGGGCGAGCGACGCGGCCACAGCCCGGGCCAGGAGGGCCCCCATCAGGATTCCCAGCGCGACCCACAGAATGGCTGACACCGCCGCGCGGCGGCGCAGCGCGGACGGCGTGGCCCCCAGCACCAACCGTATCGCCCGCTCTCGACGTGCCTGCCGGGCAAGCAGAACCGACGACGCGTAGACACCCAGCAATGCAATCAGTACGGTGCATGTCGCGGCCGCCCCAAGCAGTTCAGCGCCGAGGGCGAGGGGCGCTTCTGCGTCGGCGAGTAACTCATCGACGCTCCGCACCGCTGAGACGCGTGCCCGAGGGTGGAGAGACACGACGAGCCTTCGGAGCAGGGGAGCGACAGTCGGCGGGTCGTCTGCACTCGTGCGGAGCACCATGGACATCGAGTAGAGGGAGAGGACTCTCAGTGGGACATAGACCTCGGGCACCGGCGGACGCCTCAATCCGAACATCGGGATGTCGCCGACAACGCCCACGATGGTCACGTTCTGGTTGACTAGAACCGCCGTCCGACCTACGGCCGACGTGCCAGCCCAGCAGGCCCGCGCGAGGGCGCCGTTGACGACGGCCACGGGCGTTGCCAGGCTGCGCTCGCTGGATACGAAGCTCCGACCCTCGCGGAACTGAAGTCCCAATGTGGCGAAGTAACCGTCACTCACACCCCTGATCCAGGCCGATTCGCAGCCGGGACGTGACGGGCCGACCGAGAAGCTCACTCGTCCTCCACCGCCCAGCATGGGCAGCGCCGAAGTCACAGCCGCGGACTCCACACCAGGGAGTCTCACGGCCGCATCGACGAGCGTCACGAAGAACTCGGCCCAGCCGGCAATGGCCTGCTGGGTGATGGGCATTCGAGTCGCGTCGAGGGTCACCCTGGCAGTGAGGACCCGTCCGGTTCGGAATCCCGGCGACATGTGACCGAGGTTGACTGCGCTCACCCAAGTGAGCATCGCACACGCCAGAAACGCCATGGCCACGGCCGCCTGACCCGTCATGAGCACTTGCGACGTCACGCGGCGCACACGAGACGGCCCAAAGCGGCCGTCGCTGAGGAGCGTCGGTATCCGCGACCGCCAGTGCCCGATTGACGCCACACTCCCCGCAACGCCGCCGACGAGCACCGAGACGCCGATGATGGACGCCGCCGTACCGAGATCCCCGGAGCCCGGCAGGACCCTCGAGGCGTCGGCGATGGAGATCCTGTGCAGCCGCGGCAGCAGCCAGCCAACGGTGATACCCGGGCCAGCGCCCATGAGGGCAATGGCGACGCCCTGAATCGGCAGGGTGCAGAGCGCACGACACCGCGACGACCCGAGCATCAGCCTGGCACCGATCTCGGGTCGACTTCGAAGAGCCTCGCTGAGCAGCGCGTACAGCATGACACCGCCGGCAAGCAGGAGTGCGGCGAACGCGCCGAAGACCAAGAGCGGCGCGACGCGCCTGGATCGCGCAAGCAGTATCTCGTCGAGGGGAACGAAAACGACTCTTGGCGCTCTGGACCCGAAGAGCGCCCTGACCGCACCCTGCAGCCTCGTGCGGGCGGACTCACGCGCGGACCCTGGTCCGAGTCGGACCAGCAGGTTCGCCATTCGCAGGTTCTCGGCGGAGGCCAGTTCTCGCGAAAACGGCACCCAGACATCGGCCGCTGGTTCCGGGAACCGCAGGCCTCGAGGCATCACCCCCACGATGCGGAAG
>CAZBIP010000557.1:0-2164 GCA_964491885.1 uncultured Vicinamibacterales bacterium
GCCCCTTGGCCGCCGCGCGCTCCGTGAAGTCCGAAACCTCGTAGGACACGAGCACTGCCGGCAGCTTCGGCAGGAACGTGGCCGTGTAGGGGTTCCCGAAGCACACGGCGACGAACGGCTTGTCCTGCGCCGCGACCGAATCGAGCAGCGCGATCTGCGACGCGCTGAGGTCCATCCGGCCGCTGTACGACGCGATGCGCACGAACACGCCCGCGATCACCGCGTCCGCGCGCCGCGTCAGGGCCCGGATCAACTCGAACTCCGGCGCCGTCGTCCGGTCGGTCACCTCGATGGACGTCAGGTTCGGCCACCGCTTCTTCAGTTCGGGTACGAGCGTCCGGCTCGGCACCGCTTCGCGCCACCCCGACGCGTAATCGAGCACCGACAGGTAGACGACGTTCGCGTCCTTCGCGGCGGCGAGCGGCACCTGGTTCCGCTCGTCCTTGACGAGCGTCAGCGCCCGGTCGTTGATCTCCTGCGCCACCTGCGCATGGGCGCGGGTGCCGAACTTCTCCGCCACCGCCGAGACGTCCGTCGTCCGGTTCACGTGCAGGCCGAGCCGCGCCTTCGCGCGCAGGATCCGTTCGACGGAGGCGTCGATCTGCGCCTGGCCGATCTCCCCGGCCAGCACCGCCGCCTTGATCCCGCGGAACGCCGCATCGTCATCCGGCGAGTGCAGCACGAAGTCCGCACCGGCCCGCACCGCCATGGCCGCGGCCTTCTCGTGCGAGAACATCTTCGAAATGGCGTCCATCGTCATCGAGTCGGTGAAGATGAGGCCCTTGAACCTCAGTTCGTCGCGGAGCAGGCCGGTGAGAATGGGCCGGCTCAGCGTCGCCGGGATGCCGGGCGTCGGGTCGAGGGCCGGCAGGACGATGTGCGTGGACATGATCGTGTCGACGCCGGCGTCGATCGCGGCCCTGAACGGGACCAGCTCGACCTTGTCGAGGCGTTCGCGCGGGTGCGTGATGACCGCCAGCCCGAGGTGCGTATCGACCTCCGTGTCGCCGTGGCCGGGGAAGTGTTTCGCGGACGCGAACGCGCCCGTGGACTGGATGCCCTTGATGTAGGACACCGCCATCTTCGCGACCTGCGCGGGGTCTTCGCCGAAGGAACGGAGGTTGATGATCGGGTTGCGCGGGTTGTTGTTGACGTCGACGACCGGGTAGAAGTCGATGTTGACCCCGACGGCGCGGGCCTCGGTGCCGCCGACGACGCCGGCCTTGAAGGCGAGTTGCTCGTCGCCCGTCGCCGCGATCGCCATGGCCCTCGGCAGGCGCGTCGCGCCGTTCAGGATGTAGGCCGCGCCGCCCTCGAAGTCGCCCGACGTGAGGAGCGGGATCGCCGACTCGGACTGAAGGCGGTTCAGGAGCGTCACCGCGGCGTACGGGTCGCCCTTGCGGGAGGCCGGCCCTCCGCCCCACACCGGGTTGAGCAGGACCTGCGGGAAGGCTTCCGCGCTGCCGAAGACATGGAAGCCGCCAACCTTCAGGTCGCGCACGCGGTGCAGCAGCCGCTCGTACTCGTCGCTGTCGGTGCTGAGGTACGCCGCGTTGATGGACGAGAAGATCAGCTGGCCGATCTTCTCGTCCGGCGTCATCTTCGCCATCGTGCGCGCGACCCACTGGTCGGCGTCCTTCTGCCGCTTCTCCGCCGCCGCCCGCTCGAGCCGCGCCCGCTTCGGCGAAAGGGTCGGGGCGGACGAGGCGCCCGGACCGGCCTGGCCGCCGGCGACGGCCACGAGCGAGGCCGAGAGGACGAACGCGAGCGGGAAGACCGTACTCTTCATGGGTGCCTCGGAGCAGTTCGGCCGAAGCGTACCACGGCTGTTTGTCGGGGCTGAAGCCCCGACCTCCATCCTGCCCCTTGCCCCTTGCCCCTCGCCCCTTGTCCCTTGCGCCTTTGCCCCTTGTCCCTTGCCCCCTGCCCCTTGTTCCCTATTCCTTGTTCCTTGTCTCACTAGCGCCTAGCGCCCAGCGCCTAGCCCCTGAGATAATCCCCCCATGAGCCACATCGAGCACAGGCAGGCCTCGCCAGCCGTCGCGCACTGCTACATCCTGACGATCAGCGACACGCGCACGCTTGCGACCGATTCGAGCGGCCAGGCCATCTGCGATCTCTTGTGGGCCGAGGGCCACCAGGTGACGGGCCGCAAGATCGTCCC
>CAZBIP010000558.1:0-2163 GCA_964491885.1 uncultured Vicinamibacterales bacterium
TGGGCGGCCGGGGCGGCATGCGAGGCCGTCTGCGTCCCGCTCGGCATCGAGCCTCCGCTTTACAGGCGCCGCGTGGATTTCTTCACGAAGAGCCGCGCCTTCGACATCGGCCGCGCGCGGGCGGAGCTCAGATTCGCGCCCCGGATCGGGCTGGACGAGGGCATCCGCCTCACGCTCGACTGGTACCGACGGCAGGGGTGGGTCTGATGGCCGAGATTCCGAAGGCCCAGGAGCAGTTGTTCGACGACCGGACGTCGCCGCGCGAAAAGTACGCGCGGCTCGTCGTCGGCAAGCCGGGGCTGGCGTCCCTGGTGAAGCACGAGGCGATCGTCCTCGCGTGCCAGGCGACGCCGGGCGCGCTGGGTCTGGCGCTGAGGAAACGGCTGTATCCGCGCCTGCTCGGCGCCTGCGGGCGGAACGTCGTCTTCGGCCAGAACGTCGTGCTGCGGCATCCGGGGAAGATCCGGCTCGGTGACAACGTGGTCGTCGACGACAATTGCCTGCTCGACGCCAAGGGCGACGGAAACGAGGGGATCCGGATCGGCTCAGGCGTGTTCATCGGCCGGAACACGATCCTGTCGTGCAAGAACGGCGACATCGAGATCGGCGACCGGGCCAATCTCGGGTTCAACTGCGAGGTGTTCTCGGCGAGCCGCGTCGCGATCGGCAGCGACACACTGCTCGCCGCGTACTGTTACGTCATCGGCGGCGATCACGAGTATGCCGACGCCTCCGTCCCCGTCACGGCCCAGGGCCGCCGCTCCAGGGGCATCTCCGTGGGCGACGGCGTCTGGATGGGAGCCGGCGCCAAGGTGCTCGACGGCGTCCGCGTCGGGCATCACGCCATCGTCGGGGCCGGGGCCGTCGTCACCGTGGACGTGCCCGAATATGCCGTGGCGTCCGGGCGGGCCGCCCGGATTGTCGGCTCCCGCCGCGACGACGACGCGCCGGCGGAGTAGCAGCAGCATGGGCACCCGCGCGCTGAACGTCCTGCATGTCTGTGACCACCTGGGGTGGGAGGGGTCGCGCATGCACGGCGTGAAACGGCTCTTCTCCTGGATGATCCCCAGGTTCGACCGGGATCGGTTCGCGGTGTCGCTCGTGAGCCTGCGCCGGAAGGACCTTTCGGAGGAACCGCTCGAGTCGTTCGGGGTCGACATCGCCTACCTCCACAAGTCGAAGTTCGATCCGGCGACGCTGACGGCGCTCCTCAAGGTGATCGACCGCAAGGCGATCGACATCCTGCACCTCCACGGATACGGGGCCACGACGTTCGGACGGGCCGCGGCGGCGATGCGGCGCCTGCCGGTGGTCCTGCACGAGCACGCCAACCTCACCGACACGCCCTGGTTCCAGAAGGCCGCCGACCGCGCGCTCGAACCGTTCACGGACATCGCGATCGCCGTGTCGAAGAGCACGGCGGAGTTCCTCGTCAAGGCCCGGCTCATCCCGGAGCGCAAGGTCAAGGTGGTGTACCTGGGCGCGCCTTTCGACGAGTTCAGCCGGGAGCGGACGCCGGAGGAGATGGCGGCGGCGCGGCGCGCCCTGGGATTGCAGGAGAACGACTTCGCCATCGGCACGGTGACGCGGCTGCACGACTCGAAGGGCAACGAGTACCTGGTGGACGCGGCGCGGATCGTCCTCGATGCCCGCCCGCAGGCGCGGTTCTTCCTCGTCGGAGAGGGCCCGCTGCGGGCCGATCTCGAGGCCCGGGCGGCCCGGCTGAACCTCGGTGACCGCTTCGTCTTCTCCGGGTTCGCCAGGGACGTCGCCGCGACGCTCTCGGCCTTCGACCTGAGCGTATTCCCGTCGCTCTGGGAGGGCACGCCCCTGACCGCATTCGAGGCGCTCGCGGCGGGCAAGGCCATCGTCGCCACCGACGCGGACGGCCTGCTGGACGTCTTGCGCGACGGCCACGACGCGCGGATCGTGCCGAAACGAAGCGCCGCCGCGCTGGCCGACCGCATCGTGGAACTCATCGACGCGCCGGGCGAACGGAGGCGCCTGGCCGCGAACGCCCGCGCGACGGGCGCCGGGTACGACATCGGCGCGTTCGTCCGCAAGATGGAGCGGCTGTACGTCATCCTGCACGACGTGTCGCGCCGGACGCGCCGGAAGGGTGTCCTCGCGGAGGACCTGTCGTTCCTCGACGGGAGGCAGGCG
>CAZBIP010000559.1:0-2150 GCA_964491885.1 uncultured Vicinamibacterales bacterium
ATCGCGGTTGGAAACTGTGCCGGAGGTCGAGCGCCGCCACCCGGACACCCTTAGCGGAGCACAACTCTTCGAGCCGACCATTTCGCCCCTCATGCTCCGTCCCACCGTCACCCAGTTTGGCGGGCATTTGTGGGGTCGATACGGCGGTTCCGCGGGTGTAGGCTTGAGTTTCATGGAAGACAACCTCGGAGGCGGAGATCTTCAACGGAAGTCTCAACGTCCAGGTAAAAACCGGGTAACTCCCGAGCCGGAGAAGATAAAAGACGTGCAGGTCAAAATAGCGCTTGCACCCCCTGTAAAATCAGGCAGTTCTTGCGCTTGAACAGCAGGAGATCGAGCCTGGCGTCACTGGAGTTGCCTTCACCCCCGACAGGGAACTCGCCCTCATGCAACCAGTTCCCGATAGAGCGGCGACCGGCCCGTGCCGCTCGTTTGATGGCTAAGAATGGCTGGCGGACTCGCCCGCGTGGCCCGGTCCGGCCAGTCGGGATTGCACCGCAATGCCTCAATCACGCACGCCGCGAAGTATTGCCGCCGGCTTGCCCAGCGGCTGGTTCACCGTCTGGTCCCGCACCTGTCGGCAGCCGTGACACAGCCCCGCCAGGACTTGGCTGCCCTGGCCCCGCTGGCTCATCGAAATTATCAATCCTCCCCGCCGCTTTTTCGATTACCACGCCCCGGCATGTCCACCTATCCTATGCTCATGACATCTACAGGCAATCGCACCTTATGGGCTAAAATCATGGTCGTCATCGGCAGTATCGGCCTTCTGGTCGGAGCCCTGGACCCATTGGAAGGCTCGATCCTGATCCTTATCGGCAGCGGGCTGGCCGCCCTGGGCACATTTCTCGGCCAGGGCGAGCCCCGCTTAATTCGGTACCGCACGTTGGTGTTCGTTCTCATTGTGCTCGGAGCGGGAGCCATGTGGGGACTTTCAGCCAGGGGGGGCTTCGGAGGCGCATCCGGCCACTCCATGTGGTGGGGTCTCTTGCTGCTGCCTTATCTCATCGGCTATCCCATGGCCATTACCGGACCGGGACATCCCCGCTGGTTCCTATGCCTGGGCATTGGAGTGGGCCTGTGGTACCTGGCGCTGGGCTACATGGTGTCACACTCCTCCAAGGAGTCCCGGGATATCGTTGTCATCCTCCTGGCAGCCATCGGCCTAGCGATGATCGGCGGCTGCGTCACCCGATTAGTAAGCGCCGCGCGCCTTTCGAGAGCGATCAGTCCGGCTCGTCCCCAATAATTCCCGGCGGGTCCGCTCGCCCCGAATCTCCGACCGCGCCGGACTGGCCCGCGCCACCGCCGACCTACGGCTGCGCAGGCTTCCAGATCGGTTGTCCCGCTTCCGCGCTCAACACAACCTTACAAATCAACGCGCGTTTCGTAATGGCCCTTCGAGAACGGCCCCGTAGAATACCAGCAGATGAAGAAGACGAATCACGGTTTGGGAAAGATCGAGTAATGTTCTTCCCCTTCCACTACCAAAGGCGGAAGACCCCCGAGGAGATTCAGCAGGAGAGAATCGCTGCAGATGCCAAGGAATTGAAGGATTACCTGAAAGGTCTCACTCCCGAGGCCCGCGCCAGGTTCTGGGCAGAAATTGAAGGCCAGCGGGACAATGAGGATAAACGAACACCCCCGGGCAAGTAGTCGGGGGACAGAGGCGAAACCATAGGTTGGTTGGGCCTCGGAGACCTTCCACCGTGATGCGAAACACTCGGAGGCGGACCGGAAGCCCAGTGCTTCCGTGTTCAAGCCCGGAATCGGCTCCTCATCAAACGATCGCCCCTGAACCACGCGCTGCAGCTCTTCCGCTTGGGCCGGGTCTGCCACCCGGTTCGTCGAACCAATGCGGACATTAAGCTGCTACTACAGTCTTTTCTTTACACATGCTGGGGTTTTGGGTTGCAATGTGAACGGGGGAGTGGGCTGCCTCACATCGGACCATTCACCGCGCGTGGCAATCCATCGTTCCCCCTCGAGTGAAGTATCGCCGTCTTTCTATCATACTGGCCGCGCTGGCCATAATCGGGCCGTTCTCCGTAGATACGTATTTTGCGTCATTTCCGGACATTGCCGCGCATTTTCGGATCACGGAGCTGCGCGTTCAGCAGACGCTGAGTTTTTATCTGATGGCGCTGGCC
>CAZBIP010000560.1:0-2147 GCA_964491885.1 uncultured Vicinamibacterales bacterium
ACCCAGGCGCGGGCCGCCGAACTCGTCCGATGTGGGCGGCACCGCCACCCGGAAACGCTCTAGCCGGTCGCCGGAGGCAGCCATGTTCGGCTTCCGGTGCGTCCGCACGGGCTCACCCTTGCCGTCGCCGTCCGGATCGACGCCCATCACGGGCCACCCGTCGTCCCGCCACGTCATGGGCTGCAGGTGGACGACGCGGCCGTACGCGTCGATGTCCTGGAAGTGGAAGAACCAGTCCTCGCCCGATGGCGTGTCGATCCAGGCGCCCTGGTGCGGGCCGTTGATGTCGGTCGAACCCTGCTCGAGCACGATGCGATCCTGGTACGGGCCGTTTACGGTCCTCGACCGGAAGACCGACTGCCAGCCCGGCTTCACGCCGCCGGCCGGCGCGAAGATCCAGTACTCGCCGTTGCGCTTGTAGAACTTGGGCCCTTCGAGCGTCCGGTAGTTCGGAATCGTGTCGCCGTCGATGATGATCCTGCCGGCGTCGACGACGCGCAGGCCGTCGGCGCTCAGGCGGTTCAGCGTGAGCACGTTGGCGAACCCCGCCCGGCTCCGCGCCCACGCGTGCACCAGGTAGACCTGCCCGTCATCGTCCCAGAGCGGGCATGGGTCGATGAGGCCGCGGCCGCCCTTGACGAGCACGGGCGCGGACCACGGCCCGGCCGGGTTGGTGGCCGTGACGGCGTAGATGCCGAGGTCGGGCTCGGGGTAGTAGATCCAGAACCTGCCGCCGTGGTGCCGGATCGCGGGCGCCCACGGCCCCTTGCCGTGCTGCGGCGTCGCGAACAGGAGGTCCGGCGACAGCCGGGGCAGCGCGTGGCCGACCAGGCTCCAGTTCACCAGGTCGCGCGAGTGCAGAACCGGCAAGCCGGGCACGGCGTTGAAGCTCGACGCGACCATGTAGTAGTCGCGGCCGACGCGGACGACGTCGGGATCCGAGTAATCGGCGTGGATGACGGGGTTCGTATACGTGCCGTCGCCGCGGTCCGGGATCCAGGGGGCCTTGGTCGGCCCCTGGGCCAGCACGAGACCGGATGCGACCAGTGCGACCGAGGCGACTGCCGCGTGGAACGTGCGACACATGGCCGACACCCCCCCCGTCCTCCTCACTGCCGCGGCGGCAGGAAGTCCTCGCGGATGGGCGTGAAGATGTCATACAAGACTACTTCCTCGTCGAGCATCGTCGCCCCATGGACGATGTCGGAGGGGAAATGCAGAACGTCCCCGGGCCCGGCGATGCGTTCCTCGTCGCCGATGTAGAAGAGGACGCGGCCGCGCTCGACGAGCGTCAATTGCTCGTGCGGGTGGTGATGGATCGGCGTGACCACGTGCGGGTCGAACCGCAGGCGGCAGGCCATCAGGCCGTCGCCGACGATCATGCGCCGTTCGATGCCGTCGGCGGGCGTCCACGGCTCGATGGCCGCCCACGACGCGTGCTGGTACGTCTTCACGATGTCTGCCATGCTGTCGGTTCTCCTCGCTCCGAGGGAATTGGTGACACTTTCCAATTCCAGCGTGTTCCCGAATTGGGAAGTGTCACCGATTCGGGAGTCTGTTGGGAATTGTAAAGTGTCACCCATTCGCCACTCGCGGACCCGAGGATCGAACCCCTATGGCCGCGGCCTGGTGAGGTCCACCGCGTACACGTGCCGGCTGCCGTGCATGTTCGAGCTGAACACCAGCCAGCGGCCGTCGGGCGTGAACGTCACGTTCGGCTCGAGGGCGTAATCGTGCCGCGACAAGTCGACGAGCGGTGTCGCGGCCAGGCCGGCGGGGCCGGGCGTGAACAGGTAGATCCACTGCCCGTTGCCAGGCGCGGCCACGCTCCGTGGGCCGCCGCCGTCACCCGCAAAGAGCTTGCCGTCGGGCGACACGTTGAAGTGCACGGACCAGTTCGAGCGGGCCACCGGGTACCGCGTGCGCTGACCCGAGACGAGGTCCAGGCCGGCGAGCCAGAAGACCTCGCTCCTGGGCGTCTGGAGGTCGTACCAGATCGACCGGCCATCGGCGCTGAAGAACTCGTGGCCGGCGATTTCCCGGTCCATCTGCCTGGTGTGCCGCTTCGTCAGGCCCGTGCCGTCCGTGCGGATGGTCCAGATGCGGTCCACGTAGTGCCACGGCCCCTCGTGGCAGAACATGATGAG